>JBOHYH010000280.1:0-16122 GCA_050737775.1 Arenimonas sp.
CAGTTGCAGCGTTTTGTTGAATTGGGTGTTCCCGTTTTGGCAGGCCTGTCAAGAAAATCCATGGTCGGCACATTAACGGGTCGCGACGTGAATGATCGTGTCCATGGTTCTGTCGCAGCCGCATTAATCGCGGCACAGAATGGTGCCAAAATAATCCGAGTGCATGATGTGGCTGCAACTGTCGATGCTTTGAAAATTTGGAATGCCGTGTCGAAGCAAGGCAAGCCAGTGTTGAAATCAAATAAACCGACCGGAATTGTTTGGCCGGAAGAGGACTGAATTTTTCGACACAATCGGCCTGTCCGGTTTCAGTATTTCATGGCGTTTTCTAAATTATGAAATATCAAAGCCTGTCGCTTGCCTTGTTGGTAATACTTTCCGCCTGTGCCAAGGCGCCGGAGCCCAATGCCCCAGCCGAAATAATTCCCGTTGCCATGGAACCTGTCGGCAATTCCGTTGAAGGCCTGAGAATCGCGACACGTATCGGTTGCAATGGCTGCCATACACGTAACGGAGCGGGTCAGGTATTCATTGAAAAAGCCGGAGAAATGCGCATAGTGGCGCCTAATCTGACCGAGCGCCGAAAACTTTACGATGACGCAGGCATTGCTGCTTTGCTCCGTAAAGGCAAAACCCATGATGGTCATCGCCCGCTGGGCATGCCGATCAAAATGTATCAATACTTGAGTGATCAGGAAATTCTCGATATCACGACCTGGTTGCGAGCCTTGCCCGAGGTGGGCAATCCGGGTTTGCCGGAAGGCATGTTGTCAGACGAAATCAGCAAGCAATTGAAAGATGGCACATTCCCTTTCGACGATGATTTGCCTGACCCCATCGTGTATTCAGCGGCCACGGTGCCGACCGATACATTGGCATTGGGAAAACATCTGGCGATGACATCTTGCCCTGAGTGTCATGCCCCCGATCTGAATGGTTTTCCGGGCGATGATGCGCCATCGCTGATTGTTGCAAAGGCTTACACGGCGGAAAATTTTGCACGCCTGATGAAAACCGGAATCTTGTCAAACGGCAAGGAATCAAAATCCGGACTGATGACCGAGATGGGGCGTAAACGTTTTTCCGTTATGACCGATAGCGAAGTAAAAGCGTTGAAGGCCTATCTGGATTCGCGTTGATTAATAAGTAGCCCGGATCATGGCTCCACCTGACCCGGGGTTTTAATCTATCGCAAATTCTTCCCGGGTCAGATGGAGCCATGACCCGCGCTACGAACAAAATTACGTCAATTGTTCTTTGAATTTGCGCACTCTCGGGTCCATCACACGGTGCCACAGCGGCGGGCAGAGTGCGAGCACAAACATCGCTGCATAACCGCCTGGTAATTGGGGCGAGTCTTCGTGATGTCGCAAGATAGCGTACCGGCGTTTCGGGAATGCATGATGGTCGGAATGCCGTTGCAATTGGAATAGCAGTAAATTCGATAGCGCGTAATCCGAATTCCAGGAATGTAGATGGGTGGTGCGCTCAAAACGACCATCATCGAGTTCTCGACGTTCAAGGCCGTAGTGTTCAACGTAATTAATGACTTCCAGCGAACAGGCCGCCACAAGCCCCTGAGCAATAAAAAACAATAAACCCATCCAGCCCATGGTGATGTAAAACGTCGCACAGAAAGCCAACCACAAGGTGGTCCATCCGAACATTTCATTGCGCCAATGCAGCACAGGCATGCCAAGTTTTGTCAGTCGTTCGGCTTCCAATTTCCAGGCATTCCTGGTGTTTCGGAACATCGCTTCGGGCATGAAAGCCCATAGGCTCTGACCGAATCGTGCGCTCGAGGCGTCTTCTGGTGTCGACACATGTACATGGTGTCCGCGCAGATGCTCTATTTTGAAACCGTAATAGCCGACCGTCGTGAGCAAAATTCCGCCAAAGGCCGTTTCCAGTTTTGCATCTTTGTGGATGAGCTCGTGAGCAACATTGATGGCCAGAATGCTGCTGACAATGCCTTGGGAAAAAAGCCAGCCAGCCATGCCAAAAAAGTTCAGGTCCTGGCCGACAAACCAGTTACATGACCACATCAGGGTCGCGCATTGCACCGGTAAAACCATCAAGGTGAGTGCTTTAAACCAAATTTGCTTGCTCACCTTGCTCTCGTCGGCCTGCGCAATATTGACGGGGTCGTGGCCAAGCGCAAAGTCGGTCAAGGGGATTAGAACAAACAAGAAAAACAGCGGATACCAAGCCATCAAATTAAACCAGCCCGTCTGTTCGCTTAGCCAGGCCGCCGTTGGCAGCGTGGCAGGCACGAGAAAAACGAATAGGAAGCCGAGTGCTTTTAATCTGTTCATGGCCGAATCATAGCGCGGGTCAAGCGCCGTGTAAGTGAATGCAGCGCCGAATCTGTAAAATGGCGGCATGAACGATGCTCGACCACTTGCCATCGCCCTGATGGGCCCGACTGCCTCCGGTAAAACCGCTTTGGCAATCGAGTGGGCGAAGCGTTTGCAGACGGAAATCATCAGCGTGGATTCGGCATTGGTGTATCGCGGAATGGATATTGGTTCTGCCAAACCTGATGCCGAAGAACAGAGTGGTATTCCGCATCATCTGATCGATATTCGCGAACCACTGGAAACCTACAACGCCGCCGATTTTGCCAAAGACGCTTTGCCGCTGATGGAGCAGCTAGGCGGGCAAAACAGAATTCCTTTATTGGTGGGTGGTACCGGCCTGTATTTTCGTGCCTTGCTCGATGGCTTGTCCGATATGCCTGCCGCCGATGAAGAAATGCGCGCCGAAATTCAAGCGCAGGCGGAAGTGCGTGGTTGGCCCGCCATGCATGAAAAACTGACCCAGGTCGATCAAGCTGCTGGTATTCGCATCAAGCCCAATGATGTGCAACGAATTACGCGCGCCTTGGAAGTATTTCAGAAAACCGGAATACCGATTAGCGAATGGCAGCAAAATAGTGTGCGTAAGAAGTTTCCATTCCGGGTTCTACGAATTTGCATTGCTCCCAAAGACCGCGCGGTACTGCATGAGCGTATTGCACAACGATTTGACCTGATGCTTGAGCAGGGCTTCCTGACAGAAATGCGAACGCTGATGGCGAATTCGCAATTGCATAGGGATCTGCCTTCGATGCGTGCTGTTGGCTATCGTCAGGCTTGGCGTCATTTGATGGGCGAAACCAATGCAGAGCAATTTCGCGAAGAAGCCATCGCTGCGACCCGGCAATTGGCCAAGCGTCAATTGACCTGGTTTCGCGGCGAGCTTGATTTATGCTGGTTTGACCCCCAAGTAGAGAAAAGCGAATTGGAAAATGCTCTGGCACTTTTCATCACTCGCTGATAACAGCATAAGACGTTAAACTAGAACTTCGCGGCCCGGGACCGGTGGTCGCAACCCACGCAAATGTGCGTGATAACAATAAAAAAGGAGTCCTCCATGACAAAGTCACAATCTCTGCAAGATCCGTTTTTAAATGCGCTGCGCCGCGAACGTGTGCCGGTCGCCATCTATCTGGTGAATGGCATCAAACTGCAAGGCACGATTGAAAGCTTTGACCAGTTCGTCGTGTTATTGCGCAATACCGTCAGCCAGATGGTTTACAAGCATGCGATTTCGACCGTGGTGCCTGCGCGCAATGTGCGTATTGGCCCAAGCGGTGGTGAAGTCGTCGACGATGAGCCGCAGGATTCCATTGTCAGTTAATTCAAGGTCCGGCAGCACTCATGTTTGAACGTACCCGCAAGGGTGAAAACGCCTTGTTGATTCAGCCGTATCGCCCGGGTTTTCAAGATCCGACCTTACTGGAAGAGTTCATCGAGCTTGCCCGTTCGGCAGGCGCGACAGTGGTCGGTACGATCAATGCGCGTGTCGAACGCGCGAGTCCGTCGCATTACATCGGCAGCGGAAAGCTCATCGAAGTCAAAGAGGCCTGCGAAGCCATGGGTGCCGACCTGGTGCTGGTCAACCATGCATTAACGCCCGGTCAGGAACGTAATCTTGAAAAAGATCTCGGCCGCCGCGTGGTGGACCGCAGTGGTTTGATTCTGGACATCTTCGCGCAACGTGCGGCTTCACATGAAGGCAAGCTGCAAGTCGAGCTCGCCCAACTCAAGCACATGGCGACGCGATTGATTCGTGGCTGGACCCATCTTGAACGCCAACGGGGTGGTTCGATTGGTCTGCGCGGCCCCGGTGAAACCCAATTGGAAACCGATCGTCGTTTGCTGCAAAAACGCGTTGAAATGCTGCAATCCCGTCTTGAGAAAGTTGAAGTGCAACGCACGCAAATGCGACGTGCCCGTTTGCGTAACGCAATCCCCCGCGTGGCGCTTGTGGGTTACACCAACGCCGGCAAATCGACTTTGTTCAACACCTTGTCGGGTTCCGGCGTGTATGTTGCCGATAAATTATTTGCTACGCTGGATCCGACTGTGCGTCGTTTGGATATCGCGGGTGGATCGAGTCTTGTTCTGTCCGACACGGTCGGATTCGTCCGCGATCTGCCGCATGATTTGATTGCTGCTTTCCGTTCGACCTTATCCGAAGCTCGAGATGCCGATCTTTTATTGCATGTAGTCGATGCGGCCGACCCTTTGCGTGATGACCGAATAGAACAAGTTGATACGGTATTGGCCGAAATTGGTGCCGGTGACATTCCCCAATTATTGATTTTCAACAAGATTGATCGTTTGGAAGAAACCGCTGCTCGCCACGATACCCCGGGGCAGGGCCATGAACGTTTTTGGCTCTCTGCCAAAACCGGTGAGGGCATCGAGTCCCTGCGTCAGGCTTTGGGCAGTCGATTTTCTGAGCAACGCTATTTGACCACACTGCAGCTCCCGCCAGACCAAGGGCGTTTGTATTCGCGCCTGTACGCGGCCGGCGCTATTGCGTCCGAACAAAGCGATGAGCATGGATGGCAGCTGGAAATCGATATGCCGTTGGTTCTGGCAGAACGAATGGCGGTCGAGCCTGGGGGCCATTTTTTGCAGGAGGCCTTGCTTGTTGGCCACAGTGACCCCAATTACAATCCTTAATCACCACAAATGCGGATAAGTCCGCAGCGAACGGAGTAGGCATGGCCTGGAATACGCCTGGTAAAGGCAGCGGTAGTCCCAAGAACACCGGTAACCCGGTAGAAGATCTCATGAACCGGGTTAAAGACGGTTTCAACGGTCGTGGCGGTTCGTCAGGATCCGGCCCCTTGCCGATCATTCTGGGATTAATTGTAGTTTTGGTGCTGTTTAGCTGCTTCAATTTGATTGACGAACGTCAGCGCGGTGTTGTCCTGCGTTTCGGCGCCTTTGATCGAATCATGGCACCAGGTGCGAACTTGAAATTTCCTTGGCCGATTGAAACTGTCAGCATCGTGGAAGCAACCGAAATTACGCCGGTTACCGGTGAAATGGCGGTGCTGACCCGTGATCAGAATATCGTGCAGATTTCCTATAACGTGCAGTACCAAATCAGCGATGCAAAACAGTATTTGTTCGGCGCGGCGGAACCTCGCGATCTTCTGCAACAAGCGGCAGAAAGCGCGATTCGGGAAGCCCTGGGCAAACGTGAATTAGATGACATCCTGAAATCACGTTCAACAACTTCGGAAGCCGCATTGAAACAACTGCAGTCTTCATTGCAGAAGTACAAGACAGGACTGTTCGTTACCCAGTTGGGTCTGCCCAATGCTCGTCCGCCGCTGGAAGTAAAAGAAGCCTTTGACGACGTTACGCGCGCTCAGCAAAACAACGAAGCCAAACAAAACGATGCCCGCGCCTATCGCAACCAGATATTGCCGGAAGCCGGTGGTCAGGCTGCAAAAATCAAGGCCCAGGCCGAAGGTTATCGCGCCGAGCGAATCGCGAGGGCGCAAGGTGATGCGAAGCGTTTCACCCTGTTGCTTGAGCAATATCGCAAGGCTCCTGAAGTCACCCGCAAGCGTTTGTATCTTGAAACCATGCAGGAAGTGCTGAGCACCAATCAAAAAGTATTGTCCGGCCGCAATAACAATATTCTTTATCTGCCGCTCAATGGCTCATCGCCAACGCCAGCAAGCGGCAGTTCGCCAGTTCAGATTCCCACGACACAAGTGATTGAAAGCGCCCGACGTAGTGGTGATGCGGCAAATACAACAAGTGGTCGCGACGCCAGAAGTGATCGTGGCGAAGCCGGAGGTAACCGCTAATGGACAAGATGACTAAATGGTTGGTAGGTGCGGCTATTGGCCTGTTCGTGATCATGAGTAGTGTGTTCATCGTCAAAGAGGGCGAAACCGCGATTGTGCTGAACCTCGGCAAAGTGGTGCGCACCGGGATGAAGCCAGGTCTGCATTTCAAAATGCCGCTGGTTGAAACCGTCAAAAAATACGACCGCCGTATTTTGACGATGACGGAATTGGACGAACCTTATTTGACCTCCGAACAAATCAATCTGCTGGTAGATTTCTTCGTCAACTGGCGTATCAAAGATGAAGGCGCTTACTATCGTGCGATTCGCGGAGACATGGCTTCGGCGAATGATCGTCTTCGCCCGATGGTGATCGACGGGCTGCGCAATGTGGTGAACTCAAGCACGTTAAAAGATCTCACGCAGGGCAACCGCACCGACATTACGCGTGAAATGATCAAGACAATCAATCTGAATGCGCAGACATTGGGTATCGAAATTGTCGATGTACGAATCAAACGCATTGATTACCCGGATTCTGCGGCGGCAGCGGGCAGCATGTCGGTGCTTGATTCGGTTTATGACCGTATGCGCAAAGACAGGGGCGAAGTAGCAAATCGTACTCGCGCCGAAGGCGATGAGGCCGCGCAGAAAATTCGATCCGAAGCAGAACGCGATCGTCAGGTTATCTTGGCCAATGCCGAACTCGCTGCGCAGCTTCTTCGCGGTGAAGGTGATGCCATCGCTGCCGAAGTGTCCGCAGGTGCTTATAACCAGGATGCCGATTTTTATGCCTTCCATCGTAGTCTGGAGGCTTACCGTGCAAGCCTGGCCGATGGTAAAACTGTGATGGTGCTCGATCCGGATTCCGAGTTCCTGAAATACTTCGGTAATCAGCGCTAATCCGGATGCAATGGTCGGATTTACTGGCCGCGTTGGCTCTGGTACTGATTCTGGAAGGGCTGCTTTTGTTTGCAGCCCCGAAAGCCTGGAAACGGATGGTCGCGCAATTATTGCCCCAGCCCGAGCGCCAGCTCAGTGCCATTGGTGGATTTATGCTGATGGCAGGCTTGATAGCGCTGTATTTCATTCGTGGCGGCTGACGGACACAAAATAAAACCTGCAAAAGCCGGCAAATTAAAGGATAATTTCACAAAGCCGGGGGCCATCCACCGGCTTTTTCTGTGTCTGGGTTTCAGCTTTGGAGATTTTTATGGGTCAGTCAGTCGTGGTATTGGGCGCTCAATGGGGCGATGAAGGCAAAGGCAAGATCGTCGATTTACTCACCGAGAAAATTGGTGCAGTCGTGCGCTTTCAAGGCGGCCACAATGCAGGTCATACGCTGGTTATCAACGGCAAAAAAACTGTCCTCCATCTGATCCCCTCCGGCATTTTGCGCGCCGACACGCTTTGCCTGATCGGCAATGGCGTAGTGTTATCGCCAGCCGCATTGAAAAAGGAAATTGCCGAACTCGAAGCCACTGGTGTCGATGTGCGTTCGCGTCTGAAAATCAGCCCGGCAACGCCACTGATCATGCCGTACCACATTGCCCTCGACCAGGCTCGCGAGAAAGCCGCTGGCGGTAAAGCCATAGGCACCACCGGCCGCGGTATCGGGCCCGCCTATGAAGATAAAGTGGCACGTCGCGGTATCCGTGTTGCGGATCTTAAATATCCAGAAGAACTCGCCGAAAAACTGCGCAGTGCGCTGGATTACCACAACTTCGTTTTGACCAAATACCTGGGTGTCGAAGCCGTCGATTTTCAGTCGGCTTATGATGAAGCTTTGGCTTTTGGCGAATACGTCGAACCCATGAAAACCGATATTGCCGGCCTGTTGCACGATCTGCGCAAGCAAGGCAAGAAAGTGATGTTCGAAGGTGCGCAAGGTTCGCTGCTCGACATCGACCATGGCACCTATCCCTATGTCACTTCATCGAACACCACCGTCGGCGGCGCGCTCGCCGGCACCGGCGTTGGTGCCGATTCGATCGACTATGTGTTGGGCATTGCCAAGGCTTACGCCACGCGCGTCGGCGGTGGTCCGTTCCCGACTGAACTGCATGACGAAACCGGCGAAGATATCCGTAAACGCGGTCAGGAATTCGGTGCGACTACCGGTCGCCCACGTCGTTGTGGCTGGATTGATATCGTGGCGCTGAAACGCGCTGTCGCCATCAATGGCATTTCCGGTCTGTGCATCACCAAGCTCGATATTCTCGACGGCATGCCATCGCTGAAAATGTGTATCGCCTACAAGTACCATGGCAAACAAAGCGAATACGCGCCGCTGGATGCGCAGGGCTGGGATCAGTGCGAACCGGTCTATCTGGAATTCCCGGGCTGGAATGAAACCACCGCCGGTATTACCGAATGGGAAAAACTGCCGCCTGCGGCCCGTGCTTATCTACGCGCGCTGGAAGAATTGTCGGGTTGTCCGTTGGCGATTGTATCGACCGGTCCGGATCGTGATGCCACGATCATCTTGCAAGACCCGTTTGCCTGATCGTAGGGTGGGCACCGCCCACCGTGTGAATCTTGGAGAATCGGTGGGCAATGCCCACCCTACGAAAAAAGCCGGATTGCTCCGGCTTTTTTTATTTGTTCCCATTTTACTATTACGCTGCTTCGGCTTTATCCAAGGCTTTGCGCGGACCATTCAGCAATGCGAAACGGACATGCTCGATCACCAAATCGATTTCGGCCGATGTGATATTGAAATGCGGGGTGAAGCGCAAGGAGTTCACACCGCCATGGATTACGCCGATACCGCGTTCGCGCATGAATTCTTCGGTCGAGCTGATGCCGAAACATTTGAAGCTCGGATCGAGTTCGCAGCTGAACAGTAAGCCGGTGCCTTGCACCTTGGTGATCAAGCCGCCGACTTCGTCTTTCAATTTGTTCAATTTTTCCAATACTTCCACGCCCTTGCCGCGGATATTGGCGCGAATTTCCGGTGTCAGTGAGCCCAGTACGGTGGAAGCAATATCCATTGCACGCGGATTGCCGGTCATCGTATTGCCGTAAATACCCTTGCGATACAAGCCGGCTGCACGTTCGTTAACAGCAAGAATCGAAAGCGGATATTGGCCGCCGTTCAAGGCCTTGGAATAGGTTTCCATGTCCGGTGCTTCCAGGCCTTCAAAGCCGGGGTAATCAATGATCGACAACACGCCATGGGCACGCAGACCGGCTTGAATCGAATCCACCATTAAAACGGTGCCGTGAGCTTTGGTCAGTTCGCGAGCTGCAGCATAAAACGCAGGTGGAACTGCGCGGCCCGGATCGCCTTCACCCATCACAGGCTCAAGGAACATCGCTTCGATGTGCCAGCCCTTAGTCTCGGCATCGGCGAATGCTTGTTTCAGTGCTTCAATCGAATAGGGTTCGATGGTGATCAATGAATCTTCATTGCGGAAGCTGGCCAAATGTTGCTCGTAGGCTTTGCGGCTGGAATCGGAATAAATCGCCGGGCGTTCGGTACGGCCATGGAATGCGCCTTTGACAGCGATACGCTTGATGGTGCGGCCAGCGTGTGCGCCACCCACATCGGTCATGGTTTTTGCATTGACGTCGGCGATGCGGCAAGCCAGCGACACGGATTCAGAACCGGAGTTCAGCGCCAGGAATTTTACATAAGGGCAATTATTGCCACGGGTATGGCCGATTTCCTTGCGCAGTGCGCGGGCAACGCGCAAATGCGACAGGCTTGGTGACATCACGTTGGCCATCACTTGCGGCTTGCTCATGGTGTCGATCACGTTGGCAGGCGTGTGTCCAAAGCCGAGCATGCCGTAGCCGCCGGAATCATGCAGTACGCGGCCTTTCAGCGTGATAACCCAAGGGCCACGCGCTGTCAGCGCAACATAGGGGTTTACGGCATCTTCGGCATAAAAGTTGACGAAGCCGCCTTGCGTCGCATTGATTTGCGCCTGTTCGTCGGCATCGATTAACTCGGCGAATTCGCCTTGCAGTTCCGCAAACAGTTCGGCTGCGGCTTTCGCTGCTTCGACAATCTCCGGAAATTGCGCGCTCAAACGCAGCAGGGTGGCATCATCCAGACCGTTGGTGCGAACAACACCGGCGCGGGCGCGTAAGGGTTTGAGAATATCGAGAATGTTCATGGGCTACTCCAGCGGCGACGATAGGATTTGCTGAAAAAGAAAAAATGCGCAGGGGCTTCCCGCGCACGTGTTTCCAAGCAAATCAATGAATTAAGTCGCCATTTTAGCATGCCAAAATCGCCGATATAACCCCCTGAAAAGCCCGTAGGAGGGCCCTTGGGCCCGATGTCTATCCGAGTTCCGGCTGTAGGAGCGAGCTCTGCTCGCGAAAGCACCTCGACGCATCCTCATTTCGAGAGCAGAGCTCGCTCCTACTCAAACCGTTACACTATGTGGTTCAAACGAGACCCTAGATGAAAAAATCGGATTTCCACTTCGATCTGCCCCCGGAGCTTATCGCGCAGGCCCCGTTGCCTGAACGCTCGGCCAGCCGGCTATTGGTCGTGCCCGGTGACCAGGGCGATTTCATCGATAAAAACATGCGGGATCTGCCGGAATTTCTGCAATCGGGCGATTTGCTGATATTCAACGATACCCGGGTGATTCCAGCGCGCTTGTATGGTCAGAAGGAATCCGGCGGTCGGGTCGAGATATTGCTTGAGCGGATTACCAGCGCGCATGAAGTCCGTGCCCAGGTAGGTGCCAGTAAATCACCGAAACCCGATTCGAAAATCACGCTGGATGATGGCACAGAAATTACGGTGCTCGGACGTGAGGGTGAATTTTATCGTCTGCGTTTCGAAACCGCCGAGCCGCTGGAAAAAGTATTGCTGCGTGCAGGCCGTATGCCGTTGCCGCCCTATATCCAGCGCGATGCCGATATCACGGACGATGTTCGCTATCAAACCGTTTTCGCAAAACAGCCGGGTGCCGTCGCCGCGCCAACGGCCGGTCTGCATTTCGATGAAGAATTATTGGCGAGCATGAAAGCCAAAGGTGTTGAATTCGGTCACGTTACTTTGCATGTCGGTGCGGGAACCTTCCAGCCGATGCGTACCGAAACCATCCAGGAGCACACCATGCACCGCGAATGGTTGAATGTTGGTGCCGAGTTATGTGCGCAAATTGCAAAGACGCGGGCACGAGGTGGTCGTGTGATCGCGGTCGGTACCACGGTAGTCCGTGCGCTGGAAACTGCGTATCGCGATGGCGAAGTAAGGCCATATGCAGATGACACCCAGATTTTCATTTTTCCTGGCGTCAAAGTGAAATCGGTCGATGCGATGGTCACCAATTTCCATTTGCCGGAAAGTACCCTGATGATGCTGGTCTCGGCCTTTGCGGGTCGTGAACGAATTTTGTCGGCGTATCAACATGCGATCGAAAAGCGCTATAGGTTTTTTTCCTATGGCGATGCGATGTTGCTCTATCCACAAAAACAATAAACGAAAAAGAGATTGTATGAGTCGCATGCGTTTTGAAAAATTTGCCTCGAGTGGAAAAGCGCGACGTGGTCGTCTGCATTTTCCGCGCGGTAGCGTTGAAACACCGGCTTTCATGCCGGTGGGCACCTACGGCACAGTGAAAGCCATGTTGCCGGAATCATTGAAAGAAATCGGTGCCGAAATCATTCTGGGCAATACTTTTCATTTGTATTTGCGGCCGGGTTTGGAAGTGATTGCAGCGCACGAAGGTCTGCACGGTTTTTGCAAATGGGATAAACCGATATTGACCGATTCGGGCGGCTTTCAGGTTTTCTCATTGGCCAAGCGTCGCAAAATTACCGAGCAGGGCGTGACATTTGCATCACCCACCGATGGAGCCAAAGTATTCCTGGGCCCTGAAGAAAGCATGCATATCCAGAAAGTACTGAACTCCGACATCGTGATGATTTTCGACGAATGTACGCCGTATCCGGCAACTGAAATCGTTGCGAAAAAATCGATGGAGCTGAGTTTGCGTTGGGCCGAACGTTCAAAAAAAGCGCATGAAGGCAATGATGCGGCACTGTTCGGTATCGTGCAGGGCGGGGTGTATCCGCATTTGCGTACGCAATCTGCCGATGGCCTGAAACAATTGGATTTTGATGGCTATGCCGTCGGTGGCTTGGCGGTAGGCGAGCCAGCCGAAGAACGTGAGCGCACGCTCGAAGCCATCTGCCCACAATTGCCGGAAGACAAGCCACGTTACCTGATGGGTGTCGGCAAGCCCGAGGATATCGTTGAAGCAGTGGCTCGCGGCATCGATATGTTTGATTGCGTTATGCCGACCCGCAATGCTCGCAATGGCCATTACTTCACGCATTTCGGCCAGGTGCGTATTCGAAATGCACAATACGAGAAAGATGTGCAGCCTATTGAACCGGGCTGTACCTGCTATACCTGTCGCAGTGGCTATAGCCGGGCTTATTTGCGGCATCTGGACCGCTGCAATGAAATTCTGGCCTCCATGCTGGCCACGATTCATAACCTGCACTATTACCAGGAGCTGATGCGGGAGATTCGTGCCGCGATTGAATTGGGCCGCTTCGAGGAGTTCAGGTCCGAGTTTTATGCCCTCAGACGGGTTGAAAACCGCTAAAGCGGCGCCCAGATCCTTTGAATCCATGCGTTCAGCCGGTCGCTCTGGCATAATTGCACGCTTTGATCCATTTACGTCTACGAGAAAACCTATGTCCCTGCTTCAATCAGTTTCCGATTTCTTTGTTTCGCCAGCCGCCGCACAATCTGCCGCAGCACCTGCCGGTGGTGGTTTTGGTCCCTTGATCATGATTGCCGTGATGTTTGTGGTGATGTGGTTCCTGATGATCCGCCCGCAAATGAAGCGCCAGAAAGAACATAAAGAACTGATTACAAAATTGGGCAAGGGTGACGAAGTCATCACCAGCGGCGGTATTGCCGGACGTGTGGATGACATCGGTGATAATTTCATTACCGTGGAAATTGCCGAAAACACCAAAATCAAATTGCAAAAAAATGCGATCAGTGCCGTACTGCCAAAAGGCACGCTGAAGTCCGCTTAATCCCCATTCGCTTTACTGACGGCCTGATGGCCTTTATGGTGTTCCATGCTTGAATTTTCCCGTTGGAAATACACGTTGATAGTTATCGTGCTGCTTCTCAGCACTTTGTATGCGTTGCCAAATATTTTTCCGCAAGATCCGGCAGTTCAAGTCGCGGCGGCAGGGAAAACACCGGTCGACGCAGCATTGGTCACCAAAGTGCAGACTCTTTTGAAGGCGCAAAACGTCGCCTATAAAAGCGTTGCGCTCGAAGGCGACAATGTCATGGTGCGTTTGTCCGATAACGATGCGCAGCTGAAAGCAGCCGATATTCTGCGCCCCGAGCTTGGAGCCGAATACAACGCAGCGATGAACCTTTCTTCGACAGCGCCCAACTGGTTGGCCAAGATTGGTGCCAACCCGATGACGCTGGGTCTGGACTTGCGTGGCGGTGTTCACTTCCTGCTGCAAGTTGATCAAGCAGCTGCGCGTGAAAAGCGTATTGGAATTTATGCCGAGGAAATCGGTACTTTCCTGAAAGACAATAAAATTGCGTATTCCGATGTCTCGAATACAGCAAGCGAAATCCGCATCACCTTCTCGGGTGAAGAGGCAAAGACAAAGGCATTGCGTTCGCTTAAGTCGGCTTTTCCCGTAATGGCAATTGAAGATGGTGCCGAAGCATTGAGTCTTACCGCCACGGTAACACCGGCAGAGTTGACTAATATTGCGACCGATGCAATTGACAAAAACATCATCACCATCCGAAATCGAATGGCGGCATTGGGTGAACCCATTATTCAACGCCAAGGTAATGACCGCATCATTGTGCAATTGCCTGGTATCCAGGACACCGCACGCGCCAAAGAATTGCTTGGTGCTACGGCGACTCTGGAATATCGTGCAGTCGTGGAGGGCGATGCCTTCGGCGCAGATAACGGTGGCGTAACGCCATTGGGCTCGCGCGTTTATTACATGCGCAAACAAAACCCGTCTGATCCGAATATTCCGGTTTTGTTGTCCAAGCGCGTTATCGTTTCGGGCGATCAACTGGTCAACGCTGCACCGACGGTGGATCCAAAGTCGGGTACGCCTGCCGTTGAAATCAAGCTGAATGCTGCCGGTGGCAAACGCATGTTTGCCCACACGCAGCGTAATGTCGGAAAACCGATGGCGGTGGTTTACATCGAGCGTAAACCGATAACCCGTATTGTCGATGGCAAACCAGTTCGTGGTTCAGTGACCGAAGAATTCGTCATCAATACTGCGACCATCAACGGGACTTTCAGTAATGCGTTTATTACCACGGGTCTGGATCCGCTTGAAGCACGGAAATTATCGGAACAATTAAAATCCGGCTCGCTTGCAGCGCCGGTCGATATTGTTTCCGAGCGTATTGTTGGACCTAGCCTTGGTGCAGAAAACGTCAAGCGCGGTATTCAGGCAGTCGTGTTCTCGTTTGCTTTCGTGCTCGTGTTCTTCGTTATCTATTACAAGACATTCGGCGTCATTACTAATCTGGCTTTGCTGCTGAACTTGTTGATGGTCGTTGCCTTGTTGTCGCTTTTCGGTGCCACCATGACCTTGCCGGGTTTCGCAGGCATCGCGCTCACCGTCGGTATGTCGGTCGATGCGAACGTACTGATCAACGAACGAATACGTGAAGAGCTACGACTCGGAAACACGCCGCTTGCCAGTATTGCTGCCGGTTATGACAAAGCTAGCGGCACGATTGCTGACGCAAATATTACGGCCTTGCTGGCTGGTATTGCGATGGCCGTGTTTGGCTCGGGCCCAATCAGTGGTTTCGGTATCACTCTCATCATCGGTATTGTTACCTCGATGTACACCGCCGTTTCGGTGTCGCGTGGTATTTCTACCCTGATTTATGGTGGTCGTCGCAAGATGACCGGCCTGTCGATTTAATCGCACCGGAGGCGATGTGGAACTTTTTCCTTCAAATAGCAATATCAATTTCATGCGCATGCGCGTTTTGTCGCTCGTTGTTGCAGCCGCGTTGATGGTGATTGCCATCGGTGCAATGGCAACAAAAGGCTTCAACTACGCACTCGATTTTACCGGTGGCACCATGACCGAGATCAAATTCGAGAAGCCGGTGAATGTCGAAGAAATGCGCCAACGTCTCGAAAAGAACGGCTTCCCCAATTCGGAAGTACGTACTTATGGCGAAGGTAACGACATCGTCATTCGTATGCGTCTGAATAAAGACAATAACGATGCCAAGAAAATCCAGGAATTTTCGGACAAGGTGCTGGTTGCTGCACAGACCTCCGATAATCCCGGCAAGGTATTCCCCAGCGTTTTCGTGGGCCCGCAAATCGGCAACGAGTTGGCGTGGAATGGTCTGAAGGCTGCAATCTTCGTGGTTCTGGGCTTCCTGATTTACGTTGCGGCACGATTCGAATGGAAATTCGCAGTAGCCGCCATCATCACGACCTTGCATGACGTTGTGCTGGTCGCAGGCTGGTTTGCCATTACCCAGCACGAACTCGATCTGGCCGTATTGGCCGGTATCTTGTCGGTGATGGGTTATTCGATCAGCGATACCATCGTGGTGTTTGACCGTGTGCGTGAAAACTTCAGAAACCTGCAAAAGGTATCGCCGGCAGAAGTGATGAATCGCTCCGTCAATCAGACATTGTCCCGTACCATCATCACTTCGTTCGTCGCGTTCCTGACGGTGTTGGCCCTGTACATCTATGGCGGTGCATCGCTGGAGGGCATGGCAGAGTCGCAAATGATCGGTATCGTCTTCGGTACTCTGTCTTCGATTTTTGTCGCTTGTACGCTTTTGTTGTGGATGGGTGTCAGCAAGCAAGATTTGATGCCGAAGGCAAAAGATCTTGCCGAACTGGAACGTCGTCCATAAGGAATCAACAGGATTCAATCATTCAAAAAAAACCGCGCCATGTGCGGTTTTTTTGTAGGGGCGCTGCTTGCTGCGCCCATGGTCTG
>JBOHYH010000281.1:0-1886 GCA_050737775.1 Arenimonas sp.
AGCCACGTGCACGCATGTCGGCAGCCTGCCAGGCGGAATCGCCAATGCGCTGGAAGCCGAACATCGAATAGAAAATATAGAACGGCAACATCGGCTGATCATTGGTCGAATAACTTGTTGCAGCGGCCAGCCAGGACGAGAACGCACCGGCTTCGGTAATACCTTCTTCCAATACTTGTCCGGCGGTGTCTTCGCGGTAATACATCAACTGGTCGGCATCGACCGGCTTGTATTTCTGACCGAACGGTGCATAGATACCAATTTGGCGGAACAGACCTTCCATACCGAATGTGCGTGCTTCATCGGCAACGATTGGCACAACACGCGGGCCAATATCTTTATCACGTAAAATAATATTGAGCACTTGCACGAAACTCATCGTGGTACTGATTTCGCGATCACCGGAAGATTTCAGCAAACGCTCGAAGGCTTCGAGTTTCGGCGCTTCAAAACTGACTGTCGACTTGCTGCGACGTTGCGGCAAATAACCACCTTTCGCGGCACGACGTTCTTTCAGGTATTTCACTTCCGGTGAATTTTCACCCGGGTGATAGAAAGAAAGATTTTCGATGTCCTTGTCGCCGACCGGAATCTGGAAGCGATCACGAAAAGTTTTCACCGCTTCGGTGTCGAGCTTTTTGGTGTTATGTGTCGGATTCAGCGCTTCACCGGCTGCACCCATGCCATAACCTTTGACGGTTTTTGCAAGAATCACAGTGGGCTGACCTTTGTGAGCAACCGCCGCGGCATAAGCGGCATGCACTTTATGCGGATCATGGCCGCCGCGATTCAGGCGACGGATATCGTCGTCGGAAAGATTGGCCACCATCGCCTTGGTTTCTGGGTATTTTCCAAAGAAATTTTCACGGGTATAGGCGCCACCGAAAGCTTTGCAATTCTGGTATTCGCCATCGACGGTTTCCATCATCAGCTTTTTCAGCAAGCCTTGGTTGTCACGCTGCAGAAGCGGATCCCAGTAACTACCCCAGATCACTTTCAATACATTCCAGCCTGCACCGCGGAAAGAACCTTCCAGTTCCTGGATGATTTTGCCGTTGCCGCGTACCGGGCCATCAAGACGTTGCAGATTGCAGTTGACCACGAAGCAAAGATTATCGAGACCTTCGCGACCTGCCAATGCAATCGCGCCAAGGGATTCGGGCTCGTCGGTTTCACCATCGCCAAGGAAGCACCAAATCTTGCGATCGGTTTTCGGCATCAGGCCGCGGCCTTCCAGATATTTCCAGAAGCGCGCTTGGTAAATCGCACTGATCGGGCCGAGACCCATCGACACGGTCGGTGTTTGCCAGAAGTCGGGCATCAACCATGGATGTGGATATGACGAAATACCCTGACCATCGACTTCCATGCGGAAGTTGTCGAGTTGACCTTCGTTCAAGCGGCCTTCGAGAAATGCACGGGCATAAATACCGGGCGAACTATGGCCCTGGATGTACAGCAAGTCGCCGGGGTGTTCCTGTGTTGGTGCGCGCCAGAAATGGTTGAAGCCGACGTCATACAGAGTTGCCGATGATGCAAAGCTGGCGATATGGCCGCCAAGCTCGCCGGGTTTGCGGTTTGCTCGTACGACCATAGCCATCGCGTTCCAGCGGATGATCGAACGGATGCGCCATTCCATCGCTGGGTCGCCTTCCATCGCCGGTTCAAGATGCGAGGGAATGCTGTTGATGTATTCGGTGGTCGGATGGAAGGGCAATTGCACGCCGGTACGGCGCGTCAATTCAACCATGCGTTCGAGCAATTCGTGCGCGCGTTCCGGACCATCGTGATCGAGAACCGCTTTCAGCGATTCCATCCATTCACGGGTTTCGTTCGGATCGCGGTCGTTTTCCAGCAAATCACTTAACCAATTCATTCCCTGCCCT
>JBOHYH010000282.1:0-15135 GCA_050737775.1 Arenimonas sp.
GATCCGCCGTACCGCCAGCATCGGCTGTCGAACCGTAGTCGATGATCGTGTCGGCACCATCACCGCGATTGAAAATGTAGGTATCGGAACCAGTTCCGCCAGACAGCGTGTCGTTGCCCGTTCCGCCAGTCAGGGTGTCGTTGCCGCTCCCGCCATTGAGCGTGTCGCTACCTTCTCCACCGAATAACTGGTCATTCAAATTACCGCCGTTGAGAGTGTCATTACCGGCGAAGCCATGAATGATGTTGACCGCCGATGTATTGCCAGTCACCGTGTCATTGCCAAGTGTAGTCCCGAACAGCGTTAGTAATTGCTGGTTGAAACTGGTGGTTAGTCCTTGTGTTGCCGCTTCAGCACCAATACTGGCAACCAGCGAATCAATCGACCAGGTAGCAAATAATTGCCCACCGTATTGTTGTAAATCATATAAATCAAACAATGCGTTCGTGACATTACCGGCATGCGCCTGAGCCAGAATGGCTACAGAAACTGCCGAGTAATTCCAGGCCATCGTACCGTTGGCGGCCGGTGAGATCGTCACCATGTCAACATAAGGTGACAGGCGTGTTTGTGCCACCAGGCCGCCGTAAAGCGAATCCAACAATGCGTTGTAACTCTGCATGAGCAACGAAACCTGTGCTGCCGACAAAGTCACCGTCACTGTCGTCATTTGCTGCGGCGTACCGGAATTGACGGTGGAACTGGAAATGTTGGTGCTGCCCGGCAGGCCTCCGGTACTTGTAAAGCTGACAAACGTAGAGCCGTTGAAACGTTCGAGCACACCGATGATACGTCCGAGTTCTGCGCTGCTCAAACTGCCACCGGTGTACATCAAATTGGTTTGTGCATGCGAGGATTCGTATTGCTGTTCTCCCGTCAGCATGCTTGATGTACCAGCCCAAAGGTCCATAAGGGGTATTAGCTGTGCCCGCATGGCATCGCGGGTCATGCCTGCAGATAGCGAGGCAACTTGCGTGGCAAGATTCTGTGACAGAATCATGGCTTCACGAAGATCTCGCACCATTCCCGAACCATGGACGTTGGGAATGTCCGGCTGTTCGCCAGCCTGCAATTCGGGCGCAGTGAGAAAACGGCTGAAGAATGTATTGGAAGCCAGTTGCAAATCGCCAGCCTGACCGCTTGTACCATTGCTGCGGGTAAAAGTGCCGACATTATCGATCAAGTTGCCATTGCCGAGATTCACATCAGTGGTACTTGTGGGCGTCAGGTTGATTGAAACCACGCCGGCTTGTTCAAGAGTGAATAATTCGTTTGCCTGCGACACGCCATCCTGATTCAAATCCCGCCAGATACGGACATTCGCGAATTGTGCGTCTGCACTATTGAAGATACCGTCGTGGTTACTGTCCAGGTCGGCGAGTGCCTCAAATCCCGAGCTTGCTCTTTGCCCGTTGGACATGATCGTGTCCGCACCAAACAATTCAGTGCCGTTGTCGATTCTTCCATTGCCGTTACGGTCGAGAACCAAAAGGCCATCATCGGGTTTGACCCAGCCCGTACCGTTCGCAATACCATCACCGTTATGGTCGAAAACGATGCCTGTACTGGCGGCAACCGTTTCAATGCCATCACCATCAAGATCAAGAGCCAAGGGGTCAACGCGAGGCGCGACCCAGCTACGTGCATCTGAAAACCAACCGCCGACCCAATGGAAGATACCTGATCCGATATCCAATAAAGTGTCACGAAGGTCCCCCGCCAAATCTTGAACTGCATGCCCAATGGCCAGTGCTATGTCGGCAGCGGCGTATACGCCTTGAGCTATTCCGTTGGCCGTTTGTCTGAGAATGTATTCCTGCATGCGCGAGACCGCTTGGGCTGTATCTCGGATATCTTGGCCGTGTGCTCTGAGTTCTTCGACCATGAACACCGCTGCCTGCATCGCAACAGCCAATTGTTCCGGGAGCATATTTGCCAGCAAACTTGTGTAGCCCAGAGTTTCGGCACGGTACAGATTGATCCTGGTCTGGTTGCTGCCATAGTTGGCGGCATTGTGGTCCGTCATGATGTTGCCGGAACCTCTAAAATTACCCATCACATGTTGCGAGACAAAGTTTTGACCAGTGGCTTGCTCAGCCAACCAAGCAGCCGGGCCCCCACCCAGAACCAGATTGACGTAAGCGACATCCGCGTCGGTGGCATACACCCTTACCTGCCCGAATTGCGGCGCTGCGGCAGAGACAATATCCGTTGCACGCAGGTGGTTCACCACGGTAGCCGCTGGGTTAACTGACATATGCATGGTTGCAATGATGTTGGCGGCACCATAGGCGTTGAACGTTTCCGCGTACAGTCCAAATTGAGCTGCTGACAACTGCGCCATCGCGCCGCCTAAAGAATGGCCTGTCGTGCTAACAGGTACAGAAAGAGGCGCCGCATAATCCAGCGCCCACTGCACTAATGCCCTGGCAGACGACCACTGATTATTGATATTGATCGATGCCATGACAGCATCGGTAATGAAATCTTGCGGGATGTCGTGCGTTCCGCCATGACCGACGATGATGCCGCTACCATCCAAGGCTTCGAATACCGCTCCGGTATATCCATTAACACTATTTATGACGACGTTTATCACCCTGAATAATTGGCCGCCTAATTCGACCAAGCTGCCAATGTTGATGACTCCAGACTGTGTGACACCATTGGAAATTATGGTATCAGGGGTAGTGGCATTAGCAGCGTTGTATGCCCAGTAGCTGGCATCAGCGTAGGTGCTCGTTGAGTAAGGCATGTTTTTCCCCGAAAGAATGGATAAGTATCGTCAAATAAGTGCTTTGCTTTTTTCTCTACTCGCGCAGCAACTCGCACCAATTTCATTGATTGGTGGCAGGCAGAAATTGTCCGATTCATAAGACTGGGTGCAAACACCAAAGCGGGTGGCGCTCGAACCACTCGAATGAGTGATGGAACTTGCGAAGCACTCGGAATGGCTTGGTATCTGTGAAATGTTTCGTTGGCGTCATGATTTGAATCTCGAATCAATGCTTGAATTTCCAAGGCGGGAAGCATCGTTTCCTGAACCATTCGCAAAATGGACAAAGTCCATCGGATGGCTACATGAAGCCAAGGCTTGCAGCTCTCACGAGCGAGTTGAAAATTGACAAGAAAGCGCATCGAATCCTCCTTTGGCCCAGGTTTTGCGGGAGGTTTGTCGCTGCATGCAAGCGCACACCAAAGGCCGATTTTTTTTCGGCGAGAAGTCGTGACATGGATATCTGCATGAGTGCATGCAAAGACATTTGCGAGGTGGTGGCCCCCCCTTTTTTTCATAAAAAGGGTAGTTTTGAATGGCGGCTGCCGATGTCACTCCCGCAGTGTGGAGCTACTTCAGTGGTGATGGGGTGTTGAGTGCTTCGGAATCGACAATATCCGCGCCAGAAATGGCCTGTTCAAGAAACTTGGCCGTGCGCAAGAGTAATTGGATGCGGTTGTCACGATTTCGCACCCCGTGTCCTTCTTCTTTGCCAAGCATGTATTGGACTGGCACACCTCGTTTCCGAAGCGCATCGACGATGGCATCAGATTGAGCGCGTGGAACTCGTGGATCATTTTCACCTGCGTACACCAGCAACGGCGAAGCTATCCGATTTACGGCGGCCAATGGCGACAAGCGTACAAGCAACTCACGATCTGCATTTGGATCGCCTAGTTCATGCAAATAGTTCTGACGCACCAGCCCGGTAGTGCTGTCCATAAAAGACAGGAAATCTGAAATGCCATATTGATCAACACCTGCGCGCCATGCCGTGGGATTTACAGTGACTTCATGCAGAACCAGAAAGCCACCGAAGCTTTCGCCTAACACAATCAGCTTGTTGCTATCGGCCCAGCCTTGGTCAGATAGCCAGTGGCGAACGGCATCGATGTCACGAAACGAGTCAAAACGTTTTGCTCCGTTATCGGCTGCTTCGAAGCTGCGCCCAAAACCGCTGGAACCGCGAATATTCGGTTCCACCCATGCGTAGCCCTCGCTGAGGAAAAACCGCGCCTGTGCCGACCAGTTTGCCGATGAATTTCCCGCCGGTCCGCCATGCAGATGCACAATCACCGGAACACGGCCAGCACGCTTTGGGCGATAAACATTGACAGGAATCGGCATGCCATCAAAGCTGGAGATAAAGTGATTGGAAGTGGTAATGGCAGGCAGCTCGTTAGCGAGTTGAGAGCTAGCCAACAAAGTTTCGGATTTGCCGGTACTGGAAGCAATCGAGTAGAGACTGGTTGGATGATCCGGTGTCGACCAATGCGCTATCAGGTGTTTGCCATTATCGGAGAATCCATTGACCCCGCCATCACCCAGTGGCAGTCGAACATTGCTGCGTAAAGCTAATGTTTTCGCATCAAGCAGCCGGATTTCACTACGGTTCCCCGCCTGAAAGGCTACTGCAATGTTGATACCGTGGCGGTCAACGGCCAAGCCTGTTCCGGAGGCCGTCGCCGGTTTTTTTTCAACGTAGCGTGCAAGCTCGACTCCATCACTGGCTGCCAAACTCAGCACTAGCGCCGATTCGGTTCCGGCGTCGGTCTGTAAATAGACCCGTCGTCCATCGGGTGCGAAAGTCGCATTCTGGATGCTTGCCTGCGCCGTTTTAGGATACAACAATCGGGCGACACCCGAGTTTAGATCGACAGTCAGCAGTTGCTGGTCCTGGTGTGTGTTGTAGCGTATGAACAAGGCGTGTCGGCCGTCGCGACTGACATCTGACAAAAACCCGGTGCCCTGATCGCGGTACACGACGTGTTCGGATGCGGGCACCAAGTGATTCGTTTTGTAGATGTTGGTCTGCGCCTGGTCCAAGGCTCGCCCGCTATAGAAAAGATGATTGGAATCAAGCTCGGGCACTAAAGGACTATCGCGACGCAATGCAGCAGGCGTCAGATTTTCCACCTGCCCGCCTGCCAACGGTACTCGGTAAAAATGAGTTTGCTCGTTGCCGCCTTCGTCCGAGGCAAAAATAACTGATTGATCGTCCCAAGTAAGGAGTGGCGCTGACATACGTCCTGGCCAATCGACCAATTTGCGGGGCGGTTGTTTGTGCCCTGAGTCTTGCAAATCCGCGACGTAAAGACTGTCCAGGCCATCACGATTGGAGCTGAAAACGACATGACGACCGTCATGGCTGAACACGCCATCCGATTCGGAATAGGCATCTACAATCTTGGCGGCACGTTCCCGTATCGTGATTTCTGCTTGCTTGGGATCCCATTGGTCTGGCATTACCAGTGGCAATGAGGTTGCTTCGGGTGTCAGCCTCGCAGGCTGTGCAGCAAGCTGAACAGGATGACCCAATAGCATCATGACTAAAGCAGCCAAACCCATCGCTGGCAGATTGCGTTCGTGCGCAAGAATACCCATTTGATCAAATCCCTTTCGCTTGCAAATTCAAAATATTACTGCCTGAAATACAAGCATTCGTTGGCAAGCTCGATGACTGAACTCGCCACAGCCATGTTTTTCCGGTGTCAGGGCCATCCAGGGTAGCGGCAAGAAAAATAAAAAGCTAAATCGTACCAGTCGCCAAAAATAGTTTAGTGACATTTAAAGTAGTAGGCGGAAACCTAAACGGTGTGGTCTTCAAAAAATAATTGCCGACTCCACGTACGCGAGCGATACAGCTGATACGGCATTGATGTGTGGTCACGTTCATTTTGCGATGCGCGACTCGAACACCGTAAGACTTGAACAGGTGGCTTGATTCTCACTATTTTGAGGGTGTCAATAACTTCGCAGGTAGCAGCAATTAAATTGCAGACATGGGATCGATTGCGAAGCAATCAAGCAAGCCGCATCTTTTATGGTCAAGCTAGTGTCAGGCTTAACGCAGCGATGCAGTTCTGGTTTCCTGCCCCGGGAATGAAGGTCTAGGTGAACTCACCGTTTATCAAACATCATTGACACGTACAAGACCGGTTCGCAAGCCATTCGCGACGGCTTCGCTACGACTGTTTGCATTCAGTTTTTCGAGAATATTCTTGATATGGGATTTGACGGTTTCCTCGCCAATATTAAGGTCCACACTGATCTGTCGATTGGTGTGGCCACGCGCAAGCCAGCGAAGCACATCGCGCTCTCGCGCAGTCAATGTGGTATCGACCGGACCGTGCTCCACTTTACGGCCGACCGCAGGTGGCAGGTAGCGTCCGCCACGGGCAACGGTGCGTAATGCCGTGATCAGTTCAACGTGCTCGGTATCCTTGAAAAGATATGCCCCCGCACCGGCTCGCAAGGCACGGTCGATATCAGAGCTGCCCGTGTGTGCAGTCAGCATCACAAAGCGTGCATCTTTGTAATCCGTACGCAAAGCAATAATCAGATCCGTGCCGCTCATGTCCGGCAATGACATGTCGACGACAGCAAGATCTGGAAGCAATAAACGAAACTTGGCAATTGCTTCTGCACCACTCGCAGCAACACCGACTACCTGCATATCGTCCTGGCTCGAAATAATTGCGGCGAGACCGGAACTGACGACGGGATGATCGTCGACGATAAGTATGCGAGTGGGAACGATGTCAGTCATGTTCGGTAATTTGCCTGTACGCATGCAGCAGCCGTTCCTTGATGCCGAGATAGCGTGGAATCTTGATCATGATTCTTACTCCTTGACCGGGCGCGCTCGTTAGCTCAAAACTTCCTGACAACATTTGTACACGGTGTTGCATGCCATTCAATCCAAAACCGCGGTTATCCTGTGGCGGCTGGGCAACGGAAGCGTCGAAACCACTGCCATCGTCGCTGATGACAAGTGTCAAACAATTCGAAGCGTAATTCAACTCGATACTGACATGAATTGCATGGCCGTGCTGAATGGCATTTGCAACCGCTTCCTGCGTGATACGAAGTAGCTCATTTTCTGCATCGGGTCGTATCACCCACGCAACTCCGCTAGAACTGGTTTCTACAGTCGTTTCCGTCCCTGATGCCAGTAATTGTGCAGCCGATTTCAGTGAGTTCAACAGGTTTCCACCTTCCAGCAATGGCGAGCGAAGATTCCATACCGATTGCCTTGCCTCATCCAGGCTCGACTTGGCAAGCTCACGGGCGGAATGTAGATGATGTTTCGCATCATCCGGCGAGCGCTGTAACCGAAGGGAAGCAGCATCGATTTGCATCATGACACCACTCAGTCCTTGCGCAAGACTGTCGTGCAGATCGCTGGCGATGCGCTGGCGTTCTTGCAGCACTGCTGCAAGCGCATATAGCCAACGTACACGAAGTCGATATGCACACCACAGCAGAGTTGCACCAGCGATTGTCAGTATCAGACGAAACCACCATGTTTGGTAAAAGAACGGTTCCAGCTGAAATTCGAATGATGTGCCCTGCTCATCCCAAACACCGGTTTCGCTACTGGCAGAAACGCGAAAATGGTAAGTGCCAGGTGCCAAATTGGTGTACTCGGCAGAGCGTTTTGCGCGTGCATCGACCCAGTTTTTGTCGAAGCCCTCCATTCGATAGCGAAAACGGGTGTGCTCGGGGGCAGACAAGCTAGGGGCTGTGAAACGGATTTCAAAACGGTTGGTACCTGCAGGCAATACGACTGGTCGAACAAGTGGTATGGCCACTTCATCTGCCGTCATGGCTTCAATCTGTACTTTGGGTGGATGTTCATCGCGTGAAATTTTTTCCGGGTCAACAACCGTAACGCCACGCACAGTTGTAAACCAAAGTTTGCCGTCGCGTGCCCGCCATGCTGAAGGTTGCGGGCCACCATTGCCTTCGACACTCTTGAGGCCATCATTGCGACCGAATTCAGTGACGTCGAGAGTATCCAGTTCGTGTGTTGCGATGGCATCCAGTTGTTTTTTATCGACGCGAAAGACACCCTTGTTGGAGCTGATCCAGAGATGCTCATGAGCATCTTCCAGAATGCTGTACACCATATCGTCTGGCAGCCCATGCATGGTGGTGTATTGCATGAATCGATTGTTCTTGTAGCGAAACAGCCCCCGGCCTACCGTACCGAGCCATAGCACACCATTTTTATCGGCATATAGCGCCTGGATGATGCCGGTGTCGGCGATTAGATTCGTCTTCCCATCGTTTACGATGTGGCCATTGCGTATCTGATTCAAGCCATTTTCGGTGGCAACCCATAGCATGCCATTTGAATCTTCCGCTATTGCATTGACGGAATCATCGGCGAGCCCATCTGCTGTCGTGAATTGTGTAAATGCACCGCCGGAGTAACGAACCAGACCACCCAACATTGTTCCAATCCATAGATCACCAAATCGATCTTCGTATACCGCTCTGACATAACCACTTCGAAGCCCTTTTCCCTTGGTAAGTGTTTGCTTGGCGGAGCCATTGCCGAATCGCGTCATACCATCACCACGACTGCCAATCCATAGATCGCCGCTTTTATCCTGAGCAAGTGACCAGGCAATATCACTGGTCAATCCATCGGCCTTGTTGAAGGTCGAGATCACACCTTCGTGAATTCGGTTGAGTCCACTTTCGGTTCCTATCCAGGTATCCCCTGACCGATCTTCGATAACAGACCAGACACTGTCGGAAGCCAATCCCTCGTCCTTTCCATAGGTTGTAAAACTGCCATCTCGCAAGCGATTCAAACCGCCTGAAAAGGTACCTATCCAAAGATTGCCGCCCCTGTCTTCCTGTATCGACAAAACGTGATTATCAGTAAGTCCTTGTTTGGTCGTAAACTGCGTCAAACGACCATCGCGACTGTCCACGCGATACAAACCGGAATCTGTCGTGGTGACCCAGAGATTCCCATCGCGATCCTCGTAAATGGATCGTAGGGCTTCTGCTGCAGGCAATCCCTCGATCTTCCACGGCACGAATTTTCCGTCGATGAAACGCTGAAAACCGCCGTTGGCTGTGCGAACCCAAAGCATACCCTTGGTATCGAGGTACAGCCGCCAGACTTGGCTGTCGTGAAGCCCGTCAGCACTGTCGAATCGCTTGATTGAAGCGCCATCGAGTCGGAACAGGCCGCCCAAGGTGGAAACCCACAAGGCGTCCTTGCGATCAATCTGCAAGGAAACCACTGGATCGCCGGTGATCCCATTGTTTGTAGTCACTGTACGTACGATTCGCCCATCGCGTATCTGGCTGATCCCGCCGTAGCCACCAACCCAGAGTGAACCATCAGCTGCAGAAGCAAGCGCAAGTATGCGATCACCGACCAAGCCATTCGCCGATGAAATTCGATGAAAGCGACCATTCCTGAAGCTCGTCAATCCACCCTGGCTGGTTCCAATCCATAAGGTACCGGTTTTGTCCTCGCACAAAGCCGTGATGTAGCCATCCTGCAATTCGGGAGTATTGGATGGAATAAAGACCTTGAAATCCTTACCGTCAAAACGGGCGAGTCCGGCTTGTGTTCCCAACCAAAGGTATCCATCCCTGGTTTGCAGAATTTGCATGACGGTATTTTGCGGCAGGCCATCGTCAGTGCTCCATTTGGAGTGCACATACTGGCTTAGGCCTTTTTGTGGGTCCAATGCATTTGCGGGCGCACAGAACAGGAAGCAGAACGCCAAAAAGCACAACAATACCTCTTGCCAGCGCAGATGCGGATGGCGAGGTGTGCAATTCACAAGGTGCAGGACTCTCCGGTACATCATATTGCCTAGTTGTACATGACTAAATTTTCCACGTCCATATGGTTGAATCCATTGCATATTTGGCAGGGCACGATGCAAGGTCGATAGAGTGGCCAGCGCCCATCATGCCATCAATGGGGAATTGCCCCCTCCCTATATTGAGGGGGGTAGCTGCCCCGTAAGCAGGGCTGGCAGAGAGCTGAGTGAACTTCGAGACTACGGCAGGCAGAAACGGCGACTGTCTGTCATGACTGTCTGTGCTTGTCTGAATCGCCGATAACCCGGGGGGAAACAAATGAAGTATCCCGTTCTTTCGCAAATCACTGCGATGCCATTGGCGTCCGCAATTCAGGAGATTCACTGATGTTACACACTCGCCTGTTACAGGCCATGTTCGGTTTTGTTTTGCTATTTTTTTCTACACAGCTTTTTGCTGCTGAGCCCTGCGTGATTTTCGTACACGGCATGCGACAGACCGCTGATACCTACGGAGACGATATCGCAGCCTGGAATAAAGCTCGCGGTTATTGGAAAAAAACCAAAGTAACGGAAGTCGATCAATACGGGAATCCGATCTACACGACTTTCGATCTGGTAAAAACCGTGACCAGAAATTACGCACTTTCCTACTACGTTATCGGCCACGATGGCTCGATTCCATACAACGCCTACCATGCTGCAGACAGGATTGCCAACCAAATCATCCGTGCAGGCAAGGGCTATGAAGATGTTGGTGGCAATAAATGTAAGACGACCAGCGCCGATGGCGGTACCTTCATCGTGATTGCGCATTCGATGGGTGGTCTGTCGATGGATTACATCCTTGGAAACAATACCGAAGATGTGGATCCTCATTACAAGGAGCGTTTCAAGCTGGCAACCCGGGTGGTTGATGCCGTCTTTACACTCAACACGCCGCATCGGGGGTCGCAGTCAGCGGATGCAATCTGTGGCAACCATTCCACTAAATGCAATGCAATGGCCGAAGCTTCAACATGGGCCCCGATGATCGACGATTGCGAGGATGTTACCCGATGGTTGGGAACTACCGACCCGTCCAAACAACTCATCGCCAATGCCAATGCGCCTGCACGAACGATTTATGTCATTGGTGGATACGAAGGAAGATCCATCACCGATGTTTGTCTTGCGGGTGAAAATGATGGCATCGTGCAGTATGCATCCAGTTTTGCATGCTTTGGCTTGCCTAATCGAGAATACAACAACACCTCCGGTGACACCCTCGGCGACCGTCCGGTCTGTGGCAACAAGCGCAAGATGTTTGATGCTCGCAGTGATGGCTATCAATATATAAGAAATATTGATGCTTCTCATGAAAACCACAATGACATGCGAGACGGCAACGACAGGGACGAGCGCAGAGCCGTCCAGGATGGAATTTGGAATTGCGGCACCGAAAAATGCAAGCCAGGAAAAGTTGTCAGAGACAACATGAGTACTGCCGAATTACTTCGCCAATTAATTAATGATTGGTACTAAGGAACCGATATGAAAAACCTTCCATTGAACACGCTGTTGTTGATTGCAATGCTCGCAGCACTTCCAGTAGGCGTGGATGCTCAGGCTGTCACGGTATCCAATCCCTCCAGTGTGGAAGCTACCATTCCGAAAGGCCTGCTGATGCGACAAGTGGCCGATGACATGCGTGCACGCGCACGACTACCAAAGTCGTCGCAGCCCGTGCCGCTCGGTATGTCGGACCCGGTGCTTGCAAAACACTCAACTGCCAGGAAGTCCTTGACGCTGCAGAAAAGCGAGGCGCAATTCAGCGTTTGGTCCTCGACCAACCGGGCGCAAGCTGGACAAACAGTGGATTTTTTCGCCGAGATTGAAGTGCCGTCACTCAGCAATGCAGCGATGACAGATGTGATTCGTGCCAACGGCGAACGTGCCGGCGCGAAGTACTACGCAGAAGTTGTTACAAATGCTGGAACAGTATTAGGCAAGTTCCTGTATTCCGACGACGGACGAGGTGCCGATGCAAAAGCCAATGACGGTATCTTCAGTGCCCGCTGGCAATTACCGGTGCAACACAAGCCGGCTCTGGGCAAAAGTACAAGCCTGACGGTGAAAACAACTGCCGTGCTGGCCAACGACGAACTGCGCGAAGCCTTCGATGGCATCCAGTACAGTCATCCGGGCGCGGCACTTACCGGGCGCTTCCGTGATTTGGTGCGCGACGGTAATCTGGTGGTGCAGGCCGAGGTCAATATTGTCAAGCCAGGTCGTTACTTTCTGGAAGGTGCACTAGCTTATCCCGGTGGTGAGTCAATCAGCACGGCTCAAGTCGCGAAGTCTTTCTCCTCGGCAGGCAATTACTGGATGGATCTTTCCTACTATGGCTTGATCTTTCATGACCGCCGAGCATCAGGCCGCCTGCAACTAGCTTCGGTGACACTGACCGATGTCAATGAATTGGAAAGCATATTAGGGCCGGTGTTGACGAATGTGCATCTGACACAAGCATTGAACAAAGCCAAGTTGACTAGGCAATCTTTTAATGACCCGGAGATGCTCGAAAAGGCCAGTCGGATTGAAGCGTCTTTGGCCAAGCGGCAACACAGCACCGAGTAATGGGTGGCAGTACATGGGTAATGGTACGAGCGGGCCAGGCAAGGCCCGCTTTTCCATGGCTAATGCGGTCGCGTTTTGACGGATACTTTTTCAAGGAAGCGTTAGCGAAGTGGTTCTAGAAATGCACTCGTACGCTCGGACAAGCCATAAAGACAGCGATCCCCACTATTGATATTTGAATTTGGAGTTTTCATGAAACCAAGACACATGACGTTACTTGTAATACTGATGGGCATGGCAGGAGCTGTTTTTGCGGCCAAATCCAATACTGCCCGCGCGGCGATCGAGAAAGTATTTTTCAAGGCGGCGATAGGAAACATGAAACCGTCGGTGATTGATGGCTATCAAGAAGTGATGATTGATAATCAGTTCTTCTATGTGCGGGATGATGGAAAATACCTGATCAAGGGCGACGTCATTGACCTCACGTCCAGAAAAAGCGTAACTGAATCCAGCAAGGCAAAACTTTATGGCGATATGCTCGCGCAGTTCAGTACGGAAAAGCGCATTGTATTTCCCGCTGACAAAATGAAATATCGAGTCACGGTATTCACTGATATATCCTGCGGCTTTTGTCAAAAACTACACACTCAGATGACGGAGTACAACCGTGCCGGCATTACCGTGGAATATGTATTTTTCCCCCGGGAAGGTCTGGCTTCCCAGAGCAGTGCAAATGCTGTCAGTGCCTGGTGTGCCAGCGACCGAAGGAAGGCAGTGACAAATGCCATGGCAGGAAAACCCATCGTGAAAAAGACCTGCGTAAACCCCGTGGCTGAATCTTATGCATTCGGCCATCGCATGGGTGTTGCCGATACCGGAACCCCGAGTATTTTCTTGCAGGACGGAACATTGATTGGTGGTTATGTTTCTCCCACCGACATGCTGGCTATTTTGAACAAGCGGAATAAAGGCAACGCTTACAATTGAGATTCCGGATGTACACAAGAAACGTATTGTGTTTTTTGATCGAGCATCAGGCCCCGTGAAGAGTCGGACCTGATGCTCCAGAACTGGCTCAGGTTTGCACAAGACACTTCCGGCAATGGTCTCGATCACACTCCGCGCCCGATCGCACAAGTTCGCCCACCACCCCAGTTCCTGCCTCGGCTCTGGTTGCTAATTCGGTTCTCCTGGTGATAGTCCGTTAAGTGAACCAAATCTGCAGTTGATACGGATGAGTTCCTACCAAGGCAAGTGCGAAAAGAGAAAGCCAATCTACGTTAGACAGACTCCCGCTTTTTTTACGCGAATCCCTTCCGACTCGCTACATGTATTTAACGCCCTCCTATTGGAGTAAGTATCGATGAAGATTTTTCTGACCGGCGCTTCCGGTTTTATCGGAGGTGCGATTGCCAAGGCTCTTGCCCAAGACCATTCTCTATGGTCCATGTCACGTTCTGATGCCAGCGATAGGGCGATACGTAAGTTAGGTGGTGGGATTGTTCGATGCGAACTGGGCAATGTGCATGCATCGCAGCTTACTGGCGTGGATGTGCTGATTCACTGCGCCGCCTATGTCGGGCCTTGGGGCACACAAGAAGACTTTTGGCGAGCCAATGTAGAGGGTGTTGCACAGCTTCTACAAGCTGCACGAGCGGCAGGTGTAAAACGCTTTATCCATATGAGCACCGAAGCGGCGTTTTTTTGTGGAAAAGACTTGATCGACATTGATGAAAGCCGGCCTTACCCAGATCGCAATCCGTATTATTACGGTGCAAGCAAAATGGAATCGGAGAAAATTGTATTGGCCGCCAATAGCGAAAGTTTCGAAACGATTGTCTTGCGACCGAGACTTGTATGGGGTCCAGGCGATACATCAATCCTGCCCGTGTTGAAAAAGATGGTCACTACCAAGAAGTTCCTATGGATAGATGGAGGAAAAGCGAAAACATCGACAACCAATATTCACAATTTAGTACATGCAGTCAGATTGACACTGACTCGCGGGAAAGGCGGCCAAGCGTATTTCATTACGGATGGTGAAGACAGCACCCTGCGATGGTTTTTGACCGCAATGATGGAAACACAAAATATCAAGATGCCAAAAAAATCCGTTTCCGCAAATATTGCGCGAAAACTGGCCTACTTTGTTGAGGGGTTCTGGAAGACTTTCGGGCTTAAGAGCGAGCCACCTTTGATGCGCTTCGCAACCGACCTGATGGCATGTGAATGTACGGTGAAAATCGATCGAGCACGCAGTGAACTTGGCTACCTGCCTGCCATTTCCGTCATGCAGGGATTAGCAAAGATGAAGCAAGCGTATTTAGATGGGGTGCATCAGGACCTTCATTGATTTGGATTCAACAATATGCCCCCCTTAAAATAGGGGCGCCGTACTCCCCTGTAGTGGTCTGGTGACTCTTTACATGCATTGGACAGACTGTGTGCGACAGCGCGTTTTGCTTCTGTCCCGCGGCTGTTATCAGAACAATCATGTTTCAACGCTATTGGTTCGAATTAATTTAAGGGGATTACTTTGAAGTATTTGAATTTTCTACTGGGGCTTGCATTAATGATGGTTTCCATTTCTGCAGTAGCAGCGCCTTCTTATCAGATGCCTTTTGCGTGCAATGAGACTTGGCGTTTGGCGACCTTTGATTATCACAATCCGCTTAGAGCGGTAGATATGAATCGGGACGGCGATTTCGGTGATTCAGTGGTGGCTTCTGCAGCAGGCACGGTCAGCGTAAGACGAGATCTTGGCGACACCAGTTACGGCCGATATCTGGTTATCGATCACGGAAATGATTACAACACTTTATATGCTCATCTAAGTGCTTTTGATGTTTCCATAGGTCAATCCGTTCGTAAAGGGCAACGCATCGGTTACGTCGGTAGCACAGGCACATCAAGTCCCCATCTGCATTACGAACAACGCATAGGCGGTACTGCAAAACCGGTCGTTTTTAATGGCGTTGCAGTGCCCTATTACACAGC
>JBOHYH010000283.1:0-2660 GCA_050737775.1 Arenimonas sp.
TGCCGGTGCGATGACTGGTGGTCGTGTCATGTGCCGGAAAACCCGTGCCGGTATTCTGGATGTCGTATTGCAAAAACTGGAGGACGCCGGTGCCGAAATTAATACCGGTGCGGATTTCATTGAATTGAATATGCATGGCAAACGTCCGAAAGCGGTCAGCCTGACCACAGCACCGTATCCCGCATTTCCAACCGACATGCAGGCACAGTTTGCCGCAATGAATTGCATGGCCGAGGGTGTTGGCGTTATCAAGGAAACGATTTTTGAAAATCGTTTCATGCACATGAACGAATTGATGCGCCTTGGTGCTGATATTCAGATCGATGGTCATACCGCCATTATTCGCGGCGTGGAAACCTTGACCGGCGCTCCGATTATGGCAACGGATTTGCGTGCTTCGGCATCGCTCGTTCTCGCAGGCTTGGTAGCGAAAGGCGAAACCGTCATCGACCGGATCTACCACATAGATCGCGGTTACGAAAATATCGAGGAAAAACTGGGTGGCCTTGGCGCCAAGATTCGCCGCGTACCTGGCTGAGCAAAAAGCAAATCAACCTCGGGGCGCTGCTTGCGCCCCGATTTTGTACCCGGATATACCCGACGTGCGCAGCAAGCAGCGCCCCGTTGATTTAGAACTCCATTCGCAAGCCCATCGACAAGTTCTCTTGATCGAGTCGGTCACGGCCGATCATCTTTTCATAATAGATGAACCCGGAACGTCCTTTCGTCAGGATCATCGACAGTCCCAATCCAATCCGGAAGAAGCTCTTGTCCAGCGGGTCGCCGGTAACCGTGATCGGTGTGCCGGTCGGGTCATAAATAAATGAAGCCTGGATGGATTGCGGGTCCTCCTTGAATTCGCGCTCCCATTCAAGCTGCAGATGCGGTATCAAGACGCCCCAATCGGTACTGTGGCTGTAGGCAAATTTGCTGCCGAGTATCGTGGCGAGCGATGTCACGCTGCGATCTTCGATGTGCAAGCCTAGGCCTGATCCATTTCCGCTTAGCAGGATTTCATCGTAAGCATCGAAATCCAGTTTGGTGTACATCATGCGGCCATACGGCCCAATTGCCCAGCCGCCTTTCTGGCAGTCGCGACCGAAAGTGAAAGCGGCCGACAACATGCTGCCATCGCTTTTTGCATTGGCAATTTGATCTACCGTGGTGAAGCCACCACCGAACAATGGCAAGGTGTAGCTAATATGGCGTTGCAGATCGAATCGGTTCTGTCCGTATGTCAGCACGGCATCGGCATACCAGTTGTTTTGTTGATAGAACGTGCTGTAAGCCGACGCGCTCCAACCTGTCGTATCGACACTGCCATCACTGCCCGGCAAGGTGGTGCCTTGTTGTGTAAAGCCAAGCGCGGCACCGATAATCAGTCTGTCACTCATGCGGTAATCGACGCCTGCGCTCAATCCATTGATGTCGTAATCAAAGGCCGGGTTGATTGAGCCGGCTTCTGCTTCACCGCGTCCAATCGAACCGCTGGCGAAGAAGCCCCAGCGTTCGAAATCACCTGAATTACTCGACTTATCGGCAGCGTTAGAGTCACCGTTCAATGCGCTGACCAAGCTGGCAATCGGTACGCTGCCACTTGGGGTATTCAGTGCCAGACCTCCGAAACTGGTGCCGCCGGTACCGCTGCGTAGAGCGGCAATGCGTGCTTTCAGATTCTGGAATTGTGATTGTGCAGCGAGCATCGAAGCGTTCGCTTGTGCCAATGCAACGTCCGAGAACAATTCATCCAGGGCATTGATGGTGTCTTGAGTATCTATACCTGCCGAACCAAGAATGCGTTGGCATTGTTGCAGCAAATCATTTTGTTCCGGGCTCAGTGAAGTATCGGCAGCTAATGCAGGGCAGAGTGTGTCGATAGCATTCGCTACTTCGGTTTGCAGCGGATTAAGCCCGGTCAAATTCGTGAGCGCTACATTCAAGTTAAATACTGCCGGTGCACTGGCAAATGCCGGTGCCGTAGCACTGACTTGCACGGTACCGAGGCCATTGAGTTGAATGGTATTGCTAGCCCGGCCGCTGGCATTGGTGACGCTGCTCGCGCTCGCCAAGGTTCCGCCAGTGCTTGTCCAGTTTACCGTTGCGCCTGCAATAACGACACCGCCGCTATCGCGCAATTCTACTGTCAGCGGTGAAGAGCTAACGGAAGGATCAAGTACCTGATTATTACCCGACACAATGGTCAGGCCACTCGCCACCGCTGCCGTCAATCCGGTTGCGCTGAAGCTTGTGGAAGGGCCACCCAGCACGGTTGCGCTCACTGTGTTGGTACCGGCCGCTGGGCCGAGAGTCAGCACGGTAGATGCTTGGCCGGCGGCATTGGTGAGGGCATTGATAAGCGATATCGAACCACCACCACCGGTCACTGCGAAAGTAATCGGCACGCCACTTAACGCCAATGGTTTGTGTGGACCGGAACCGGGAGCGGCAAATACTCCGGCAGGCGGTGAAATTTGCACGGTCAATGCCACCGGCAACGCCGTCAATACGGGACCCGCTTGTCCGTTACCGCTGGATGCGACCAGACTGACCATCACCGCATTTGCCGCAAAGTCGATGTTCAGAGCGCCGCCAAAAGCACTGGCACGAATCACGGAGGCACCGCTGCCACTGCCGAAGCTGAAGGTATTGCTGGCCTGACC
>JBOHYH010000284.1:0-1262 GCA_050737775.1 Arenimonas sp.
CGTTATTGTCGATGCAAAAACCGGCGCTATCCTGAAGCAAATCGAAGGTCTGACGCATGCATTGGTCGGTACCGGCCCCGGCGGTAACGCCAAAACCGGCCAGTACGAATACGGCACCAATTATGGCTATCTCGATGTCGCACAAAGCGGTACGACTTGTACGATGAACAATACCAATGTCAAAACCGTCAACTTGAACGGTGCGACTTCGGGTTCGACTGCGTTTTCGTATACCTGCCCGCGCAATACCGTCAAGGCAATCAACGGCGCTTATTCACCATTGAACGACGCGCATTATTTCGGCGGCGTGATTTACAACATGTACCAATCCTATATCGGCAAGGCACCGCTGACATTCCAGCTTTCCATGAAAGTGCATTACAGCAGCAATTATGAAAATGCTTTCTGGGATGGTTCGGCAATGAGCTTCGGCGATGGTGGTTCGACTTTCCATCCACTCGTCAGCCTCGATGTTTCTTCGCACGAAGTGTCACATGGCTTCACCGAACAAAATTCGGCGCTCGTTTATTCCGGCCAATCCGGCGGCATGAATGAAGCGTATTCCGACATGGCCGGTGAAGCTGCCGAGTTCTTCATGAAGGGCAGCAACGATTGGTTGGTGGGTGCAGACATTTTCAAAGGCACCGGTTCATTGCGTTACATGAACAACCCGCCGCAAGATGGTAGCTCGATTGACAATGCTGCCAACTTCACCAGCTCAATGGATGTGCATTATTCTTCAGGCGTTTACAACAAGGCGTTCTACTTGCTCGCCACCAAATCCGGTTGGGATACCAAGAAAGCGTTCCAGGTATTTGCCCGTGCGAATGATCTTTACTGGACATCGAGCAGCACGTTTAACCAAGGTGCTTGCGGTGCAGAAACAGCGGCGACCGATCTGACCTTCACCAAGGCAGACGTAACCGCAGCATTTGCATCCGTTGGCGTGAGCTGCTCGACGACAACGCCACCTACAACCGGTGGTCCGTTGACTAATGGCGTAGCCAAAACAGGTATTTCTGCAGCAGCAGGGGCATCAGTCAATTACACATTGGTAGTACCCGCTGGCGCCACCGGTCTGAAGTTTGTGACCTCTGGTGGTACCGGTGATCTGGACATGTACGTCAAGTTTGGCAGTGCTCCTACCGATACTGTTTACGACTGCCGTCCCTATGCTTCGGGTAATGCAGAAACCTGCAACATTGCAACGGCGCAAGCCGGTACCTACTATGTTCGCCTGAAAGCTTACTCGGCGTTCTCGG
>JBOHYH010000285.1:0-2711 GCA_050737775.1 Arenimonas sp.
GACAGATCATCACCGTATCGGTTTTTGCATCCATCGCGCGACCAAAACATTGTTCGCCGGATGCCACATTCGCAATCAATGCACTGTGTGCCAACACGGCACCTTTCGACAAACCTGTGGTGCCGCCGGTGTATTGCAGTTGGCAGATATCGCTGGCTTTTGCCAGCGATTGAACACGCGGCAAAAGTTTGCCTTTGGCCAGGGCTGTTGGCCAGCGAATGGCATCGGGAATACTGAAAGCGGGAATCATTTTTTTGACGTACTTCAGGGTGAAATCGACAATCTTTGATTTCGGGAACGGCAGCATATCGCCAACGCGTGTGGTGATGACATGTTTGACCGAGCTACCTTCGATGGATTCGGCGGCGACTGCACCGAAATTATCGAGCACGATTAAAACGGTCGAACCGGAATCTTTCAACTGGCGTTTCAATTCGCGTGCGGTGTACATCGGGTTCACCAGCACCGCAATTAAATCTGCCCGCAATACTCCCAGCAGAGCGACCGGATACTGCAATACATTCGGCAGCATAATCGCCACCCGCGAGCCCGGTTGCAGGCCGAGGCCGTGGCGCAGATAGGCAGCGAAATCGGCACTGAGCCGGTTGACGTCATTGAAACTGATGCTGCAGTCGAGATTGGTGAAAGCGGGCCGATCGGCATTGCGTTCACAGGCGGCTATCAGCATTTGCGGCAGGGACTGGCCGCTATCGAAGGCTTTCGTTGCGACATTGATGAAATCGGCCTGCGCCAATACCGATTTTACATTCGTACCAAATGGCTTCATCTGTCCCCCGATTTATTAACGCTTCAAGCGAGTATGCCTCAAGTCATAGCCGGGCAGTGTCAACGCCGAATGCCTGTTTCAAAAAAATATTTTCAAAAACATGCAACCTGCCAACAGGACTTTAGTCACCCTGACTTCATGGCCGCGTATTACCCGACCCCACTCCCTAAGATGCACTCATCGGCCATCGCATGGCCTGGCATTTTCAAGGGGATGGACCATGCTGGAAATTCGCAATGTGGTAAAAAAATTCGGTCGCGACGTGACTGCCGTCAACGATGTTTCGCTGAATCTAAGCAGCGGCGTGCTGGGCCTGATCGGCCACAATGGCGCAGGCAAGACCACGCTGATGCAGATGATCGCTACCCTTACCCGCCCGACCAGCGGCCAGATTTTATTCAAGGGCCAGGACATCAGCAAAAATCCGAATGCCATCCGTGCCCACCTGGGCTTTCTGCCGCAGGACTTCGGTGTTTATCCGAATTTATCCGCATTGGAATTCATGCAATATTTCGCCGCGCTGAAAGGCGTGAACAATCCCGCCCGCATCAGGCATTTGCTTGAACTGGTGAATCTGCATGACCACACCCATCGTGCCGCTTCCACTTTTTCCGGTGGCATGCGTCAGCGCTTGGGTATTGCCCAGGCATTATTGAACGACCCCGATATTCTGATCGTCGATGAACCTACTGCCGGACTTGATCCGGAAGAGCGTCTGCGTTTTCGCAATTTGTTGTCGGAATTGGGCTTCAAGAAATTGGTGATCATGTCTACGCATATTGTTTCTGATGTGGAAAGTATTGCGAGTCAGCTCGCTATCATGCGCAATGGCAAATTGATCGCGTTTGAAACCCCGGACGAAATACTCGATAAAGCCAGCGGACAAATCTGGTCTGCACGCGTTAGCTCCGAACAATACGAAAACCTGCGCACGAAAGTGCATGTGCTGCATTCGCAACGCCAGGGCGATTTCGTCAATCTACGCATTGCCCATGCGACCTCACCTTGCGAAAACGCGGTCGCCGCCGATCCAAACCTCGAAGAAGCCCTGATGACTCAGCGCTACGCTGTGCAGGAAGGCACAACGGTGAATGTCGAAAAAACCCCGTTGAAGTTAAGCGCATGAAACTACACATCATTAAAGTATTGGCAGGCAATGAAGTCAGATTGCGGCTGCGCCGTCTAAGTACGTTAGTCACTCTGTTCAGCGTGGTAATTTTAAGTTGGCTGATGGTGCCTGCGCCCGACAGCGGCATGACATTGATCTCGCTCAACGATGCGCGTGTGCTGAACACCAGCAGTGCCTTGGCATTTGGTACCGCTTCGCTTGCTGCCATTCTGTTTGGTCTGGGCAGTTTTTATCTGACCCGTGGCCGTGCCAGTGAAGATATGCGTAGCGGCGCTGGCAATATTATTGCGGCCAGCCAGATCAGTAATGCTTTATTCCTGGCGGCACGCTGGATTGGCGGCGTGGTGTACATGTTGTCGCTGATTGGCACCTTACTTGGTACCACCTTGGTTTTGCATATTATCCGTGGCGATGGCCCGACTGAAATCAGCGTCTATCTACAAATTTACGCCTTGCTGTTGCTGCCGATGATTTTCTTCGGCGTGAGCATGGGCATCTTGTTCGACAGTTTTTCGCTATTGATGGGGAAAGCCGGCGATGTGATTTTCTTTTTTATCTGGATCTTCCAGATCGCACTAATGGCTGCGTTCGATGACAAGGGTACGTTCGGTTTTTCGCCCTTGATGTTGTTAGATTTTTCCGGGCTGGCCGCTGGCATTATGACGATGCAACAACTCGTGCATAGCTCGAACTTGTCGATTGGTGTCAGCGAATACAACAAAGCGCTAACGCCGATTACGCTGCCACATATCGTTTGGCCGATGCAAATCATCTTCGCCCGCATCGGTGCCGCCA
>JBOHYH010000286.1:0-8169 GCA_050737775.1 Arenimonas sp.
GTGCAGTGCATGGGTAGTGAACTCAGTTTGGCCAATAGTGAGCCATGGAAGGGCAATGCCGCACAATGGCGGGCTTTCTCGGTAGATTTTGAAGTGCCCGCAAACCAGTGTTTGGCCCAGCGGCTACAGTTAAAACTACCCGCAAGAGTCCCGTCCGAGCAAAATATTGGCGGTAGCGTCTGGTTTGATGCCATGAGAATCCAGAAAATTCAAAGACTTACTGAACCAAAACCGAATCAAAATCCCAACTAAACCTTGCATTTATTTGCGAAACCCCGCTATTATGTTCATAAGTACCATCCTGTCACTCGGAGTCCAAAATGAAAAAGTCCATCTTAATTGCGCTGTGCGCGACCAGCATCAGCTTTGCCGCCATGGTCTCCGCCCAAGAGGGTACAGGCGTTGCGATTCTTGATGAAGTGAGCGGCTCCGTTTTGGTCAATCAAGGTGAAAAATTTGTCCCGGCGACTGAAGGTCAATCCTTGAATGCAGGTGATCGCCTGATGGTCACAAAAACCGGTAACGCCACCTTGGTTTTCGGTAAAGGCTGCACGAAAGAAGTTAAAGGCGGCACCATGGTAACTATTCCAGAAACATCGATTTGTGAGGGTGGACAACTCTTGTCGCAGTCTTTGGAACCAGGAGCTGGCAGTGCTCCGGGTGCTAAAGGCACTGGCCTCGGTGCTACCGGCACGGGTAATGCGGGCATCTACACATTAGCCGGCATTGCTTTGGCGATTGGCGCATATGAAATGAGCAAGAGTCCTTAACTGGGTTCACCAGTGGGACTTTACGCAAGCAGGCCGCTATTAGCGGCCTTCTTTTTTGGAAAACTGCATGCTTAATCAGAAGATTGTTTTTGTTCTTGCGATAGTCGTTTTGTTTTTAGCCTGCCTGCTTGGCGGTGGGCAAGGTTTTTTTGGTGATGTGCTTGCCCAGTTGGCGGCGATTGGATTATTGATTGCCTGTTTATTCAACCCGTATTCTGAATTGAAAACGGCAAGTACGGGAAAGAGAACATTAGCTCTGGCATTTATTGTCGTCATCATCTTCGTCCCTTTGCTTCAACTTTATCCATGGCCGGCTAGCAATGAGTTTGCAGTTGCCTTGCAGCACGACTTGAAGCAAGCCGGAGTCGATTGGTCGAGTGGCAGTCTGAATAAAACGTATGGTGCCGAACGTGCACTGCTGGGCTTGTTGCCTGGGATTGCGATTTTTCTTGCATCACTGCAACTATCAAGTCAGTACCGCAATCGCCTCTTGATTGGTTTGGCATTGATTGTCACGTTCAATATATTTCTTGGCTTTGCCCAATTGGCCCAGGGCAAGACTAGTGCGCTGCGTCTATATGAAGTAACCAACACCACGGAAGCGGTAGGTTTTTTCGCCAATCGAAATCACTTCGCCAGTTTATTGATGATGTGTCTGCCCTTATCCGTAGCTGTCACCGCGTGGTGGGCATATCAGCGCGCGTCGAAAGCTGCTGCGTCCCCTGTTCTTATTGCCTGCAGTGCATTATTTTGCGTTTTTATTATTCTGGCGATTGCTGTCGCGCGCTCGCGAGCTGGGCTTTTGCTTGGAATGCTGGGAGTATTCCTTAGTCTATTTGCCGTGTTTGCGTTGCCGCGACATCCAGGCATGAAACGTGTGCTGAGTGTCGTTGTTGTGTTGGGAGCGGTTGTTGCTATGCAGTTTGGCTTGTCTGGAATAATGCAACGGCTGGATGAGGGTGCTGGCGACAAAACACGAATGCAAATGACGCAAATAAGTATCGAAGCAGGTAAAGCATACGCTCCTATGGGCTCAGGTTTGGGTACATTTCGGCAGGCCTACACGCCGTTTGAAGCAAAGCATGAATCCAGCATAGATCATGCGGTAGTCAATCACGCCCATAACGATTATGCAGAACTCTGGCTCGAAGCCGGATACCCCGGGTTGTTCGCCATTGCCGGGTTTTGGCTTTTGTTTATCGTCCTGGGCGTTCGTGTTTGGTGGCAGCAAAAGCAAGCCGATTCGTTCGATGTCCTGTTATCGAGGGTGGCCTGGATCAGCGTCTTGCTTGTGTCGCTGCATTCTTACGCGGACTATCCCCTGCGAACAACTGCCAATACGGCCGTGTTTGCATTGTTGCTGGCTACCGCAATTGCATGCAGCAAAAAACACAAATCAAAACAAGCGCTGAAAACCCGCCCGGATACGCCTTAGAGCCAGACTGAAAAAGTTATTGCTTCCGCCATATCGAGCCTGCAAATAGGCGGTGTTTGGCAAGAGCCTCTGAAGAAGCCAGCGCATACTCATCTGCGTGCTTGGAAACGCAAAAAAGCTCATGCGCTGGATATAAAGCCAGCGATGCATTTTATTTACGTCGAGATGCTCGTGCTTGGCGGCATTCTCGAGTGCGTCGAACACATTGGCCGGTACAACGGTATTGAATTCTAGCTGGGTGGCTCGCAAACCGGCCAGGCAAGTGCCGGCGAGCTTGCGTTGAATGGCCGTTTCACAAAGGCTCTGCCAATCGGCATGCGTAAACTCTAAGCTCAGTAAATGCAGGTCATACAGCCATTTCAATGTGTTTTCAGTGCCATCAGTCATATTCTGTATGCGATGCATGCAAGCATTGAAGAAAGCATGCATCAGCGACAAGCCGCGCGCATGGCTCCCCAATTTGGGCAGCGCAATCGCACTTGCATTTAGCTCATCAAAACCAAATCGATAGGCGAAAACCGGAGAGCTCGAAAGTTGCCAATGCAAATCAATCTCTAGGCCACTGGCATTGTCATTCGAATTGCGCACGCAGGTTTGCTCAAAACTAACCAGGGTTCCTGCCAGTGCGGGGTCAAGCAAGCTGTATTGCAAAGTCTGCAATATGCCAACCGCTTTTTGCGCATCGGCATAAGAGCAAAACAAGAGATCTATATCACTGCACTCGCGCAGATGTGCCGAAGGGTAGAGCCAATAAGCCAATGCTGAGCCTTTCAAAAGCAATACATCAATTCGCTCGTCGCTGAGGCAGCTCAGTATTCGACGACATTCGGACTCGCGCATTAGTGATTGCTGCGCTTTTATGCGAGCACTTCTTGCGAGCTCGGTACTGAGTTCTGGCGGGATGTCCGAAGACTGCCCCGCAGCTCTGATCCGTTCATTCAGAAGTCCAACAATACCTTCGGCATTCGCCAGATCGAATATGCTCTCGTGGGTAAGCTTATCCGGAAATGGACATTCTGGAGTGTCGCCTCGCAGCATTGCACTAAGCCATTCGCGAATCATTTAGGCATGACCTTTTCAATATCATTTAATCATAGCCCAGCACCAAACGAAAACCTATCAAAGCAAGCGCTGTCCCGGGATTTCAGCGTGCGAAAATAGCAGCATTAGGATAAAGTGTGCAGAGTTATCTGATAGCAATCGCCCCCGGCCTGATGAGGACAAATGATGCAATTGGTAGAAAATTGTCGAATAGGCATTTTAGGTCTTGGTTATGTTGGATTGCCTTTGGCAGTGGAATTTGGCAAGCAGTTCGAGACTGCCGGGTTTGATATTAATTCTGCCCGTATACATGCATTGTGCGAGGGCATGGACAGCACGCATGAAATGACTTCAGACGAAATACGACAGGCAAAACACCTGAAATTTTCGAATGACATGGAAGATTTGCGCTTATGCAATGTATACATCGTGACCGTACCTACCCCCGTTGATGATGCAAATCGCCCGGATTTCGAACCGCTGGAGTCGGCCAGCAGAATGATTGGCAAGTATCTGAAAAAAGACGATGTTGTGATTTATGAGTCCACGGTCTATCCCGGTACAACCGAAGAAGTCTGTGTTACGATTCTTGAACAGTCCTCCGGCTTGGTGTTCAATCGCGATTTTTTCTGCGGCTACAGTCCCGAGCGTATTAATCCGGGTGACAAACTTCGGCGTCTGGTAAGCATCAAAAAAATTACCTCCGGCTCGACGCCATTGGCAGCAGATTTTGTCGATGCGCTTTACTCAAAAATAATCATTGCCGGCACTCATCGCGCACCGTCGATGAAAGTGGCGGAGGCGGCGAAAGTCATCGAAAACACGCAACGCGATGTCAATATCGCATTGGTAAATGAGCTCGCGATGATTTTCAATAAAATGGGTATCGATACACTCGATGTACTTGAAGCTGCCGGTACCAAATGGAATTTCCTGCCGTTCAGGCCGGGCTTGGTCGGCGGCCATTGCATTGGCGTCGATCCGTATTATCTGACCCATAAGGCCACCGTGCTCGGCTATCACCCCGAGCTTATTCTGGCGGCACGTCGGATCAACAGTCGCATGGGTCTGCATGTGGCACATCAAGTCATGCGCCTGATGGCGAATAAGCGTATCCACGTGGTGGACTCCAAAGTGCTGATCCTGGGTTTGAGCTTCAAGGAAAACTGCTCTGATCTACGTAATACACGTGTTATCGATATCGTGAACGAATTGCGGGCAGCGCACGCCCATGTCGATGTATTCGATCCGAATGCCAATGCTGACGAAGCAAGTGCCTTGTTGCAGATCGATCTGCTTACAGCGCCACAGGTCGGTGCGTATGATGCGATTGTCCTTGCAGTGGGTCACTCGCATTTTATCGAAATGGGTGAAGAGGCGATTCGTGCCTTTGGAAAACAAGTGAGCGTCATTTTTGATGCGAAGGCTGTTTTGAATAGCGAATATGTGGATGGACGGCTCTGAGAATCTTTTCCACATGCGAAAATGTGAATAAAGTTTTTCAAGGCCGTATTATTAAAATTAAAACAGCAGGTCTCGAATGAGAAATTACGAAGCAAGAAAACGCATTTTGGTGACTGGCGGCGCAGGCTTCCTTGGCTCGCATTTATGCGACCGTTTACTCGAGCGCGGCGATGAAGTCGTTTGTGCCGATAATCTGTTTACCGGCAGCAAGCGCAACATAGAACATTTGCATGGTAATCCGCGTTTCGAATTTGTGCGTCACGATGTGACTTTTCCGCTTTATCTTGAAGTGGACGAAATCTACAATCTCGCCTGTCCTGCATCGCCAGTGCATTACCAGCACGATCCCGTACAAACCACAAAGACTTCGGTGCATGGCGCCATCAATATGCTGGGTTTGGCGAAGCGTTTGCGCTGTCGCATATTCCAGGCATCGACCAGCGAAGTGTACGGTGACCCTTCCGTGCATCCGCAGACCGAAGGCTACTGGGGCAATGTTAATCCGATCGGTATTCGTTCCTGTTACGACGAAGGAAAGCGCTGTGCCGAAACCCTGTTTTTCGATTATCACCGTCAGCATGGGTTGGACATCAAGGTAGCGCGGATTTTCAATACCTACGGTCCGCGCATGCATCCCAATGACGGCCGAGTGGTTTCGAATTTTATCGTGCAAGCTTTGCAGGGTAATCCGATTACGATTTTTGGCGAAGGTCAGCAAACCAGGTCCTTCTGCTATGTCGATGATCTTATCGAAGGTTTTTTGCGTTTTATGAACACCGAAGCGGGTTTTACCGGACCGGTAAATCTGGGGAATCCCGGTGAGTTCACCATCCGGCAGTTGGCGGAAAAAGTCATCGAGTTGACCGGTTCAAAATCGCAGCTTGAGTTCAAACCGTTGCCATCGGACGATCCACTGCAACGAAAGCCGGATATCAGCTTGGCGAAAAGCAAACTGGACTGGGAGCCAGCGATTCAACTCGAAGCCGGATTGAAAAAAACCATTCTTTACTTCGACCAGTTGCTGGGCGGCAATAGTAATCTTCGGTAATGAAGGCGGGAGCACTGGTTTGAGAATGCTTGCTCTGGTTACTGATGCGTTTGGCGGCGATGGTGGCATCGCATGTTACAACCGTGACCTGATAACGGCCTTGTCTGCCATGCCTGCAATGACAGACATTCGAATAGTGCCCAGAAACGGCAAAGCTGATTCGGTGCCGGACAAGGTTCATCAACTGGCCGCTGAATCCAACAGGATTTTATATAGTCTTCGTGCATTTTGGAGTTGCCTGAAATTCAAGCCGCAGGTAATTTTTTGCGGCCATATTTTCATGTTGCCTCTTGCAGTCTTGCTGGCGCGATTATTCCATGTGAAAGTCTGGCTACAGTTGCACGGTATCGAGGCCTGGGATAAACCGTCCAAATTCATTGAAAATAATCTGCGTCATATCGAAATGGTGACTTGCGTCAGTCGTTATACGCGACGACGTTTTTTGGCTTGGGCAGATATTGCCGCCGACCGTGTTCACGTACTGCCGAATACGGTATCGAACGCATTTGTGCCGCTTTTGCGTGACGTTGCCAGAAGTGACTACGACGTGACTGGTAACAAAGTACTGTTGACGGTAAGCCGGCTTTCCAGCCTGGAGCGCTACAAAGGACATGACCGCATATTGAAATGCCTGTCGCAACTGCGGAAAAAATATCCGGACATTCTCTATCTGATTGCCGGCGAAGGCGACGATGAAGATCGACTTAAAGATATTGCACACCAGCTTGGTGTACAGGATTCAGTCCGCTTTCTGGGCAGGGTCCCCAATACGAAATTACCTGCATTGTATGCAGCGGCGGATTTGTTTTTGATGCCGAGCACTGGCGAGGGTTTCGGCATCGTGTTTCTCGAAGCCATGGCGACCGGAACGCCGGCATTGGGATTGGATTGCGATGGTAGTGTCGACCCTCTGCTTGATGGCGAACTAGGCTTTGTCAGTAATGAAGAAAATCTTGCAGACAATATTGCAAAAGCACTTTCATTCGAGAGGGTGACAGACCTTTCCGAGCGAGTACACGCTACCTTCGGACAAAACTTGTTTCGGCAGCAAGTGTGGGCGCTTCAAGGGAAGCTGTCCGGTAATTCGTTTCATTCCGGGGCGCCGACATGTGCGGTATAGCTGGAATTATTGCCTACCACCCAGTGGCGCCCGATGTGAAACTGGCAGAGTTGCAGCGCATTCGCGACCACATGGCTGCACGCGGTCCGGATGGAAAAGGCGAGTGGATATCGCCCGACGGCCGTAACGGCTTCGGCCATCGCAGACTTTCCATTATTGATTTGTCGGAACGTGGCGCTCAGCCAATGGCGCGCAAGAACGGCAAGCTGGTCATTACCTTCAATGGTGAAATCTATAATTATCGCGAGTTGCGAATCGGGCTCGAGAAAAAAGGTTACCTATTCGAATCCGACTCGGACACCGAAGTTTTGCTTCATCTTTATGACGACCAGGGCGCTGCAATGCTGCCGCAACTGCGCGGTATGTTTAGCTTCGCCATTTGGGATGCCGACAAGCAGGCGACATTGCTGGCTCGTGATCCTTACGGCATCAAGCCACTTTATTATGCCGATGACGGCTGGACGCTGAGGTTTGCTTCGCAGGTAAAGGCCTTGCTCGCTGGCGGAAATGTTTCCTGCGCACCGGAACCAGCCGGCGCTGTGGGTTTTTATTTGCTCGGAAGCATTCCTGATCCTTATACCTTGTATCAGGATATACGTGCCTTGCCGGCCGGCAGTTATCTTTGGGTAACCCGGACCGGGGCGTCTGCACCAGTACACTATTTTACGTTGGCGGATATCTGGCAGCAGGCCGAAAATTATTCGCCGACCAGTACACAGGAATTACAGGAAAAAGTTCGCGAAGCGGTTTTTGATTCGGTAAAGCATCATTTAATAGCTGATGTACCAGTCGGTGCATTTCTATCAGCGGGTCTCGACTCGGGAGCGATTGTTGGTTTGATGTCCGAGATGCAGAAAAATATTTCGACACTGACCCTGTCATTTTCGGAATACCAGGGGCGTGCCGATGATGAAGCACCGCTGGCTGCTCAGGTAGCTGCGTTATATGGAACGCAGCATGCGCAGCACAGTATCGCGAATCAGGAATTCATCAATGATCTGCCCGCCATATTGCAGGCCATGGATCAGCCTAGTATCGATGGCATCAATAGCTGGTTTGTCAGCAAAGCTACCCGTGCAGCGGGTTTGAAAGTCGCCATTTCGGGGTTGGGTGGCGACGAATTGTTTGGCGGCTATCCGTCATTTCGAGATATTCCGCGTTGGCGCCGTGCATTGTGGTTGCCTGCCAAAATTCCCGGACTTGGTCGGGTAGCCGAAACAGCGATGGCCACTTTCAAGCCTTTGTTCTCGTCATTCAATCCAAAAGCGGCAAGCATGTTGCGTTATGGGGG
>JBOHYH010000287.1:0-50548 GCA_050737775.1 Arenimonas sp.
CCATAGAGCCACCCAGATGGCCTGCGCCGATATCGGTGGGAGCGCCAATGATAACAATTTGCGGTCGTGTTTGCGACATAAGCAATCCAGCATTTTCGGGGATGCCTAGGGTATCAGAAAGGGCTTATGGCAGCCTATTGCGGCGTTGGACAACTGGCAGGGAATGACTCTACAAAAACGCCGATTCCGTAATACAAAGGTTGTGGATCGAATTCACGGGTTGACGTGGGTGGCTTACTTTTGGTGCGGCACCCGACACCACAGTCAGGGTATATACTCTTGTTTCAATTGGCATTTTGTTGGCATCCTTTGAAATTATGCCCCCAAAGATACCCCCTGACTCAATCCAATGAGCAACACTACTGATCACGCGGGCGTTTTGCAGGCAGCATTCCCGGTAACATCACCAGACGGCATATCGAGATTGGAGCTTGTCGAGATGCAGGATAAATTCATAGTTCACAATTCAAATTTTCGGATGAGCAAAAACAACTGTTAAAGAGAACTTACGTGTGGCAACGAACCGAGGCCAGACCGGAATAGGTGGATTCTGGTCGCCATGCAAAGAACAACGCCACGTTTTTACTGCCAGTTGTACTTGCCCAGTCACTTTACATTTGCTTCTGGAACAAATCACATGAATACCCCTATATTGACAAGCGTTTTTGGATTGCTGTTTACATCAAATGTGATGGCTCAGGACAGCGAGGTGATGAATGTCGCCTCAGAAACCACATCGTCGCAGGACTTCGATTCGATGCCCGTATCGGCCGAGATACGGGAGATGAAGCAATGGGTAATCGATTCGCGCGATAACCATAAACTGCCTTTTATCCTGATCGACAAAATCAATGCCAAGGTTTATTTGTTCAATTACGCCGGTCAACTGCAGGGTGCGGCACCGGCGCTGCTTGGCTCGGCACGCGGAGATCATACTATTCCAGATATCGGCAATCGATCCTTGTCGGAAATTGGTGCAGAGGATCGCATCACCCCGGCCGGCCGATTTGTTTCCTCATTGTCCTACGACATGAACTACAAACAAATACTCGTGCTTGACGATGCACAGGCCCTGAGCCTGCATCCGGTGGTCAAGGGCACGCCTGCTGAACAGCGCGCCGAACGTTTACAAAGCAGCACGCCCCAAGACAATCGCATTTCATTTGGTTGCATCAATGTACCGGTTCAGTTCTTCAGCGATGCCGTTAGCCCGGCATTCGCGGGAACGAACGGCATCGTTTACATTCTTCCCGAATCGAGTTCGATGCATACACTATTTGGAATGGACAAACGGCAGAACGACGTGTCCGGCACGAACCGATCGAACAACCCCTTACTTAATTTATCTGCAAAGGGCAAAGGGCAGAACAATGCCTCCGGTACGAACCGGTAACAAACTGCTGGCAGCAACTTCAGGGAACGTTCGTTCCGATCAGCAGGAAATAGAATCCGGCCGGAAAAAAATTGCGGTATCGCGTTCGGCCATGAATTTATGGCACTCGATGATCAATGTGAAGCTCTCTACATTGAACTGGTTTTTGGTGCCGGCACCCGGATTCGAACTGGGGACCTACCGCTTACAAGGCGGTTGCTCTACCAACTGAGCTATGCCGGCAACAGGGCGCTATTCTAGCCTGAAGTGAGTGAATCGAAAACCGGAAATTGAGAGATTAACGACAGTTTTCCGGTTTTTTATGCCGTTGTTACTGGCAAGTGACCTTGTTGGCGCTCAATTTGGTATTGGGCAGCACACTTTCCAGCTTGAAATCTTCCGGCACGGCGACATCAATCCACCACTGCGATGCCTGCTCGGTACGTGATTCCAGGACTGGATTAAAGCCCAGTTTCACCACAGAGTCCTTGCGTGCCTCGGCATTTTTCAGGTCACGGAAAATTCCGAGAGAGACGGTATTTTCCTGTGCGCCGGCAGTCACCACATAATAATCACGCAAGCCATTCGCCGCCAATTGACGGGCATATTGCAGTGCTTCTTCGCGACTTTGTGCGGCCGGTAGAAAAACACGATAACCCTGCAACGCCGTTGCCTGCATTTCGCGGAATTGAATGCGCCCAGCAATAGGGGTCAACAAATTCATCGCGGCACGCAAATCTGCCGGGGTATCAAAAGCACCAATACTCAAGCAGAGCGGTGTTGTGCTCAAGTCCTGCGGCGCTTCGTTGAGCTCTTCCGAACCATTTTGTTGTGCACGCTCAACTTCACTCAACAAACTCAGCGACAAGGTGTTTTTTTCACGCGACGGTAGAACCGCAGCATTGGCATCCTGATGGAACAACCACCAACTGGCAGTGCCTAGATGCAGACAAATTAAAAATACGAAAATGCTACGTAGCATGATTAAACGGATTCCAGATAGTCAGCCCACAGCGCCAAGCCTTCGAGCACCAACGTCGGTTGATGGCTCACATTATCCCGTAAATGCGGCAATAAAGCTTTCGCATCGCCGCCCGTTATCAGGATTGGCAGATCAGGTTCGTTCAGCAATGCACTGGCTTCGCGCCAGCTTTTTTCGATGATGCCCAGCACCATATAGCGTGCGCCGCTCGCCAAAGCGTCGCCGGTATTGCTGGAAAAACCGACAGGCTGGCCGGATAGGTTCCGGAAATTCACAAACCTGGTTTCCATTGCCGCATTGATGATGGTTTCGGTGGCGGTAATCATGCCGCCATGATGCTGTCCGTTTGCCGCCAAGACATCTACGGTAAGCGCACTACCCGCCGATACCAGCAATAGTGATTCGTGTCTTTGATGCGCCGCAAGCAAAGCCAGAAAACGATCCACACCGAGTTGCTGCGGAATAGGATAGGCAATGCGCACGCCCAATGCTTCGGACTGGGTTTTGACACGGATGACCGAAAATCCGGCGGTCTGCAAGGCTGATTCAATGCGAGAAGTGATTGCTTCCGAGACAACAGAAGCAAGATAGGCTCTTTTGTTTCCAATATCGCTGCCCAACCGATGTTGCAGTTGCGAGAGAAAATCATCTGCATCGATGGCAATCGCCAGCACGGGTGCCAGCGACCCATCTTCAAGTACACGTGTGATTTTGCAACGCGTGTTTCCGCAATCCAGTAATAAGCTCATATCACTCACAAAGTCGTACGCTGATTTCACCGGAGTGATAATGCCGCTCAAGGCCATCCTGCTGCAAGCGCAATGCGCCTTGTTCGGTAATGCCGAGCGCCAGACCGATTTGAGTATGGATACCGTCGGACAATTTTACTTCCTGATTCAGCAAGACATCGTATTGCGGCCAGTGCGATAAACACTCTGCTGCGCCTTCGTCTTCGAATCGTTGCAGTCCTGGCAATAATTCATTGAGCAAGGCGCCCAAAAGTTTATTGCGCGACACGTTTTTGCCTGCCGCCAGTTGCTGCAAATCGGTCCAGGCCTGATCAATGTTTTTTGCCGAATGCATCGGCATTCTTACGTTCAAACCGATACCGATCACTGCGGTTATTTCGGCATTGGCTTCGCCAGAAACTTCGATCAGGATGCCACCGCACTTTTTATTGCCGAGTGCGTACACATCATTCGGCCATTTCAGGCCGATATCGACAAAGCCCTGCGAGCGCAGACATTTTGCAAGCAAGACGCCGACCACCAGACTCAAGCCCGACAAGGCCGGCAAGCCTTTATTGAAACGGCGACGCAGACTCAGATAGATATTGGCCGCCATTGGCGAAGCCCACTGGCGGCCCAATCGACCACGGCCCGCCGTTTGTTGTTCGGCCAGAAAAATATCGGTGCCGGCTTTTTGTTTGGCCTCTGTTTTCGCCCAGGAATTTGTCGAACCCACTTGTTCGACAATATGAAAATCGCCCAATAATTTTTTTGTGGCAGCATTCAAATCATGGTAAATGCTGTTTTTGTCGAGCCATTCAAGAGAATTCTTCAGGAAATAACCTTGAGCAGCTTTTGTTTCTATTTCAAAACCGGCATCGCGCAAGAGTTGAATACGCTTCCAAACCGCGCTGCGACTAATGCCCAACTGCTCAGCGAGTACGACACCACTGACGGGGCTTTGCGAAATCAATGAAAGCAAGGCACGGTCAATCACACGGATTTCCCGAACAGATTGCGCCAGAGACGTTGCCAAAGCATGGCCTTTTCAAAACGGTATTCGTTTCTTTGCAAAAGCCGCTGCATATTACCGCGATGGGTGAACAGCATTAAACATGCCGCTGCCGCCGAAAAAAGCAGCAATGGCATTACAGCATCCGTTACAAGTGCAAGTACCAACAAACCGAATCCAGCCAGCACGGTGGACAAACCCACATAACCGCTCAACGTGAGGCATAAAGACCAGACGATCAATAGCACCAGAACCGAGAACGGCCATAACATCAATAATCCGCCCACCAGCGTGGCAGCACCTTTGCCACCACGAAAACCGTGGAATACCGGCCACACATGACCAAGCACGGCGCAGAACGCGGCGACGGACGGCAAAATTTGCGTATACGAGGGGGATGAAAAACGTAATGCCAAATAAGCTGCCAATGCACCCTTGCCAACATCAACCAGTACAACGCCTAAAGCAAACCTAAAGCCCTGCGTGCGAAATGCGTTGGTGCCGCCAGCATTACCGCTGCCTTGATTGCGAATATCAACGCCACGAAAACGGCCCAATAGCAAACTGCCGGAGATCGAGCCCAGAAAATAAGCCGCCAATAAAATAAAGATATCCAACATGGCTTACAGCACTGGCTGCAATGAAATGACCAAGGCGCCAGGGCCTGCATGCGCGCCAACGGCAGGGCCGGTTTCAACACACCAGCCATCTTGGAGTGGAATCAGTTTTTTCAGCTCGGCGAGCAAGGCTTCACCCTCTTCGGCCGCATCGCAATGCCCCACAATCAGACGCCATTTTTTATCGTGATCAATCGATTTCGAAACATATTGTGCGAAACGTCTTGGAATATCTTTCTTGCCGAAAAATGCGCTATGCGGTTTCAGTTTGCCTTCCGGTGTCACTTTCACCATGGGCGTCAAACCCAGCCATTCGGCAAAGTGTTTCGCCCAACGGGGTACTCGGCCACCACGAACAGCATGACTGATTTCGCGCGCAATGGCCCAGGTTTCGGTCTGCGGTTTCAATTTTGCCAGCAGCGCCATGATGGCTTCAGGACTTTCGCCCCGTTGCGCGGCTTCGGCAGCGACCATGGCCAGCAAAGCTTCGCCACCGGCGGCATTGGCGGTATCGAAAATAAAACTCCGGTCGGCGTGGCCACGCTGCGCGGCTGTTTCGGCCGATTGAATCGTGCCCGATACCGCACGCGATAAACCAACGTACACAAACGCCGGATGATGCGACAGCAAGAATTCGAATTGCCGACGGAAATCGCCCGGTGATGGCTGGCTGGTTTTCGGCAAGACAATTTCGGTGCGAAGCTTTCGATAAAACTCTGCCGTGGTCAAGCCGATTTTATCGAGGTAATCATCGTCGCCAAAATTCAGACGCATCGGCACCACATGAATATTCAATTTCTCGGCAATACCCAGTGGCAAATCGGCAGCACTGTCGGTAATGACGACAACGCCACCTGTGCCCAGACTGCTACGCTTTTGTGCGTGCATATCATCGGCCTTGGTCGATTCAACGCGACCAAAACGCGCCGCCACTTCAAACAAAGCTTTCGGATTCGCTACGTGCGCGTGCAAACGCAGACGCGAATGCGAACCTGCCACGACAACGCAAGAAGCACCCAGGTCGGTAACGGCAGCCCGCAAACTTGCACGATCCAGACCTTCACCCACCAACAGACATTCGCTGCAGAAACGATGCTCGGGATCTTCGTCGCTCAAATCACCATGAACTTGAGCGGCTTCAAGATCGGCACGGTTATCAAGCACGTTATCGGCCAAATCCCATTGGCCGGATTTCAAATAGTCATCAATACCTTCGAGCATATCGACAAAACCCTGGGCACCGGCATCGACTACGCCGGCTTTCAGCAGTACAGGCAATTGTTGTGGCGTGTAAGCCAGCGCCTTGCGGGCATTTTGCAGCGCTTTATCGAACCAGAGCTTGGTATCGGTGATATCACTACGTGCTTCCAGAGCTTCGGCAAACGCCGTTATCACGCTTAATATGGTGCCTTCCTTCGGATCAGCTAAAGCACCCCGGGCAGAGTTCGCACCCGCGCGTACGGCCTGCGACATGGCAGCAAAATCAATACCGCGAACAAGACCGACGGCCTCGGCAACGCCGGTGAAAAACTGGGCCAGAATAGCACCCGAATTGCCACGGGCGCCGTCAATGGCATCGTCACCTACTCTTCTTAACAAATCTCCTGCCCCCGGCGTGCGGCGACTGAGAGCCCCGGTCAGGACATTACCCAGGGTAAAGGCCAAATTGCTGCCGGTATCCCCATCGGGAACCGGAAAGACATTGATTTTATTGAGCGCTTCACGCTGCGAAATGACCCGCCTGGCCCCGGCAATCAGGGCACGACGCAAGGCCGGGCCACGTATATGGATGGGGGGTAATGAATTTAGGACGGCACTCATGCGGGGCTAAGTCTGCCGTAACTTCTACCAACTAGCCATGCTGCAATGCAAAATAACATCTAACTCACATTTGCGAAAAAAATCCGGCTAGAATGCTGGGGCTTTGCAACCTTTTGCGTGGCATGTGCATCTTAATGGCACTAGGGCTCTGGGGACGATCCATAATGAAATCATCCATCTATTTATTCTTGTTGCTACTGATTGCCAATCCGGCTTTTTCTGCGGCAAGTAGCAACGGTGATGAGCCCAATGTCTGTCCGAAGCTGCGCGTAAGCGCTCCAGCAAAAACCGAGCAGGAAAATGACACGGTCAGCACCGTCCCTGCAGCAGCAACCCGCCCGACGCCCGTACGTACAACGCGCAGTTCTACGCCGCGCACTGTGTCACCACGCTGGCACTCGATGCTGCCGGGAATGTTTCGCTGATTTTGTGTGTGCCACATTAGTGGCGATGAGATGTTCGCAGTTTCGCAATGCAAAATCGACAACGATGCTTTCAAACATTTGCAGCACTCAAAGTTCAAATCGCTGGCAAGTCAGCTTCCATAAACAGCTCGGTACGGTCATATTTCGGGTGGCAATGCCCACTCTACAACTCAAAAAACCGGTGGTATCCGAATTGAAATTTCGGCGCCTTCGAGCTCTTCCGATTTTCCGATAGTCAGTTCACCGCGATAGGCATGCACGATGTCTTGCACGATGGCGAGCCCAATCCCGTGACCTTGCACACGTTCATCGCCACGCATGCCTCGCTGCAACATGCGCTCGACATTCTTGGGAGCAATGCCGGGGCCATCGTCCTCTACGCAAAATGAAACACCCGGTCTGCGATTGGTAGGCGCCGGCTCTACTTTCACCGTGAGCAACACTTTGCTCTTGGCCCATTTGAATGCATTTTCCAGCAGATTGCCAAGCAGCTCCTGCAAATCTCCAAGCTCGCCATAAAAACGCGAGGCTTCATCCATTTCAAATTCGCAGATGATGCCCTTGTTTTTATAAACTTTTTCGAGACTTTGCACGATTTCCAACGCACGCGGTTCAATTTCAATCGGTGCCGAAAATAAGGCATGACCACTACGGGCCGCGCGCGACAATTGATAGGAAACAATTTCATCCATGCGCTGTGTTTGCGCCTTTACTTCGCTGCGCAAACTTTCGTGCGTGGCATCCGAATCCAGCCGTGCACGTAATACCGCGAGCGGTGTTTTCAGGCTATGCGCCAAATCCGACAAGGTATTACGACTCTGCTCCAGACCACTGCGTTCGCTTTCGATGAAAGCATTCAAGCTGTCGGCGATCGGCTCCAGCTCGCGTGGATGCTGACCGGTCAAACGCTGACTCAAGCCGCTTTGCACCTGTTTCAGTTCTTTTTCCAATTGCCGCAATGGCAACAAGCTCCAACGTAAAACGAGCGTTTGCAGCAACAATAATAAAACTGCTGCCAGGCCAAGATAATTCCATAGTGCGCGCCTGAACACGGCAATTTGCTTGTCCAATGCTTCGGTGTCTTCGTATATGGCGAAAGTCAGCTTGATTTCACCCGAACCGGTTTCCCAGATGGTGGTCTGGCTTAAGCGGAATAATTTCAATTCCGTGCCATCCGCTTGCTGATAGGATTGCGGCCCGACAATCATGACGTCGCCTGGTGTAATCGCATCGGGAGCGGGAATTGTCCGACCCAGGGTCGATGCCGACTCCCAGCGAAACCCGTTACCTGCTGCGACTGCATAAAGTCCGCTACCGGGGCGGTCAAAACGCGGATCTGGCGGCGATGCATCCGGTGATTTGAATCGTCCTTCGGCATCAAAATCACTATTGCGCAAATAGGCGCGGGAATAGTTATCGAGTCGTTGCTGCAGATTGTTGAGCGCGGTTTCCTGGAACGCACGATCCAGCGCGTAACCGGTCAAACCTAAAAAAGCGACCAGTCCGAGACTGGCCGCGAGTAATTGGCGTGAATTGAGGGAAAGCGTGCGCCACGCCATGCGTCTTTATTCGCTACGTGGAATGGCGAAGCGATAACCACGACCACGGACGGTTTCGATCGGTTTCAATTCACCATCGGGATCGAGTTTTTTCCGCAAGCGTCCGATGAATACTTCCAGCACATTGGAGTCGCGATCAAAATCCTGCTGATAGATGTGCTCGGTCAAATCCGCTTTTGACACCAGCTCACCGGCATGCAACATCAAATATTCCAGTACTTTGTATTCATAGCTGGTCAGATCGACAGCGAGGCCGTTGACAGTAATCGTCTGCGATGAAAGGTCCAGCCGCACCGGGCCGCAATCCAATGTTGGCTTACTCCAGCCAGCGGCGCGGCGCAGCAAGGCATTGATGCGAGCAAGCAATTCTTCAACATGAAATGGCTTGACCAGATAATCGTCAGCACCGGCTTTCAAGCCTTCGACCTTGTCCTGCCAGCTCGAACGCGCCGTCAGTATCAGAATCGGAAATTTCTGGCCGACTTCGCGTAATTTTTTTACCAGATCCATGCCGGACATTTTTGGCAGGCCCAGATCAATCACGGCGATGTCGAAAGGCACTTCCTTGCCGTGATAAAAACCCTCTTCACCATCGGCGGCGGTATCCACCGCGAAGCCATCGCGTTTTAAACGGGCGGCCAAGGTCTCACGAAGCGGAGCTTCATCTTCAACCAGCAATATGCGCATGTGCGTCTCCTGTGACGGGATCCGGCCGTCTCAGGGCCGGGTTAAAACTGATCGGGGTCACCGCCGTCCTTGTCCGTATTATTTTGGCTACGGGGGGCTGGTGGGGCTTTCTTGTTTCGATCCTGCTGCGGATCAACCTGCATAACGCGTACACGACCATCATTGGTCAACACCTTGACTCGGTTAACCTGACGACCATCTCGCTGCATCGGCTCGGCACTTAACACTTGGCCGCCGGTCTGGCGTTCAACCCGACGTACCGAATCAGTCAAACTGGATTTGTTTTCCTGCCGTGGCCGCTCGTTATTGTCATCTTCATTGCCTTTACGTTGGTCAGCCGAAACCGGTGCGGCAACAAGGGCAGCAAACACAATAAGGGCGGAGGCAAGAAAGCGATTCATGGCAATAGTGTAAGGTCTCGGGCCGACTTGGCCAATTGGAATGGTTTGCAGTTTGGTGGTTCAGGGGTGAATCCTATCTGAATTTGGCCCTGGAGCCATTAATCGTTAAGTAAACAGTCGTTAAAAAATCTCGCCAACACAGCATCTTAGCGAGCCACCGGCTTTTTCAATTTCAGAAAGATCGACGGCATGGACATTGAACCCTGCTTTTTCCAGAGTTTCGCGGTTGGCGCTGCTCAGCTTATCTGCAGCCATTTGACTCATCCAGACGGCATTTTCGAGCAATGCGATGGCATTGGCAGCGAATGCATTTTTCTCTTCGGCCGACAAGACGACGGCATTCGATGAATAGAAAGAGGCGATGGCATCACTGACCCGGGAATCGTTAAAACCATCCGGGGCAATAATGACTCCACGACTCGCCAAGATCGTCAGTACTACGTTGGTGTGGTACTCCCCTGGCGCAAGGTCAAACATCAGGCAGGCCTTTAAGCCAAACGCCCTGTACATTGCTTCGGCGCCAGCTTCATCGCAACGTTCACTCAGACCGCAATATGCGATGTTACGGGCACGGTCGATAATCAGGGAACCGGTCAATTCGCAAATGCCGGGTTGCTGACGTAAATCAATCAATTCGTAATCCAATACGTCGCGAAAAAAGCCCAACATGTCTGGGCGCTCTGCTTCCGCCTGGCGAACCGGATGCTTCATATGTCCGAGCAGGATTTTATTTTTTGCGGTAGCGAAAACATTGTTGGGGAATACCGCATCGGGTGTTTTCGCCCGGCCCGGAAAAGAAACGACGGGCAGTTGTTGCGACAAGGCATTGGCAAGCTTCTGGTGCTGGGCAAGGGCCAGGTCAGTTCGCACTGATACCTGCATATTCATGTAAACATTATCTTGTGCCGATTCAGCGGCCAGCGAAAAACCTTCCGGGGTAACCAGATATACCGCTTTTGCACAGGCCGGATATTGGGGTTCACACGTCTTTGCAAAGCCGAAAAAAGCATCGATGTCACGCGTCAGCATGGGGTTCCCGATCCGAAAAATAAAAGGTCATTCTAGCAAAAACCAATATCCGGCATTCTACAAAAAAACTAGCCCAGATTCATTGCAAACAATTGCAACATTTCGTCGCTCTCACCCAGCCGGAGTTCTTTTTCAAATTGCATGCCGATGCTTTTCAACAGGGAAATCGACGACTCGTTTGTTGGTAGCGTTATCGCCACCAGACGTTTTAGCCCGAGTTGGTTGCGGGCATACTCTACACAGGCACCGGCTGCTTCCCTGGCATAGCCCTGTCCCCAGGCATCGGGATGAAAAGCAAAGCCAATATCAACATCTTCCAATGTTTCTCGCTTGAGCAATCCGCATAAGCCAATCGCTTTTTTATCGGGCTTTAGCTCGGTTAAATACAAACCAAAACCGTATTGAGCAATCATCGCCAATGGACCGTTATTGATATACGCACGGGCATCATCGAGATTATGTACACCACGATCACCGATGAACTTCAACCAGGACGGCTGATTTAACAAGTCAAGGATAAATCCCTCATCAGCCTCTGTTAAAAGACGCAAATTTAAGCGCGACGTTTGCATGACATGCATAAATCCCTCTGGCTTGATGTGATGATCTGATGACGCTTTGGAACAAACACCCGCTCCAGACGGTGACCGGACTGGAAGCATGAGTGCGTTTATATTCTGGACATCAATGGAACTGCAACTATGGCCACTATTAAAACGCTCTTTCCGACAGCCCGACATTACTACGAGCACATTCAGCCGTTTTTGCGCCTGATCCCGACAAGTTGGGACATGGCATGGGCATCACCTGTCTTTCACGAGAGTGCCAGTTAGTGATACCTTCGTCACAGTTAACACGTTCGAATTGAACACTGGGGCATTGGGGAATGCAACGCAGCACGTTTCTCGAATACAACAATTATCGCTATCTCAAGATTAGCGCGTTCCTTGCTGCCTTGGCGATCATTACCTATCTCTTCTCGAAGCCAGCGATTGGCCATTACGGAGGCACCTGGCTGGGTTACACCCTCGGAACGGCAGGCGCCTTGATTATTTTCTTTCTGCTGTGGTTTGGCATCCGTAAACGGCAATATAAATCGTCCGCGATTGATTTGAAGTCATGGCTATCGGCACACGTCTATCTGGGCGCGCTTTTGATCATTGTCGTCACCCTGCACACGGGCTTCGAGCTGGGTTGGAATATCCACAGCCTGGCTTATGCGTTGATGATGATTGTTATTTTCAGCGGCTTTTACGGCGTCTACGCCTACTTGCGCTTTCCCGGCATGATGACCGACAAAATGGGGGAGGAAACACTCGAAAGCCTTTTCATGAAAATGGCAGATCTTGATCGTGAAGCTCGCCGTATTGCATTGCAGTTACCCGACGAAATCAATCGTGTTGTTCTGGACGCCAGCCAGAAAACCCGGATCGGTGGCAGCTTTCTCCAGCAACTTAGTGGCCGCCAGAAAAACTGCCCCACCTCTGCCGCACTCGTGAAAATACAGAGCATCGGATCACAACTTAAAGATGAGCAAGCCAAGGCAAATCGTGAACTCTATTTTCTGACCTTGAAAAAACAGACCCTGGTGACCCAGGCCCGCGAAGACGTGATGTTTCGTGCACGGCTCGAAGTCTGGCTATATTTCCATGTGCCGCTTTCCATTGCATTGCTCGCGGCCTTGATCGCGCACATCGTGTCTGTGTTTTTTTACTGGTGAGACGACAATGATTTCCTGCAAACTCATACTCGTCACTCGCAACAGTCGTGGGCAAGCCATCCACGAAGAGCGGGAAATCGCCGGGGACAATTTACGAATCGGACGCGGCGCAAATTGTATTGTGCATTTGCCTGATCCTCGCATCAATTTACACCATGCCACCATTCAATACGCCGACGACGGAAAAATCTATCTCGAAAGCACCAATGAACTGCTCAATTTCAACGGCGAATTGAGGAAGCGCGAAGCATTGCGCACAGGCAGCAATATACTGATTGGCCCTTATCAGTTAACGGTAGAAGACAAAGACAATGACAATGATCACGATCTGATTCTAAGCTATGAATTAGTCCAGCCTTTATCCGACGATGGCGCCGAACTCAAGAAACGCTCGCGTATCAGCTTGGCGCAGACCGGTCTTTCAAAACGTTCAATCGCTTTAGGACTTGCCCTGCTCATTACGCTGGCATTTTTAATATTGCCGATTCTCAATGCCACCAAACCGGAACTGGTATCTGCCAGTGATAGGCTGCCGATTACGCTGGACGAGTCATGGAATCCGGGGCCTGTTTCCGCCAGCCACCAGGCCTTTGCAAAAGATTGCCGGCAATGCCACAGCAAACCGTTTGTCCAAGTAGAGGACCAGGCTTGCACCAGTTGCCACCAGGACATTGGCAACCATGTCGCCGATAAGACCCTGCAGACCAATTTGTTTGGCGAAACCCGTTGTGCCAGCTGCCATCTTGAACATAAGGAAAACCATGCCATTGCGCAACGCAATCCGGCGCTATGTGTGGACTGCCACGGCGACTTGAAGCCACGCAAAGCAAGTAATCCGGACATCGCATTGAATGACATCCATGATTTTTCGACGGATCATCCGGATTTCAAATTATCTATCAAGACAGGCACTTTGCTCACCGATGTTCAGCGTATAGAGCAAAGCAATAAGGCCGGCCTGATTGAAAATTCCGGATTGATCTTTCCGCACGACATACACTTGTCGAACAAAGGCGTGAACAGCCCCGAGGGGCGCACTAAGCTGCAATGCAGCAACTGCCATGTCGCGGATGAAGCCGGGGTCCGCTTCAAGGAAATTTCAATGGCGTCGCATTGCTCCAGCTGTCATCGACTTGAATTTGAACCTGCAGTGACCACGCGTCAGGTTCCTCATGGCAATGTAGCGGATGTCATGACGACGCTGCAGGAGTTTTACGGCAGTCAGAGCATCGGCGAGACGCCGATCGATGTGGTAACCGTCGATGGCTTACTGCGTCGCCCCGAAAAAGGCGAGGCTAAAGCTCAACAAACCCGGGCTGATGTCTGGGCCAGGCAAAAAGCCAATACCATCGCGACAGATTTGTTTGAAGTCAGGGTCTGCAAAACCTGCCATAGCGTGACACGAGCCGAAAATAATTTATCGGCGCCGTGGCAAATTGCACCCGTAAGTATTACCGCGCATTGGCTGCCGAAAAATACTTTCGCCCATAATCAACATTCCAATAGCGAATGTTCAACTTGCCACAACACTGCTAACTCCAAAGCCAGTAAAGACATCAGCATTCCGGACATTACTACCTGCCGAACCTGTCATGGCGGCGCAACAGCGGTTCGCAACAAGGTAACCAGCACTTGCGAATCCTGCCATGGCTTCCATTTGCCAGGCCACACAGCGCTGTCTGCAGAACAAATTAAATCTGTACACAGCAGCGCAGCCAAGAAAACAGAGGCCTTGCCATGACGCGTTTGTTGGCGAATCGTTTTTTCTGGCTGACTGTTTTTACCGGAATATTATTCGGCACACTCGTGTTGCCACGAATGCAGAAGCCCGTTCATGTCTCACCCGTCATATCGACCGCTGCTGTGAACTGTCTCGCAAGTGTCAATCCGGATGGCTCTACTAAAAGTTGTGGCGCGACATCATTGCAAAAACCAAACCAAACCCCGGTAAAACCTGCAAGTACGCCACCTCCGCCCAGCGCCGCCGCTTTCCTGACTGTTGTCGATGTTGAAAAAATAATCAGTCAGGCCGTTGGTGAAGCCCAGGCACGCAATATACGCGGTACGGTCGCTGTGGTAGATCGCGTTGGCAACGTACTGGGCGTCTTTCGAATGACCGGTGCAAGCCCAACTTTTACCATTCGCAGTGGCCGCAGTGTAACCGGCGGCCTTGAAGGCATTTCCATTTTACCCGATGGTTTCGCGACAATTTCCAAAGCCATAACCGGCGCTTATCTTTCCAGCAGCGGCAATGCTTTCAGCACGCGTACCGCCAGCCAGATTATTCAACAGAATTTCAATCCGGGTGAAATCTCCTCGCCTTCCGGCCCTCTTTTCGGTGTGCAGTTCTCGCAGTTTTCCTGCTCGGATTTGATGTCGCGACAAGTTAATGGCAGCTACGGACCCAAACGCTCGCCATTGGGGTTGTCTGCCGATGCCGGTGGCCTGCCACTTTATAAAAATGGCTTTGTGGTGGGCGGTATCGGCGTCATTACCGATGCCGACTATTCACTCGATTTGAATATTCAAAACTTTGATATCGATAATGATGAACTGGTTGCCGTGGCAGGCACATCCGGTTTTTCTGCGCCGACGGATATTCGCGCCAATCGAATAACGGCAGATGGCCGCACTCTGCGTTACACCGATTCGGAAGCCGTGATTTCAAACCCAGGCGCTTCGGCTCCGTTTGCGTCCTTGCCAGGCAGTTTGATTGCCGTACCGGGCTATGCCGCTGCTGCAACGATCGCAGGCACCGGCTATGGAAGCGCGATGTCGGGAATTCGGCCGGACACAGGCAGTTTCGCAAGTTTGAATGGCTATGTTCTGGTCGATGCGTTCAATCTGAATCGTTATCCAACTACCGGCGGCACTGACAGTTTATTGACGTCGGTTGAGGTCAACCAGATTCTTCTGAGCGCACTCGATGTTGCCAATCGCGCACGCGCACAAATTCGCCGACCGACCGGTTCGGCTGCAGAAGTGACAATTACCGTTGTCGATACGCAAGGCGAAGTACTCGGCCTGGTCCGCACACCGGATGCACCCGTGTTTGGCACCGACGTGGCATTGCAAAAAGCGCGCACGGCGGCTTTTTTCTCCAATATAAATGCGGCAACGGAATTAAATTCCTTGCCTGCAGCAAATTACTTGGTGCCTGCAAGCAGCTCATCCATTTCAAGTTATGTGACGCAACTACAGAGCTTCTTGGGTAACCCATCTAGCCTGAGTAACGGCATTGCCTACAGCAATCGCGCAATCGGCAATATTGCCCGCCCCTATTTCCCCGATGGTATTGCCGGAGCGCCTGCCGGCCCTTTGTCGAAACCCATTTCTGGCTGGAGCCCATTTCAGCAAGGCCTGCAACTGGATTTGAGTTACAACAATCTGATTGCTTCCGCCGTCGGTTCTCCCGTCGTGGGCTGCACCAGCCTTAACAAATTACGTAACGGCATACAGATATTTCCCGGCTCGGTGCCGATTTATCGTGGCAATCAGCTGGTCGGTGCCATCGGCGTTTCCGGTGATGGTGTGGATCAGGACGATATGATCGCTTTTCTTGGCCTGGCGAATGCCGGCCAGATTCTTGCTACCGGCATTGCAAATGCACCGGCCGCTATTCGTGCCGACACCTTGGTGCCTGCCGGCACCGGCACACGCCTTCGCTATGTGCAGTGTCCGCAAACACCCTTCAATAATTCATCTGCACAAAATGTGTGTGCGGGCCTTTGATGATGAAACGAATCCTCCGCCAACGATTACTGCTGGTGACCGCGTTGATCAGTGGCTTGAATGCTGCGCAAGTATTCGCCCAGGACGCTGCACAAAAAGAATCGTCCAATGAAAAACAAAGTGACGAAGTAAAAAATGATGAAATAAAACTGCAGCGCCCGCAAGGCAAGCCGCTGAAATACGAACTGCCTCCGATTGACCCCGACAAAGTTGCGCCTCCGACCGCAGAAGTACGGCGCGAGAGCCTACCGGTGCCGGATCGCTGGCGCATCATGGAAGGCCTTGGCATCAGGCAGAACAACTGGGACCCCTATAACCAAAACGTATTGAAGGGCGATAAACCTTTCGAGCCCTTCAAAAAATGGGGCGAAGACTGGTTTTTGAATCTTGCCGCAATTTCCGACACTCTGGTCGAAGCACGCCAATTGCCGACTCCCGTGGGCGCACAATCCAGTGGTGGTCCGGGCGCCGTGGATATTTTTGGTTTCGGCCGACAATCAACCTTGAATCAGAATGTGATTTTTTCCGCCGCCATCATCAAAGGCGACACCACTTTCAAACCACCGGATTACGAATTTCGTCTCGTTGCCGCACTCAATGCAAACCGTACCCAGGTAGAAGAAGTGCGCGCGATCAATATTGATCCTCGTCGCGGAAAGATTCGCAACGACCGTCATATCGCGATTCAGGAATTATTCTTCGACAAGCATTTGCGCAATGTGTCGGACAATTACGACTTCGACAGTTTACGAATCGGTATACAGCCTTTTATTTCGGACTTCCGAGGCTTCGTTTTCCAGGACAACGCACTCGGCGTCCGCTTATTCGGTACGCGTGACAATAATCGCTGGCAATACAATGCAGCCTGGTTTCGTCGTATCGAAAAAGACACCAACAGCGGCTTGAATGACATCACGCAAGCATTGCGGCGTGACGACACATTGATGTTCAATGTGTTCCGTCAGGATTTTCCAGTCCCTGGTCACACGCTCCAATTAAGTGTGATGCATAACATCAATCGCGAAGGCGACCAGACCTACTACAACAATAACGGTTTTCTCGAACGTCCCGCCGTGATGGGTGATACCCGTGGTCACGATTATCGTGTGAGCTATCTCGGTGCCAGTGGTGATGGCCATTTCGGTCGCTGGAATCTCAGCACTTCTTTTTATGCTGCATTTGGCCACGACGACTACCATCCGCTGGCACAACAAGCCACTCGCATCAAAGCCGGATTTGCTGCCGCCGAATTGTCACGCGATTTCAGCTGGATGCGAGTTCGTACCACGGCAATTGCCGCAACCGGTGACAAAGATCCATTCGATGACAAGGAAAACGGTTTCGATGCCATATTGGAAAATCCGCAAATCGCCGGTGCCGACACCAGCTTCTGGATCCGGCAGGCGGTGCCCTTGATCGGTGGTGGTGGCGTGGCAATTTCTGGTCGGAATGGATTGTTGCCCAGCCTGCGCTCGTCGAAAGATCAAGGCCAATCAAATTTCGTTAATCCAGGTTTGACCTTGATCGGAATCGGTGCCGATTTTGATATAACGCCGCGATTGCGTGTCATCGGCAATATTTCAAAACTCGATTTCGTCAATACTTCTTCGCTCGAGGTTTTGCGTAACCAAGGCAGAATCAGCACTGATATCGGTCTCGATGTTTCTACCGCTTTGCAATACCGTCCGTTGATGACGCAAAACATTGTCTTGAATGCCTCTTTTGCAAGCTTGTTGCCTGGCAAGGGTTTCAAACAACTTTATGATGCCGATAGTGGCAAAGCCCAGTATTCGGTTCTATTCAATTTGTTGATGACCTTCTGATGCGAACCATTCTTGTCCGCCTTGTTTTTATTTTCATTGCCATCTCGTTACTCATCGGCGCCGTGGTCGTCATTGCGTCGGAAGAAGCCAAACCCTCGGCCCACCACTACGTTGCACAGGCGCCGGCGCCGGAAAAACAAAGCCTGAAACTGGCACAGGAAAAGTCTTTCGGATGCACCAGTTGCCACACGGGTAGCGATCACAGCACGATGCATAGCAATCCTGCCGTGATCATCGGCTGTACCGATTGCCACGGCGGCGATGCAAGCATCAAAAAGCCCGATGATTCGGACTATGCAACGGCACATTCGGGCAAATATCAATTGGCGATGACGAATGCTCATATTCCATCGCGTTATCCGGTCAAATGGAAATATCCATCAGCATCGAACCCGCCCCGCACTTACACCTTACTCAATCGTGAAGCACCGGAGTTTGTCCGCTTTATCAATCCCGGCGATTTGCGAGTGGCACGCCTGGCCTGCGGTGCCTGCCATCTGCCGATTATCCAGGCCAGCGAACGCAGCCTGATGTCGAGCAGCGCGATGCTCTGGGGTGGCGCGTCATACAACAACGGAATTCTGCCGTTCAAACGCTATATTCTTGGCGAAGCCTATACCGCTGATAGTCAGCCAGCGTTTATCAAGAACCCCGTGCCGGTAACACCCGAAATGACCGCGATGGGAATTCTGCCAAGCCTTACTCCCTTGCCTGCCTGGGAAACAGTGCCACCTGCCGATGTTTTTCGCGTATTTGAACGCGGCGGCCGAGTGATCAATTCGCAATTTCCAGAAATCGGTCTTCCGAACAATACCGGGCAATTGCAAAAACTTGACGAACCCGGCCGGCCGGATCTAAAGCAATCCAATCGCGGGCCTGGTACCGGAAGTCGCATCGCAGTGCCGGTCATCAACATCACGAAAACCCGATTGAATGATCCGCATCTCTGGTTTCTTGGCACCAATGATCAAGCCGGTGATTATCGTTCGTCCGGTTGCACCGCCTGCCATAGCGTTTACGCCAATGACCGTGACCCAAAACACTCCGGGCCTTACGCCGCATTCGGTAATCGCGGGCAATCGCAAACCAATGACCCCACCATTTCGAAAACCAGCTCGGGTCATCCGCTGAAGCATCAATTCACGCGTGCCATTCCGTCTTCGCAATGCATGGTTTGCCATATGCATCAGCCGAATGTTTTCGTAAACAGTTTTTACGGAAACACCATGTGGGACTATGAATCCGATGCGCCTTTCATGTGGCCGGAAAAACAGAAGTATCCGACCGCTACCGAAATTCGCGAAATTCTCAATCGCAATCCCGAAGGTGCCGCCGTACGCGGCAAATGGAGTGATCCGGAATTTCTTGCCGATGTGTCCAAACTGAATCCAAAACTGAAAGATACCCAGTTCGCCGATTACCACGGTCATGGCTGGAATTTCCGCGCCGTGTTCAAACGTGATCGCAAAGGCACCTTGCTTGATAAAGACGGCAGTGCGATCAGTGAAGACGACCCGGCCAAGCTGAAAAAATCGGTGCATTTGAGCTCGGTCCACATGGATGTCGGCATGCATTGCGTGGACTGCCACTTCGAACAAGACAATCACGGCAATGGCCACATTTATGGCGAAGTCGCCGCCGCGATTGAAGTGACCTGTGTCGATTGTCACGGCGGCAGTAAAAAATATCCGACTCTGTTTACTTCCGGTCCAGCTGCATCGCCGGGCGGCAGAGATATGAAATTGCTGCGCACGCAAGATGGCCGCAAACGTTTTGAATGGCGTGATGGCAGCCTGTATCAACGCTCGGCTCTGAATCCGGATCTGGAATGGAAAATGTCGCTGGTCAAAGACAGCATTACGCCCGGCAATCCGGATTACAACGCCAAGGCCGCACGTGCAAAAACCATGAGCGCCGGTGCTGCAGGTCGTAACACACAGGCCTGGGGTTCCGATGTTGCTTCAACGCAATATGCCCACGATGATGAAAAAATGTCCTGCCACTCTTGTCACTCGTCTTGGACCACAAGTTGTTCGGGCTGTCATTTGCCGATCGAAGCCAATGCCAAAACCGAACGCTTGCACTATGAAGGCGGCGAGACCAGAAATTTCGCGACCTATAATCCCCAGGTCGTACGCGATGATATTTTCATGCTGGGCAGAAGTGGCACGGTGAGCGGTTCTAAAATTACGCCGGTGCGTTCGAGTTCGGCACTGGTATTGTCATCGACCAATATCAATCGCGAAAAAATATACATCCAGCAAGCGCCGATTGCCGCCAGTGGTTTTTCGAGTCAGGCCTTTGCGCCACACTACCCACATACCGAAAGAAAAACCGAAACCAAAACCTGTACCGATTGCCACTTGTCACAGAAAAACGACAACAACGCGATCATGGCGCAACTGCTGTTGCAGGGAACCAACTTCGTCAACTTCATCGGTTACAACGCCTGGCTTGGCGAAGAGAAAAATATTTCTGCCGTGCAGGTAACCGAATGGGACGAACCACAAGCCGTGCTCGGCAGCTATCTGCAACGCTATGCCTATCCCGACTGGTTCCGTGATCACCAGCAACGCAAAGGCGAGCTGCAAACCGAGCATGATCATGCCACCCAAGGTGAGGCAAGATGTTTGATGCTGCGCGGCGAATATCTTTTTGCCTCGGAAGGTGCCGGCGGCATGCGGGTTTACGATGTGGCCTCGATTGCCAACAAGGGTGTATCGCAAAGGATTATTACCGCACCATTCTCGCCCCTGGGACAGAGCAGCCGTGTCGCCAGCCAGGACGCCAGTTGCGTGGCATTGCCAACCAATCAATCGATTGCCCCGCTTCGCAATCAGGGTGAATTGATGCGCGTCACCAATCAGGAGCAGGACTTCCATCCGATTTATCACTACGCCTTTATTACCGATACGAAGGAAGGCCTGATTTTGGTGAATATCGACACACTGGCCGATGGCGAGCCACGCAATAACTTCCTGTTGCGCGCACTCACTTGGAACGAAAATAATATTTTGCAGGGCGCGCAACACATTACCATTGGTGGTCACTACCTCTACATAACTGCCGATGCCGGTGTTGTCGTGGTCGATGTCGATGACCCCTTGAAACCCAAAGTCGCCTCGATCATCCCGATCAAGAATGCTCGTCGGACAGCACTGCAATTTCGCTATTTGTTTGTGACCGATGCCAAGGGTCTGCAGGTTGTCGATGTCACCAGCGCTGCAAAGCCACGCGTGGTAGCCAATGCCAGCGTCGCCCTGACGAATGCCAACGGTATTTATCTGGCGCGTACTTATGCTTATGTCGCCAATGGCAAGGACGGGCTTGCGATCATCGATATCGAAAAACCAGAGCAGCCTGTTCTTTCTCAAATGTTCAATGCCGACGGCCGACTGAACGATGCCCGCGACGTCGTGGTCGGCTCGACCAACGCTTCTCTATTCGCCTATGTGGCCGATGGCAAAAACGGAATGAAAGTATTGCAACTCACAGCGCCAGATACTCAACCGAAATTCTACGGCTTTTCACCCGAACCAAAACCTTACATGGTCGCCTGGCGCAAAACCAAATCTGCCGCACTCACACTGGCAAAAGGTCTGGACCGTGACCGTGCCGTGGACGAAACCGGTGGGCAAATCGCCGTGTTTGGCCGGATTGGTTCGCGCCCCTTGAGTGCAGAAGAAATGCGTAAATTCTATTTAAATCCGGATGGCACACCCTGGTTCGTCAATGACGAAGTCAAAGCTTCGCCAATGGCTCCCGGGAAAAAAGCGGGAGCATCAAAATGAAATTCAGTGCTATCGGTATTTCATTCCTGTTTCTCCTGTTGATGGGCAGCGATGCTTTCGCACAAAACAAGGCGCCGCTTCCCTATCACTCGAAAGATTCTTCGGTCGGCGTCGTGAATTGCGCCAATAGCCTGTGCCATGGCTCGATTACCGAATGGAAAGATTCCAATGTATTGCAGAACGAATACATTACCTGGTCGCGCTTTGACAAACACGCTCGTGCCTACGATATTTTGTTGAATGACAAATCAAAGAGTATTGCTAGAAAATTTGGTCTCGGCGTACCTGCAAATAAAGCCAAACTGTGTCTGGATTGCCACGCCCATAATGTTCCGGAAGCCAATCGTGGCGATCGCTTCAAGCTTTCCGACGGCGTTACCTGCGAAGCCTGCCACGGCCCGGCCGGGCGCTGGCTCAGTTCGCATGTCGAACCTGGCGCTACGCATGCCATGAATATCCAGCAAGGTTTATATCCGACCAGTAAACCGATGGAGCGTGCCCAGCTATGCCTGTCCTGCCACTTCGGCAACAAGGATAAATTTGTCAGTCACCGCCTGATGGGCGCCGGCCATCCACGCATGAGTTTTGAGCTGGAAACCTTCTCGACAATTTCTCCGGCGCATGTACGCATCGACAAGGATTACGAAAAACGAAAACAAGTCTGGGATGGCGTAAAAGTATGGGCCATTGGCCAATCCTTGGCCGTCGCAGAAACCATGGATATTTTGCGTGACCCCAAACGCGGTCGTGACGGTCTGTTTCCGGAATTGGTGTTGTTTGATTGCCATGCCTGCCATCGCCCCATGTCGGAGCAACGTTGGAAACCGACAACGGCTTTCGGCGCCAGCCCAGGCACCGGATTGGCCCGTTTGAATGATTCCGGCATGTTGATGATGCGGGCGATTGCAAAACAAATGGACCCCAAACTGGGCGCGCGTGTTACCGCTCAAGGCGGAAAACTGCATCGTGCCGTTGCCGGCCAAGGTGATGCCATGGCAGAAGCGGCCGCGATGAAACGGCTTTCGCTTGAAGTGGCCAGCCGCATCGAAAATTATTCTTTCTCGGAATCTGCTCTGCGAGGCATTGCCATCGGCCTGATCGATGACGGCGCGAATGGTTATTACCGGGACTATGCCGGTGCTGAGCAAGCGGCGATGGCGATTGGCAGCGTGGTCAATTTCATGAACAAGCGCGGCATGATCAAATCGGCAAAACCGGTGAATGCCAGTTTGCAGAAACTTTATGCTTCGCTGTCGAATGATGAAAAGTATCGCCCGGCCGAGTTTCAGCAACGGCTACGTGAATTCAAAACCGTTTTGCTCGCGCAATAAATAAGCGCTTGATTTTTCCTGGAGAAAAAATATGACAGAAAAATTCAAGATAGCCATTATCGGTTCCGGACCGAGTGGCTTGTCCGCCGCTGCTCATGCAGCCGAGCTGGGTATTTCACACATTCTTCTGGAAGCAGAAAAACAGCCTGCGAATACGATTTACAAATACCAGAAAGGCAAGCATGTAATGGCAGAGCCGGAAATTCTGCCTTTACGCAGCCCGATGAGCTTTGCTGCGGGCTCGCGTGAAAAAATTCTCGGCACCTGGGATCAGGAACTTGCCAAGCATCGCGTCAATATTCGATACAGCGCCAGCGTAGGCTCAATTACCGGAAAACGCGGTGACTTTTCTATAACGCTCGGCAATGGAGAAGTAATCTCGGCCGAATTTATCGTGCTTGCCATCGGTCTACAGGGCAATATTCGAAAGCTTGGCGCCCAAGGTGAAGATTTGCCGCATGTGCAATATCAGCTGGATGACCCGGAAGAATACGCCGATGAAACCATCATTATTGTCGGTGCTGGCGATGCGGCGATAGAAAACGCGATTGCCCTGATGAAACGCAACCGCGTCATCCTGGTAAATCGCAACGAAGAATTCAACCGCTGCAAAGATGGCAACCTGAGTCTGCTGAATGCCGCCGTGAAGGAAGGCAAGATGGAAACCCGGGTAAGCACCAGCGTGAACCGGGTTGAAGAAAAACGCGGCGAATTCCGAATGGAATTCTTCGCAAAAACGGCACTGGGTGAAGAAAGTATTCCCTGTCACCGCATTATCGCGCGACTGGGTGCAAACCCGCCGCGCAAACTGGTCGAAAGCTTCGGAGTACATTTTCCGAATAAAGACGCCGGTGCAGTACCGGAATTAACCGAGCACTACGAATCCAACGTGTCGGGGCTTTACATCATCGGGGCGCTTGGTGGTTATCCGCTTATCAAGCAGGCGATGAACCAGGGTTATGAAGTCATCGAATACATCCTCGGCAACCCGGTTGAACCGGCCGACGAGCCCTTGCTGAAACAAAAATTCAGCAAGGTCAATGTTCCGAATGTGAAAGCGGCCATCGACATTATCCAACGGAATGTCCACTTGCTGTACGGCCTTACTACCCTGCAACTCCGTGAATTTTTACTCGACAGTACCATTCATACTTTCAACGCCGGCGACGTTATTTTTCAGCGCAATGATTACACCAACTCGCTGTATTGTATTGTCGATGGCGAAGTCGCCATCCATGCCCTAGGCAAGGACGGCGCACCGGTTAGCTTTGGCATGAAGACTGGCAATTTCTTTGGCGAACTGGGCCTGATTTCCGGCCGTCGTCGTGCAGCAACCGTCATTGCCAGCAAAGACAGTGTGCTGATCGAAACACCACGCCGCTCGATGTTGAAGCTGCTGGCTTCGGTCGAAGCGGTGCGCAGAACGCTCGATGAAGTATCACTCAAGCGCGCCGTGCGAAGTTTTCTTGCCTCTTCCATTCCGGAGGATGAACTGGACTATCTGATACAGAGCGCTGTGATTAAAAATTACGATGCCGGCGCTACCCTCTTTAACGAAGGTGATGATGCCGATGGTCTGTATCTGATTCGACGCGGTTCGGTCACCGTATCGCGAACACTCGGCGGCAAGGAAATTGTGCTTTCCTATGTGGCAGCCGGAAATTATGTGGGTGAAATGGCATTGCTTTCGGGAGCGCCTCGCAGCGCCACCGTCAAGGCAGCAGTAGCGAGCGAAGCCATTGTGCTCGAATCCAAACGTATCAATGAAATTCTGGCACGCAATGCTGATTTGCGCGCGCAGTTGAATGCACTCTATCTTGATCGCGTACGCGACAATCAGGCCATGGAGCAAAATCCGGAATCCGGAAATCTGATCAGCTTCCTGATGCAGCAAGGTGTCGGCGAGGCCAGCGACGTACTCTTAATCGATGAGGCGCTTTGTGTTCGTTGCAATAATTGCGAAAAAGCCTGCTCGGACACCCATGGCGGAACATCACGGCTTAACCGCGAAGCCGGTCCCACCTATGCCAAAATTCATGTGCCTACCTCATGCCGGCATTGCGAACATCCGCACTGCATGAAAGATTGCCCGCCAAACGCCATTCATCGCTCGGGCAATGGCGAAGTTTTTATCAGCGATACCTGCATTGGTTGCGGTAATTGCGAACAAAACTGTCCTTATGGCGTGATTCAAATGGCGCCGATAAATCCGAAGCGCAGCAAACCCAGTTTGTCGTTATGGTTGTTATTGGGTATTGGCACCGAACCGGGCATGGAAAAACAAGCCAAGCAAAAAGATATTCCGAAAAAGGCGGTCAAGTGCGATATGTGCAAGGAACTGGCTTCAGGGCCCGCCTGTGTCAGGGCCTGCCCGACTGGCGCCGCCATGCGCATTGAACCGGAGAAGTTTTTGGATTTTGCATCGCGGCGAGAACCATAGCTATCGGATCAGTCCACACCTCACGGCATTGCCACGCTAATCAACTCTAGCGAGGCAAAGCTCGCTTAGCGGAAAACTCTGTATTGCTTCACACAAATGCTATCTCGACTTGGCCGTAGACAGGCTTATCAACGATAATACGGCCTGACCGCAATCAGCACTTTCTCGATGTTTGGTCGTCATCATGAGGCTGCAATGCAAGCCTCTGCTTCAAGCTGAATTTCATCCACAAGCTTGCTTCACAACTCCCGGATTGCTCCCATGTCTATTATTCGATTGCTTGCAGTAATTTTCATACTTGCCGGCACTACCTCTGCCCAGGCGCTCGAGACCGAGCATTCCAGAACGTTCACCTATTCGCTTTTAACCGATCCTGCTCCCGGCATGATTACGATGGGAGCAAAGACCGTTGCACACGACAAGGCTTTTCAGCAGAACACGACCGATATTATCGCCGAGTTGTTAATTGAGCGAACCGGCAAACGCTCGGTGACTGGCCGAGATCTTGATACCACATGCTGGTTGATACGCGCACTTGGCTTGAGTGAAAACACCCGTTACAAGACGGTCATCGAAAATACCATATCAACATTCGCAAATGAAAAGGTAAGCAAATTTGGCAGTCTTGCATTGGCTCAGCTGATGAAACACGCGGACACTCAATATGTGGCAGGCACTATTTCACTGGAACAACTACGCAAGAGTCTTGCAGCACAGCGCATTGCTATCACCACGTCAACTCCATCGTTTCAGTCGCTTCAAGTGGGCCAACCCATTGACGACATATTTGCCGTGGCGGGCTATCCGGATGAAATTCTGGAAACTGTCGAGACAAAAGGGCATGCGTGGGTGAAGATACGTACTCGCTCGCTGCAGTTCCATTACTTTGGACTGGGCTTGATTGATGTGGATTACTCTACTTCGACTGAACCTCGTGGCTGGCATGTTGCCACGTTGTGGCCCGATGTTCCCAACAAAGCATCGCCCTACACAGGCAATAATCCTCGCGAAGCCAGACTGGTAATGACGACGGAGCCAATGCAATTGCAGAAGTTATCGGGGCGACTTGTTGGAAAACGGGTCACTGAAGTCGAGCTGCTCGATCGTGTCGCCGAACGTATTCGTGTTTCGCTAAAAAGCAAAGAACCCCATGACATCTATGCATTGACCTACTTCTGCCGCCTTCTGGGAGACAGTGGGAATGCCAGGTATACAGGCATACTCCAGCTTGTTGCCAAAGATGCAACAGATTCAGGCATGCGTAAACACGCGAACGCTTCCTTGAAACGACTAGCAAAAAACTGATTGGACGATAGTATTCATATCAGCTCCAGCGCCGTTTTCGGATAACGGTAAGCCTTCAGTTCGATAATATTTCCACTCGGATCACACAAGGCCATCTTGGCCTGCTCGTTTTGCTGTGCCACATGCGACACCACCGGCGGCAACTCGAATTCGACGTTTTTATCGACAAGTTTTTGCGACAGGCTTTCCCATTGTTGCCACGTGAGCACGGCGCCGAAATGGCGGACACCCTGGTCTTCTTTCGGAATCACCTGCGCCGGTTGCTGATGCAGCGTTATCTGGCAGCCGAACATATAGATATCGCACCATTGGTCACGCTGGCGTCCCAAGGTCGCACCGAAAACATGCTGATAAAAATTTTTCGCTTCATCTAATTGATGGACAGGAAATGCCAAATGGAACATTGGAAAATGCATACAACCACCCGTTATGTATTTTCGTCATGCCCGCCTCATGACTTCATTAATTCATCCGCTCCGTGCAAACGCAATTCCGTTGCGACCAAGCGGCCCAAGCCCTCGGGGTCGTGCGAATGACCAACTGCGTGCGCACGCACACAGTGGCCAGTTTTGGCAGAACCCACTAATCCTTCCAAGCTTAATATGTTTCCCTCAAGGGTAGCGTAAGCAGCTACGGGCACATGGCAACTACCGTGCAGCATTCGGTTCATCGCGCGCTCAGCTTCGACGCACAATTGTGTTTTTTTATGGTTAAGAACGTGCAGGATTTTCGCGGTCTCGGTATCGCCTTCACGACACTCGATCGCGATGGCACCCTGCGCCACCGCAGGTAACCAGCTAGGCGCATCAAGGCGATGACGGATATAACGCGACAGTCCGAGTCGATCCAGACCGGCACAGGCAAGAATAATGGCGTCGTACTCGCCATTTTCCAGTTTGGCTAATCGCGTATTTACGTTTCCGCGCAAATCCAGTATCTGCAAATCGGATCTGCGCGCACGTAATTGTGCCTGCCGGCGCAATGAAGAAGTCCCCACTTTTGCCCTTGGTGGCAGGGCATCGAAATCGGAAATCCGGACCGAGACAAAAGCATCGAACGGATCGGCCCGCTCCAGAATCGCGGCCAACTGAAATGGCCCGTCCAGTTCCATCGGGACATCTTTCAATGAATGCACCGCCGCATCAGCTTCACCTTCCAGCATGGCGACCTCCAGTTCCTTCAGGAACAGGCCCTTCCCGCCGATATCGGCCAAAGGCCGATCCAGAATGCGGTCGCCGCGGGTTGTCATCGGTACCAATTCAACTTCAAGTTCTGGATGGGCGATGCGTAATCGCGCTGCAACGTGTTCAGTTTGCCAAAGCGCCAGCGCGCTTTTACGGGTAGCCAAGCGAATTTTTTTCATACTGAACAGTTTACTGGATCTGATTCACAGTATTTATTGTAAACCAAGCACCATACCCCCATGAAGGGTGACGAGGTCTTGTCAAAGCCTCATCATTCGCATTCTCGACGCATCAAACTCGGAGTTTCATAACATGCCCACCGCCCTATTCGATTGGCTCCTGCACGGATTCACGCAAGCCAGTTACGGTCAAATGGCGCTTGTCCTGTTAGTGGTCTGCCAACTCACCATGATGAGCAGCACTTTGTATTTGCACCGTAGCGCGACCCATCGCGGCGTCGATTTCCATCCGGCGGTTACCCACTGGTTTCGTTTCTGGTCCTGGATCAGCACCGGTATGGTGACCAAGGAATGGGTTGCCATCCATCGCAAGCATCATGCGAAGTGCGAAACCCACGAAGACCCGCATAGTCCACGCGTCAAGGGTTTGTCGAATGTATTGTGGCGCGGCGTCGATTTGTATCGCGAGGCGGCGTTGGATAAAGCCATGCTCGAGCAATATGGCAAAGGTACTCCGGACGACTGGATCGAAAAAAATCTTTATTCAAAACGTCCAGTTCTCGGTGTTTCCATTTTATTGATTCTGTACGTCGCTTTGTTTGGCGCTCCGGGCCTGACTATCTGGGCCCTGCATATGTGCTGGATGCCATTCCATGGGGCCGGCATTATTAATGGTCTGGGCCATTGGTGGGGTTACCGCAATTTCGATACCAGCGATGCCGCGACCAATCTCACGCCCTGGGGTGTCTGGATTGGTGGCGAAGAACTGCACAATAATCATCATGCATTCCCGAGCTCGGCGAAATTTGCCTTGCGCAAATATGAATTCGATATTGGCTGGTTCGTTATCAGCCTATTGCGGTATTTGCATCTTGCCAAAGTGTTGCGCGTTGCACCCGAGCTGGATGTTCGTCCGAATATCCATGTACCGGATGCAGAAACCCTGCGCGCCATCATGACTCACCGTTGGCAGGTCGCTACTGACTATTTCCATGTTGTATTGAAGCCTCAGTTCAAGCAGGACGCCAAAGACTTGCCACGCCGCTTGCGTAATGCTTTTCGCAGTGAAGGCAAATGGCTGGACGATAACCAGCGTGAAAAGCTGAATCGTTTTATTACTGACAGACCGCAACTGGCAAACTTGATGGCCTATCGCGCACGTCTGCTGGCCATTTATGAACTGAAGTCGGCCGAAGTCGATGCTAAGATGAATGCACTTCGAGTCTGGTGTGCGGAAGCAGAAAGCTCCGGCATCGCAGTACTGGAAGAATTCTCCTTCAGGCTGAAAGGTTATGCACTTGCCCCGGCGCACAAATAGACACGTAGGTTGGGCCTCGGCCCAACGTTTTTTATTTCAGATTGCGATGATTTTTTTGTTGGGCCAAGGCCCAAGCTACGCCCAAAATCAAAATGATTATCTGGCCAGTTTCGATGCCGATGGCGACAAACGCGTTTCGCTAAGCGAATTTCAAAGAGCCATGAGCTGGGCATTCGAGCAAATGGATAAAAACGGCGATGGTGTTTTATCACCGGAAGAGCAACTGGTTCCGAAAGCGAAGACGTTTACCCTCAAAGAGCATCACGACCGACTGGCAATCCAGTTTGGCAAGCAGGACCGTAATCACGACGGCTATCTCAGTGCAAAAGAATTAGCCGCTCCGCCGCAGATGTGATTTGCACGTAGGGGCGCCTGCTTGCGACCGCCATGGAAGGCGGGAGTGCCGAAAATGCAGGAGCATTTTTCGGCCTGCGCCCATGCTCTGCCCGCAAACTCTGGGCGCAGCAAGCAGGCGCCCCTACGATCAAAATGTTTTTGTTGCCTGCAAGGCTTCTTCGATAATTCCCCAGCCCTGCGATTTGTGTGCCTTTTCGCTCAACACCTGCCGGAACATTCTTCCTCCGGGCTGTGAATGGAATAAACCCAGAATATGTCGCGTCATATGTTTTACCGCAATGCCTTTTGCACATTGCTGCTCGACGTAAGACCGATATTGCAGCAATAAATTTTCGCGTGTTTCGATTGCAACTCCAGGCGTATAAATCGCACGCTCGAGTTGATGCAAGCGGTATGGGTCGTGATACGCCATGCGTCCAATCATCACGCCATCGACTTGCGGCAATACCTCCAGACCGGCATCCACCGTACTCAGACCACCATTCAACAGAATCGTCAAATCCGGACGTTGTTTTTTCAAGTCATAAACCCAGTCATAGCGTAATGGCGGTATTTCGCGATTTTCCTTCGGTGAAAGCCCACTCAGCCAGGCCTTGCGTGCATGGACGATAAAAGTATTGCAACCGGTCAGTGCAACGCTATCGATAAAACCCAAAAAGTGCTCATACGTTTCCAGCTCATCGACACCCAGACGACACTTCACGGTCACCGGAATTTTCACTGCCGAATTCATCGCGGCAATGCACTCGGCAACCAGTTTCGGCTCTTTCATCAGGCAGGCACCAAAACGTCCTGCTTGCACACGGTCAGAAGGGCAGCCGACATTCAAATTAACTTCGTCATACCCCCATTGCTCACCGATACGGCTGGCTTCGGCCAGATGCGCCGGATCACTGCCGCCCAATTGCAGAGCCAAGGGGTGTTCGCTTTTATCGAAACCCAATAAACGATCGCGATCCCCATGAATAACTGCCTGCGCGTGTACCATCTCGGTGTACAAACGTGCGTGTGGTGCCAGGACTCGGTGAAACGCCCTGCAATGCGAGTCGGTCCAGTCCATCATCGGAGCGACGGAGAGTTTTTGCGAGAGTGCGAATGCTGAATTCATTCAGCCATTTTACGGATGTCTTACGGCTTTGGCTGCATTTACCGCGTAACTCGGCATAATTTTTCGCAAAGACGGCGTCAGCAAAGAAATATTGTCCGGTTTGTCCTGCAAGGACCCAAACTGTCGTTCTAATAAATACGCTCCAATTTATCAGTGTCGATAAATTATTCCGGGCGAACGTGAAAGTTAATAGTGTGCTTGTAAATTTGTCATGATTGAAAGTCAGACTTCCAGTGTTGACGAGCAATTACAAACATTAAACCGGCGTGGGGGCGTCGGTTCAGACTGACCATTCAGGAGTTAGGTTATGGGCATCGAAAGCCGTCAGATTCCGCCATCATTGTCACTTATTGATGGATTTGATGATGATTCCGACGACGCTATCAGCACCCCTTCGGGCCCACCGATATCGATGTATGGAATGATTGGCAATTCTGTGGCCTTCATGACGCTGCTACGTCAAATAGCGAAAATAGCCCGCACCGATGCCTGTGTCTTGATTGAAGGTGAAACCGGCGTCGGCAAGGAACTGACGGCCCGAGCCATTCATTATTTGAGCGCCCGCCGCAGCAAACCTTTCATATCATTGAATTGCGGCGCCATTCCCGAATCCCTGATTGAATCGGAATTATTCGGGCACGCTCGTGGCGCATTTACCGATGCAAAAACCAATCGTAGCGGCGTGATTTCGCAGGCGGACGGCGGCACCTTGTTTCTTGATGAAATTGATTCGCTGCCCTGCAAGGGCCAGGTCGCCTTATTGCGCTTTTTACAGGATCGTCGTTATCGACCGGTGGGACAGAGTGTCGAACTGGTTTCAAACAGTCGCGTCATAGCCGCTACCAATCAACCTTTGCTGGACCTTGTCGAGCGTCGCGCCTTTCGCAGTGACTTGATGTACCGGCTGAATATTCTGCGCCTGCAAGTGCCGCCGCTGCGCGAACGGAAAACCGATATCGTCCTGCTGGCTCGTCATTTCCTGAAAGTCTATTGCGATCGCTACGGACTGCCAGTGAAATCGCTGCATTCCTCTAGCTGGGTATGGATGATGCGCTATGAGTGGCCTGGCAATGTTCGCGAATTGGAAAGCGTGATTCACCGGAACGTTTTGCTGAGCGAAGATCAGGAAATTATTATTGATGAATGCGTGCCGCATTTACAAAGTCAACCGATCCCGTCCTCGACTCACGAGTTCCTGAATTTCCAGGATGCAAAAGCACATGCCATTGCCGAATTCGAGCGTGATTACCTGTCTAAACTGGTCAAGGAAACCCACGGCAATGTTTCGGCTGCCGCAAGACTCGCCTGCAAGGAACGCCGTTCGCTCGGCAAGCTCCTGAAAAAATACGGTATCGATAAAGAAGCGGAATGATGCCGCCATCAAACGATTGATGCATCGTTTGAACATGATTCGAATATTTAAAAACATCTCTTTCCGTAGGGGCGCATGCTCGCTGCGCCCTTGGTCTGCTCGCAAGTTTTGGGCGCAGCAAGCATGCGCCCCTACGTTTTTTTTGATGTAGTCAATGTGTATTTCATCACCCAGTGCGGGGCAATTTCGACCCACCATCCACAGCGTGTCTGCACTGGCGATGCACGTAATTTGATGAATTTCCATGCGGGTGAATAAACCCCCATGCGTTTGCGACACGCATCACAACTCATTGATTACAAGCTGATTTTTTTAGCAGCATCGATGGCACACGACTTGCTCTATAAGTCCTGCGTTTTATCGAAGGCGAAATACAAATCGAATGACGTAAGGATTACATGTCGACTGAAGCAGAGCGAACCTCTATCTCGTTGCAAGCGTCGCTAAGACGCTATCTGGAGAAACATCCAGAAGCAGCGGATAGCCCGGAAGGGATTCGCCAGTGGTGGTTGACAGAAGAGTTGCGAATGACGCCGATCGGAATATTGCGAGCGGCGCTGAAGGCTCTGGTGGCATCAGGTGAAATGCAATTCAGCATTCTTCCCGATGGCACCGAGCTCTATGCGCGATCAGTGCCATCTGCTGTTGTTAGCTTCAAGCATCAAACGAAAGACGACGCCGATTAACGCCGAGTTTTTCGTCATCGACAAGCCCAGGTGCCCAATGCACTGCCAAAGTATCAAGGAGTGAAATATGCCCGTTACAGTCAGCTATCCCGGTGTGTACATAGACGAAGTATCCAGTGGCGTGCACACGATCACCAGCGTCTCCACGTCCATCGCCGCATTCTTCGGACGCACATCGAAGGGCAAGCTTAACAAGGCAATTCGTTGCCTGAGCCCCGCCGATTTCACGCGCAATTTCGGCGCGCCGCATCTGCAAAGCGATCTCGGCCATGCCGTAAGTCAGTTCTTTGCCAATGGCGGAACCGATTGCTACATCGTGCGTGTCGCCAGCGGTGCAGCGCCGGCTTCCATTACCTTGCAGAGTTTATTGAGACCGGGCCCGCAAGCGGTGCTCGATGTTGTCGCAAAGTCCGAAGGTACTTGGGCCAATCAATTGCGCCTGGAAGTCAGTTATGCGACGACCAACCCACACGACACTTTCAATTTGAAAGTCATCCCGCTGGAAGGCTCCAGTGAAACCTATATCAATCTTTCGATGAATCCGCTTTCACCTCGTTTTGCCCCTGCGTTCGTGACGCAAAGTTCCGAGTTGATCGAATTAAGATTGAATGCTGCGATGGGTGATCCGACCCTGCCTGGTGCTTTCATCAATACGCTCGCCAATAGTGCGGCGGGTTACTCACAGGCGCGGTTTCCGCTGGGTGCAACCGACGCGGCCGCGGCGGCAGCATTGCAGGCCATGCGTGTTGCCAATCAAGATTCATTTAATATTTCGGTTAATGATGCAGCGTTGGTACCCGTTGATTTTGTCGGCTTACCGGTACTGACAGCAGGCATTGTGGTGGGCGAACTTGCTGGTCGTATCAATACACGGATTGCACAGAGTGGCCAGCCTCATACGGTAGCAGTCAGCTTGGTGGATGGCGGTGCCAATGTCGGTCGCCTGCTGACCATTACTTCCAATGGCGGCAACCAGGCTGCCGTGCGCATTACTCGCGCCAACTCGCGCGATATGTCGGCTTCACTTCTGATGGGTGTCGATCAAGGTGGCCTTGAACAAACGCGTTACAGCAATTTCCGCCCGGCACCGAATGCCTCTTTCTTTCATTTGCATGCCGGCGCTGTAGCGCCTCTGGATCATCGCAATCTTCAAGCGTATGTCAATGGTTTGGCTGGATTAGCCCAGAACGCAATTACCTCGATAGCATTTGATGGCCAGCCTGTTTTGACATTCAATGCTGGACCAAACAGTTTGATTACAACGCTGCCTGCCGGAACCGATTTTTGGCATCAGAGTGCGTTGGGAAATGGCGATGGCGTGCGAGAAAAACTCGGCATCATTGTCAATGCGATCAACTCGCAAGCCACGCTTAATTTCAAAGCCGAACTGTGGGGCTATGAAATTGCATTGATCAGCAAAACCACCAGCTTGAATGCCGTCCCATCAGGCTTGGTTGTGTTGCCTGGCGGCATTGTGGCCGACCGTGCCTTGAACACCAATCAATATGCTGCCGGCACCGATGGCACCAGTGCATTTTCAAGTGGTGGTGTTGCCGGCAACGATGGCGGCGCACCCACGACGGCAGATTATTTTGGTAGCGAACTCAACCAGACCGGTTTTCATGCACTTGATCCGGTGGATTTATTTAACCTGATGATTATCCCTTCTGATGAAGGTGTCACGGTGGCAGACCATCAAACGCTGTGGGGCCCGGCCAGTGTTTACTGCGCATCGCGCAGGGCATTTTTGCTGGTGGACTCACCTTCCACATGGACAGGCAGCAATGGTCGCCCAGCCATTACTGGCGATGTCTCCGCCGCCATTACCGGATTGAACGTGTCAGTAAAAACACATTCTGCGGTTTTCTATCCACGTTTGATTTTCCAGAATGGCCCTCTGAAAAAATCCATTGGCCCGAGTGGTGCCATTGCCGGTTTGATGGCTCGCACCGATGCCACACGCGGCGTCTGGAAAGCACCCGCCGGTATCGAAGCGGATGTGCGTGGCGTGCTGGGCGTAGAAGTGAAACTCACCGACGCGGAAAACGGCGTGCTGAATAAAAAAGCCGTCAATTGCATTCGCGTATTTCCCAACGGCTTGGTCAATTGGGGTGCAAGAACACTGGCCGGTGATGATGATGCCGGTAGCGAATGGAAATATATCCCGATTCGCCGCCTTGCATTGAACATCGAGGAATCGCTTTTCCGTGGCACAAAATGGGTCGTATTTGAACCCAACGATGAACCATTGTGGGCAAAGATTCGGCTGAATTTGAATGCCTACATGATGTCGCTGTTCCGTCAGGGCGCATTCCAGGGCACCAGTCCGAAAGAAGCGTTCTACGTCAAATGCGACAAGGAAACCACCACGCAGGATGACCGCAACAAAGGCATCGTCAATATCGAGGTGGGCTTCGCGCCATTAAAACCGGCCGAATTTGTCGTCATCAAGATCCAGCAAATTGCTGGCGACCTTTAAGCCTAACGGAACAGGAGATTTTTCATGGCTAACACAGGATTCGTCGTCAACACCCATCGTTTCGATCCCTACAAAAACTTCAAGTTCAGGATCATTTGGGACAACAAAACGGTGCTTGGCGTCAGCAAGGCAAGCGCACTGAAACGCACCACCGAAGTCGTAAAACATCGCAGCGGTGGCGAGAACAGCATCGACCACAAATCGCCCGGACGAACCAGTTACGAGGGTCTCACGCTCGAACGCGGTATTACCCACGATCCGGAGTTCGAAGCCTGGGCAAACAAGATTCATTCTTTTGCCGGTGACCCGTTGATGGATTTGGCGGGATATAAAAAAGAACTCACGCTCGAAGTCATGAATGAAAAAGGCCAGGTAGCCAAACGCTATTTCCTTCATGCCTGCTGGGTCAGCGAATACACCGCGATGCCCGATCTCGATGCAAACGCAAATGCAGTCGCCATCGAGAACGTAAAAATTGAACTCGAAGGTTGGGAACGCGACGTCGATACCACCGAACCATCAGAGGCAGGCTAAAGGCGCGCAATGAAAGCAGCTTTCGTGCAATGGCCACCCGGGTTTGGCAAGGAACGCTTTTTATCGCGAAAATTTCCCGACCGGCATACCGACCTTGATATCGACTTCGATATGCCACGCCCCGCGCTGGTGACGGAATTGCTATCGCGTTGTCTATGTCGCATCGATGGAAAACCCATCGATGCCGAGTTGCTGTGGCATTGGACGGTCAGCGAACGTTTGCAAGGGCTGTTGGCAATTGCAAACGCATCGACCGGCACAACGACTGCCGCCGTCGCCATCTGCAGCAAGCTTGATTGTCGAGAACGGATAGAACTGGAATTGGGCTTATCGGGTTTTGCCGATGAAGAACCCATTGCCCATATCGATTGGCTCTCGCCCGAGGGTGTGAAAATTCCTTGTCGTTTGCCCACCGGGCAGGACCAGCTTTCCTGGTACACACATGCACAGGGCAAAAATGAAGTGGACGAAGCCTGGCTGGCTGAATGTCTGCTTGAATCGTCTGCACAAACATTGCTTCCGACGATATTGCCCGAGGTATGGACGGATTCTTTGGGTACTGCATTGAATGCAGCCGATCCACTGACCGCATTGAATCTAGACGTCTCTTGCCCGTCCTGTGATCAGGCTTTGCGCGTCGATGTCGATCTGGAGCAATTATTGCTGGAAGGCCTGCGACTGCAACAACGCCGCCTGATTGAACAAGTTCATCGCCTTGCCTGCAATTACCACTGGAGTGAGTTCGATATCGCCATGCTGCCAAGTTGGCGTCGCGAACGTTATCTGTCGCGCCTTGCCGTGGAGTTCGAATGAACCGGTATTTTTCCCGTCTGGCAGAACGCTCCGGCATGCATGCAAATGCCGCTGCCGCTCGGCCCGGCAATGCATCTCCCCATGCTGCTTCAGACTGGAGTGAACAGTCTTTCGAAACAGTGACAACGGGCGATTCATCGTTATCAATACAGGGAAAAAATGCCGTCGAAAAAAATAATGAAACCCATGGCATAGAGAATAGTCGTATCGCAAACATTGCAAAAAACAGCCTGGAACAAACCGATACCTCTGTTCAATCCAGCATTCCTGCATCCAATCCGGATTACCCGGATAGTCGTCTGCATCGGATTGATAAAGGCATGACATCGGTTTCAGCAGAGTTGTCGAATACGTTTGAAACACAATCCAATTTTCCGCAAGCTTTCATTGCAGATGAAATAGGCAAGATCGCTACCGATGCATCAGAAAAAAAGTTTTTTTCCGACCAGGAAGCAACGACCAGCGAAAATCTATCAAGTACGACCAGCGAGCATTTTACTTATTCAAAAAAAGACCTCACTGGCAGCCGATCAAGCTCGAACTCCGCAATTAAAGATGCTCAAGCGACAAGGGCTTTCAGCAGTGCATCGGCAGACCTCCTGGAACCTTCGGTACCGATAAAATCCTTGCCGTCCACGTCGAATATCGCTGACGGTAGCAATGAAGACAGCATCGTAGAATCGCGCTCTACTGCACGCTCCGAAGCAACACCATCGCAACATTCGGCGGTCACCAGCCGGAAAGCCGACTACATAACATCAAGCCCTGCGCAAATAAATGCATTAGCGGTTCAACAAGCGCGCACGATGCCAAATTCATCCATTGAAGTAAATATCGGCAAGATCGAATTGGAAATTTTCACACCGGCAAGAAAATCCGCACCGGTGCCGGCATCTGTACCAAACAGCATTCCACAGGCAAAACCTGCGGCAGTTTTTAATCCGCACCGACATTATTTACGGGGTCGCTGATGCCGCTCTCATCTACCCGCGAAGCCATTGGTGCAGTTTCCGAAGCCATACGTTCGCAACTAAGCTTGCGCAGCTCTCTGCTGGTCACTGTCACACGTCCGGATATCGCCGCGGCTGCGGATGATGCCGTAGAGAAACTGAACCTGTTTCTGTATCAAATCGACTTTGATCCTTATTTGAAAAACCACTCGCTCGACGATGGCCAGGCGCCGCCTTTATGGCTGGTACTCCGCTATTTATTGACGGCATACGATGCCGGCCACGATAGCGACACCGTGCAGGCGCATCGCCTATTAGCGCGTGGCATGGCCTGTCTGCAGGAAATGAATTTCCTTTCTCCGACCGTACCTGCACTGATAGACAATCCCGAGCCACTCAAGCTGACTTTCGACAGTAGCGATGCAGAATTATTGTCGAAAGTCATGCAGGGCAGCGAAGAGAAGTATCGAATCTCTACCGCGTTTCATGTCCGTCCGGTTCTGATTGCGCCCGAAGTGCCACCGTCCTATGCCCCACTCGTTCTTACAGTGGGTCCTCCGGGTGCGGAAGGCGTTGTTGTGCTGCCATCCATGGGGCCGGATCTGAAACAAATTACACCGCTGCGTTTTGAAACCGGCGCCACGGTGGAATTTGCCGGCAACAATATCAACAGCGCTATCGAAACCGCTTATATCGGCAGCATGGAACTCCCCGTGATTGCAGCGCGCGAAGGCGCTGTAAGAGTCACTATCCCTGCAACGCCTTCCATATCTGCCGGGCATCATGCCGCCGTTGTGGCACGACGTTTGCCGAGTGGTCGCCAACAAACCAGCAATCCGCAATTCGTCACTTTGTTGCCCACGCTCACGAATGCCGCACACGGCCCGCTCGTGGCAAATGGTCCGAATTTTTCCGGCACGCTAACGCTTACTGGTGAACGTCTTGGCGGCCCTGACGATGCCATCTTCGTATCGTTCTATCGTAATGGCTTAGTGGTGCTGAATCTTGAAGTAACCGGAACGGCAGCGCAAACAAGTTTGAATGCAATTGTCAGCAACACCAATGCACTGGCACCGGGTAATTACTATCTGATCCTGCGCGTTAATGGAGCTCAAGCAGTCATGACGCCCGAGGTCGTGTGGACGCCATGAACGCCCTCGAGAATTTACCTGCTTCCTTTACGCCCGATTTGCGCGTCAATGATCCATTGACCGCAAGCTGGTTGGCAGAAACCACATTACGGCTGCGTCGCGAAATTTGCTGGCTATGGCAACAAAAAGGCAATGCCAGAAACGCGCAGAGTGATATTTTACCGCCCGTCACCGACACCTTGAGCGAGAGCCTGGATTTATTGCGTTTCTCGGATGACAAGAAAAACTTTTTCGACAATGACACTACCGCACGCTATTTAAGCGAGAACATTCAATCCCTGCGCGACAGCAGAAAACACGATCATGGTCCCTGGGATGCTGTTTGCCATCGTCTTGCGCTGGATGAGGAAGCACAGTTTTTATTGGCATTGGGCCTATTGGTGCGAATCGACCCGGCGAGTTCCGCTGTGATGGCTGCCTGTCAAAATGACAATCAAAAAATGCTGCCTACACTCGCCTTGGCACAACGTCTGTATGAAGCGGAAAATGGTTTTTCCAGGATTGATGTTGCGCATCCCTTATTCCGGACCGGCTTGCTCGGTTTTCAAAATGAATTGAATAATGCTGGATGGCACCAAGGCTATGAAGTATCGCCACTGGTAGCTAGTGCACTGGTGCTTGATGATGGCCGGGTTCCCGCCGGCATGCGCCTGGTCACCGACAAACGAATCGTCGCGCATGACACACCGACTCTGGAAGCTGCCGCCAGTCTTTTGCAAACTGCACCGGATAGCGCGCAGTTTGTGCCATTGCTGGGCGATGTCGGTACCGATTACAGTGAATGGGCTGCGGTGCTCTGCAAGAAAACCGACAGACTTCTGATTGAATTTGTAGAACCGGTATTGCCCAATTCCTCGCGACTTTCTGCCATCGCGGCATGGTGCTGGCTTTACGATGCCGATGTCTTGCTACCGCTCATGAACGCCAGCAGTGACGAACATGCACGTGATCGTATTGCGTGGCCGGATACCCATGTGCGCTGGTATGTACCCATGCATGATATCCAGGCAAGCAAACAACTGCCGGCCTATGCCGTTAAACCTGCCGTGGTATTGCCGGTTACCGATTTCGAAATGCGCGTGACACGTTTTCGCAAAGCCCTGGGGAAACACGCCGAAGCGCTGGATTCGGAAATACTCGAATTTGCAAGACGATTCCGGATTGGTGCAAAAGCCATTGAGGCTGTCGGACTTGCCGCTGCAGAGTTCGACACGCTTGATGCTGAACAGCTGAGCCAATTATGTCGCGCCCAGGTACGTCTTGATCTTGGTACTTTGGCACAAGCCGTCACGCCGCGCTTCAAATTCAACGAACTGATCTTGCCACCGGCACAGGCATTGCAAATGGGTGAAATCATTCGCGCCATGCGATCGCTGACCTGGGTGCATTACCGCTGGGGCACGGCTCGTGCCTGGAATGATGCAGGATTGTCCGTCATGTTTTGTGGTCCTTCGGGAACCGGAAAAACCATGGCCGCCGAGGCCATTGCCGAAGAATTGCAATTGCCGATGTTTCGCATCGATCTCTCGCAAGTCGTCAATAAATATATCGGTGAAACAGAAAAGAACCTGAAGAAAGTATTCGATGCTGCCGAAGAAAGTGACTGCGTTATTTTCTTCGATGAAGCCGATGCACTTTTCGGAAAACGTACCAGCGTAAAAGACGCACATGATCGTTTTGCCAATATCGAAATCAGTTATTTGCTCGAGCGCATGGAACGCCTGAAAGGTATTGCCATTCTGGCCACCAATCGCCGCAAGGATCTTGATGAAGCATTTCTGAGGCGCCTGCGTTTTCTTGTTGAATTCCCCTTGCCGGGTGAAGAAGAACGCGCACGTCTCTGGCGTTATGTGTTTCCGAAAGGCGTCGATATCGATGCATTGGATGTTCAGTATTTGGCACGCAGCTTCCCGCTGGCGGGTGGCCATATTCGATCAATCGCTTTTAATGCCTGCCTGCAAACCGAACCGGGTGCCGAACCCTGCGTGGGCATGCCGCAGGTTTTATCGGCGGTAAAACGTGAACTCGACAAACTCAACAGACCCAACTCGCCGGAAAGTTTTGGCAGCTACCAGAATCAGGTTATTGCATTATTCGAGGAGAACCTGCGATGAGTCGATTGAATATCGATCGCATGTCCTTGCGCCTACATGGTATTTCAAGCGATGTAGCACAAGCAGCACTCGATGGTCTCGACGCCGAAATCGTCAGGCGCTTGCAAATTCGCGGACTCGATGCTTCGGCTTTATCCGGACTTTCGAGCAATCTGCGTCTGCCGACAATACAGTCGTCGATTTCACTCGACGCCGAAAGCCTGCGCAAACGCATTGCCGATGGAATCATGAGTTTTCTGTCGCCGGAAGCAACGACCAATCGCAATGAAAAAAATACGGGAGAAGATATCTGATGTCCGGATTTTTCCTGCGCGGCGCACTCGTCGAATACGGCGGCGACTTTTTGGGCCCGATTCCGAATCTGGTGGTATTTCAATTCAATCCGGAAGAATTGGCTCGCACCATCAATATTCCCGCCGCACCTGGTGCAGGAAATGCTGCAGGAGCCAAGGCAGCGGCGAAAGCAAACGAAGCAGCGGGCGTCAGTGGTCCGCCGAATGAAAGTTTTACGGTCACTGCGAAATTTTCGGCCGCAGATGATTTAGGCAAAGGCGGCGCAGTGTCGGCAATACCTCGAATATTCGGGATCGGGCCACAAATTGCTGCGCTGGAAAAAATGGTTTACCCGGCCGGTCCGCTGAGTGGATTACTGGGACAGGCACTGGATGCCGTCGGGTCGGTATCGGTTTCCGCTGGTGGCGTAAGTGCATCGGCCGGAACAAAAACCTCGACGCTTCCAACGCCAAGACAATCGGTGCCGCGCATTTTATTTATCTGGGGCTACAACCGCGTATTGCCGGTACGCATCAGTTCAATGTCGATTACGGAGCAAAAATTCGATGCTTTTTTAAATCCTGTGCAGGCAGAAGTACAAATTGGCCTGGACATCTTGAACTTGGCTAAAGGCGGCAGCGACAAGATCGGTTATGGCGCATTGACTTACTCGCGCGGCGTCAAAGATGCACAGGCCATTCTCAACCTGGCGAAGGCCATCGAGTTGGCCGCCGACATTATTCCCTTTTAAGGCAAAAGACGGAGCATGAAATGTTTTTGAAAAACTCCCGCTATTACACGACGCCTACCATTACTGCCCGTGATGCCAATGGTCGCGAGGTCAAGGCTTTGACACTGCGTCGCCTGCCGGTTACCGATGGTGAGAGTACGCAGATACACGACCACGATCAGCTGGATGTCATGAGCCATCGACGCTATGCCGATGGCACCAAATTCTGGTACGTCGCAGACGCCAATAGTGATCTGGAAGCCAATGCCCTGGTAGCGACGACAGGTCGTTACATCCATGTGCCGGTGAAGTGAAAGCCAATGGCACTGGCTAATCTCCGCATGTATCTCGATGGCACTGCCGCCAGCGAAGAACAACTTGATCTGTTTCGTGAAATACGAATCGATCAGGCCATCGGCATGGCTGCCGAAGCGGAGCTGGAAATCGACTTGTCCCTCGACGATGAAGGCATGTGGTCGATGATTGAAGAAGAATTTGCACAAGCGTTCAAACGCATTCGCGTCGAAATACAGATGGGTGAAGGGGAGTTTGTCCCTTTGATTGACGGATCCATTATTGCGCAGCGTTTTGAATTATCAGCAATACCAGGCGAGAGCGCACTGACGCTGGTGGTTCACGATGATAGTGTGCTGTTAAATCAAATTGAAACCGTCGCTTTATTTGAAGATAAAACTCCCAGCGAAATTGCTGAGACACTGATTACCGATGCCGGGCTTGAAGCAGAAGTCGAAACTATCGCTTCTGCCGGCAGCAACTATACCCGTTATGTGGTGCAACGCGGTACCGCCATGCAGCTTTTACGGGAACTGGCCAGGCGCCATGGCATGTTTGTGTATGTGAAACCGGGCGACACGCCGGGTAAAAGTATTGGCGTATTCGCAAAACCCTCATTGCTACCCAGCGATGCCACCGAACTATTGCTTATCGGTGAGGATCGCAATATTCATAAATTTTCCGTGCAACTGGACGCGCTGATGCCGATGACGGTGAAAGCCGGTGATGTTCGTTTATCCGATAGCAGTGTGTTATCGAGCGAGACAAGCACCGCATCACTTGACCCGCTCGGGCCTGAAGCAATGCATTCGGTATTGGCACCTCAAGCAATCAGCATTCTCAATAATGCGCGCGAAGAACAAAATGATCTGGATGCAGCAACGGAAGCGGCGGTAGATTTATCCGCTTTTGCCTATACCGCTAGCACGGAAATTGATGCCAACGATTACGCCCATGTGCTTTCGCCTTACCAGGTGATTAGCGTGGCGGGTCCCGGGGGTTATCTGGGAGGCAATTATTTAATCAATCGCGTGAAGCATGTCATCAATGCGGATGGTTACACGCAAAGTCTCACGCTAAAACGCAATGCACGTTCATCCGGCTACGCTGGCGGAGCTGATTTGCTGGCAGGAGTCTTCTAATGATGAATTCCGGCATTGATCAACTGCTGGTTGATCTCTCTGAAAAAGTGAACGCGCGCTACTACGGAAAATACCGTGGTGTCGTAAGCGATATCGCCGACCCGGAAAATATCGGTCGCTTGCGCGCCAAGGTGCCGAAAATTTTTCTGGATGTGGAAGCGCACTGGGCCATGCCGTGTGCGCCCTATTCCGGTGATGGTGAAGGTTTTTTTGCCATTCCACCGGTTGGTGCCGGTGTCTGGATAGAATTCGAAGAAGGCGATTTGAATCGGCCGATCTGGTCCGGTGGCTGGTGGAACCAGGATAAAGCACCGAAAAATGAAAGTGGTTCCGCTCCCGCCACGACACGCAAGATTTTGCGTAGCAATACCGGTCTGGTCGTCGCACTGGATGACGATGCAAAGAAAATATCACTCAGCGACGATGGTGAAAAAAACTTTCTCACCATCGAGGTGCAAGGCGGCAAGGTAAAAATTCAGGCGACAACGAAAGTGGTGGTCGAAGCACCGCAAATAGAATTGGTCGAGAACGCCACCCATCCGCTGGTATTCGGCGACGACTTGCTTACTTTCCTCAACCAGATGATCAACATTTACACCACACACACGCACCCAGGCGAACTGGCGCTGGGTGTATTTCCTGTCACGCCGATGACTCCCGTACCACCGATGCCACCGGCAACACCGGCGCTGCTGTCGGTGAAAGTCAAAACAGGTTGAGGAATTGATATGGCATTGAAAGCAGGCACCGTTGCAAGTTTTCCAGGCAGTCTGGCCGAAGCGATGGACAAGGCCATGAAAACGGAATGGCAGGCCGTAAAGGGCGTGTCATTGCCAAGTCAGGGCGAGGAAGATCGTCGACTTTTATTTGCAGCCATTGCGCAAGGGATATTTGATTATCTCAAAGACAATGAAAACCAGTTGATAAACAACATATCGCTTGAAGATGTCGGCATAGGCTCTCCCAAAAATTACGATGTCACGCAACTGGAGTTGAACCTATGAGCGGCCGCCATCTTGCATTCCCGTTTCGCATCGGTGCCGATGGTCGCACGGTTGCTCCGGCCAGCCTGGACGAACATGTGCGTGGCGAAATCCTGCAACTATTACTCACCAATACTGGTGAGCGCCCCTTTATTCCAAGCCTGGGCGGCAATCTACGGCGCCTGGTCTTTCAGGGCAATGATGAAATCACCGCCGGGCTGGCGAAATCCAGTATCAGCCAGGCCATGTCGTACTGGCTTGGTCATCGCGTGAAAGTCATCAGTCTTGAAGTCGAAAACCTGGATGCGAAACTCGCCATTGATCTGAGCTATCAGGTCATCGACACCGGTGAACAACGTCGCGTGCGCTTTGAACATGGCGGAGGTGCTACATGAGTGTTCGTGCCGGTAAAAAATTCGACGATGAAGTTCTTGCAGAACGTGCCAGAAATCTTGATGCGCGCGGCCTGAACGGTATCGCTCGCGTATTCGTGCGCTTGCTGCCTGCGGCAGCGCCAAGCGAAGCCTGGCTGGATGTCGAATTCCATACAACGCATGTACTTGCCGCCATTCTCGCAGCGATCGGTGGCGGTGCGAATGCGCATTCCATTTTTCCGATCAGCGGCGGTACCCGTTTGCGCGGCGGTCCTTCGGCAGGACAAGTGCGTGTCAATCAGGTTCTCGCCGGACTGGTGCCGAATCAATTACGTTTGCGCGTTGGGCTGATTGGCGATTACTCGACCTACACATTGTCGATAAATTTTTCCGGCATAGACCCGCTGCTTTCAGAAATCGATTTTAAATTCAGGCCCGCCTGCTTCAATATGAATTGTGCCGGTGATGAAGCATTTTCTGCTCCACCGGAAACACCCGACATCGATTATCTGGCAAAGGATTTTGATTCTTTCAAACACACGCTGATCTGCGCCATGCAGAAGCGTGTGCCCAACTGGGAACCCACCAGCGAAGCCGATATGGATCAAGTCTTGATTGATCTGATTGCCGCCGATGCCGACGAGCTTTCTGATTATCAGGACCGCACTCTCAACGAAGCCTTTCTGGCGACGGCACGCAAGCGCGTTTCACTTGCACGCCATGCCCGCCTGATGGACTACCATATTCATCAAGGCAACCAGGCGACAAGCTGGTTGGCGCTGCAAGTGCAGGCCGCCACCGTTATTCCAAATCGCACCGGCGTGTGGACCGGAGAAAATTGGCAGGACAAAGGCAGCCAGGCATTTGTCACGACTTCGTCGATGTCTTGTCATCCTCATCTGAATCGTCTGCAGTTATATACCTGGGCCGGCAGCGTGACGGCACTCGATGTTGGTAGTACCAGTGCGGACATCGCATTGCCGAATCCGCTCGTCGCGACAAACCAGGCAGATGCCAACCTATTGCGCGACATGATCAACAGCATGTCGCCACGGCGATTCCTGATTCAGCAACAACTCAATCCGGAAACCGGCACCGTGCTCGGTCGTGACCCCACGGCGCGGCAACTGCTTCAGTTACTGAGCAATGCGGAATCGGTTTTTGATCCGATGGGCGGCGTTGCCGGGGAATGGTTTGTCCGCATTCATTGGCGTGAATCAGATCGCCTGACTCGACGTTATTGTTTCTGCACGCAATGCGATACCTCATTACCAAAAGAAGACGTCAGTTTGTTTCATGGGAATATGGTGCAGATCAGTCATGGCAGACCGCATCGCACTACATTCCGTCCAGCGGGCACGGCTCTCGCGGTCGCCAGTCCGTATAATTTCCTGTATCTCGACGAAGCCTATTACGAATCGACTCCTTGGGGTGTGCTGGCAACTTTGCCACATGCGCCCCTCGCCTATCTTGAAACCGAAATCGGTGGCGTTACACCGGTTCGCAGCACGCTAAAAATTATCGTTTCTGGTTTTGCCACCCCATGGAACGAGCAAAGCGATCTAATCGAATCGCCCGATGATGCTTCTCATTTCATTGTCGAGACCGATGAATATCTCGACAGTCATATTCGTTTCGGCAATGGTCGCAACGGCCGCAAGTTGCCTGAAAATGCCGCCATTACCTGCGATTATCAAATCGGTGCTGGCATAGAAGGCAATGTCGGTGCCGATACTGTCACCGGTTTTGATGCTGCTGCGCTCGTGCAAGTTACCGCCATCTGGAATCCGTTTGATGTTACCAATGGACGCGAACCAGAACCCGTTGCCGAAATCATAAGACGCGTTCCGGAGGCGTATCGCGCAAGACAATTACGTGCCGTCACGCTCGAAGACTATGCGCGTCGCGCGGAAGAATTATCCGGCGTTGCGCATGCGCATGCCAGTTATGCCTGGACCGGGTCGTGGCGCACCGTTCGTGTTGCGATTGATCCACGCGGCACCGACATTCTGACCGAACCCTTAAGACAGCAAATTACCGATCATCTGGAAGCCGTTCGTCTGATCGGCGAAGACCTGGAAGTTAGACCGGCACGTTATGTTCCGCTGGATATTTATTTGCGCCTGTGTGCGCATCCGGATTTCTGGCCAGAACATTTGCGACGTGAATTGGAACTTGAATTTTCCGATGCTTACACCGCCGATGGACGCACCGGATTTTTCCATCCGGACAACTGGACTTTCGGTCAGCCATTGTACAAATCGCAGTTGATTGGTCGTGCGCTTTCGGTGCCGGGTGTTGGCCGGGTGTTGTTGGCCAGCATCAAACGTCTGCACGGGCTAAGCGGCCCCAGCCTGAACACCATTACCGTTGCAGCGGAAGATGTCATCCATCCTGTCGTTGAACAGCTATCTGTTCGCGCTTACGAAATCATCCAAGTCGCCAATGACCCAAGCCGTCTTGAAACCGGACGACTCACCATTGAAATCCAGGGAGGTCGCCGATGAGCTGCAAACACGACTGTCCAACACCGCCATTATTTCCGAAGCTGATTTTCAATCGGCCAGCATTGAGCCGCATCGATTACCGGATCGGCAACTATGCCGACGTACGTGCGCATTTGCTTGACCAACTCAACAAGCAAGCCGTGCTTTCAAACTGGACCCATCGCGGTGCGGATGATCCCGGCATCGCTATTTTGGAAAGTGATGCCGTCGTTGCCGATATTCTCACCTTCTATCAAACGCTATACGCCAACGAAACCTATTTGCGCACCGCGCAATGGCCGCAAAGCATTACCGACCTTGTTCGCTTAGGCGGCTACCGGCTGGCGCCTGGTGTTGCGGGCGAAGCAACATTCGCGCTGACGATAAAGGGAAAACTTGCCGTCACCGTACCGATGGGCTTTGGTTTAAAAGCTCAGCTGGAAGGCATCGACAAACCGGTTGAATTTGAATCTCGTGCGGCAATCGATGCCATTCCGGCTTTGAGTCAATTCAAGCTTTATCGCCCACGAACAACGCCTGCGATTTCCAACGGAACATCGGTATTGCGGGTTTCCAGCCTTGATGTGACCTTGAAAGCCGATGACCGTCTTTTACTGGGCGAGCCTGTCGGCAGCACATCGCATCCTTCGCGTTTGGCCAACACGCAGATCGTGATTGTCGATGAAGTCTGGGACTCGTTTGGCTATCGTTACATCCGTTTGAAAACACCCGTCATACGCAGCTCGTCGATCGTTTCGCTGCGCGCCTACAAACTCGGCGAAACCCTGCGGCACTTCGGTCACAACGCACCGCCAACGGTTATCACGTTTGAAGATAACGCACCAAAATCTCGCCTGACTTCCTTTTTCCGCCGGACCAATTGGCCAACCTCTTCGGAGGTCACGCCAAATCTGACTTCACGCGAACTTCCGCTGGACCGCGAATTCAAGGATATTGCCGTCGGCAATACCGTGTTGATACAAGGCCGCTTCAGCAATACGAAAACCAGCTCGCCACAGCGTTTCACATTGGTCCGCACGGTGGATCTTCTGGAAAATGAATCAGTGACCTGGGGCATGCAATCAGGTGCCGCCAGCATGCTGACCTTGAATGCCAGTTTGAGAGTGATTAAAAACGGCATCACGTTTCGCTATGCCGACATTCGCAGCATGAGCATCTTGCAGGTTACTGCCGAACCGTTCACCGTTCGCGGCGCCCACGTCAATACCAATGCAAGCTCCGGGCAGACATTGAAGTATTTCGGCCATCGCGATCAGGCAGAAAAACTGAAAGGCAGACGCCTGCTGATGGTGCCCACAGAGGGCGATACTTTTGAAGCCCATGTCGATGCAGTCACGCTTTCCAGCAATAATATTGATGACAGCTTTCATTCGATTGCATTAAATCGAATCGTTACCTATTCGGATTTCGAATACGATGTTTCCACGATCGACGTGTTCGGCAATATCGTCGACGCCTCGCAGGGAAAAACGCTGGACCGGCTTGCCATTGGTTCGGGGGATGCACGTTCACTATTCCAGAGTTTCGCATTGCCAAAAGCGCCGCTGACCTATCTTTTCGATGCTGCGCGCACACCGGCGCAAACACCGGCACTCGATGTGTATGTGGATGACATTCTGTGGAAACGCCTGGACACCTTGTTCAATGCCGGGCCGAAGTGCCAGGTCTATATCGTTCGCGAAGACAGCGAAGGAAATAGCGTCGTGCAATTCGGCGATGGCAAAACCGGGGCACGCTTACCGACCGGCCGCAGCAATATTGTGGCGGGCTATCGCGTTGGCATCGGTGCGCATGGTGTGCTCAAGCAAGGCAGCAAACCGCAGGCCACCGGAAAACTCGATGGCTTGGACAAAGTCTTCTTACCCGTCGATGTAACGACCGGCGCCGACCCGGAATCTGCCGACAACGCACGCCTTGCAGCGCCGGCAAAATTGCAGAGTCTTGGCCGTCTTGTGAGTCTTGCCGATTACGAAGCCGAAACCCGCATGTTGCCCAATGTGTTGAAAGCCAATGCACGCTGGGCAGCGCCCGAAGGCACGCCGCTCATTGCATTGACCGTGTTGACACAAAGCGGTTCGAGCGCTGATCTGGCACAAATTCGCGATGCCTTGACGGCGTATAGTCGCTGTCGCGGCCCGGCGCGTCATCCCGTGCTCGCCATCAATGGTCATAAGCAATTCGTGCATGTCGATGCCATGATCGGCTATGACCCATCACGTCTGGTCGAAGACATCACGAAAGCGATAAAACTTTCGCTGGGTTTATCGGGCGAAGAAGCCAACGGCATTGATGGCAAGGACGGTCTATTCGGTTTGAATCGGCGCGACTTCCATCAATCCGTCCATAGCTCCGAGATTATTGCCGCCATTCAAAACGTGCCCGGTGTTGCTTGGGTAAAACTGCGCGCTGCACGTGCGCTGCCTCCCGGTTCGCCACCACAAACCGATCCGAACCTGATTCCATTGCCTGCGATCAATCTAATCCCCTCGCCGTTGTTAGCCTGCTCGGCACATTTTCTGCTGGCCTTGCATACACGCCATCTGGTGCTGGGTTTTGTTTCGGCACAAGCACAAGCGGAGTGCCCAACATGACCACACGTATTGATATGTACAAACGTCTGCCGGAAATTTATCGCATCCGCGATCTGGAACAGCAACCCGCCGGACAACTGGAAGCCTACGTCGGTTTAATCGATGAAGTGCATAGCGCGATACGCGACGATATCGCATCCCTGGGCCGCGATGCTTTCATCGAAAGTTGTGCTGACTGGGTGATTCCCTATATCGCGGATTTACTTGGAACTTCGCATCTTTCCGGCGAAGCCTGGACACTGCGCGCCGATGTGGCACGCACCATCAATCATCGTCGTCGCAAAGGCACACTAGGTGCGATTGAGTCCCTCGCGCATGCACTCTCCGGTTGGGCGGTACACACGGTCGAAATGCGTGAGCGCATGGTCTGGAATCAGCACATCAATCATCTGCGTCCGGATGCCGGTGGCGTTCCACCCTTGGGTCTGAGTAATTTTTTGAGCGATGCACGACGCGGTGGCACCGTCAATTTGCGTGATCCGGCTTTGCTTAGCTTGCTCAATAGTCCGTTTGATCCATTCGCGCATGTTGCCGATATAAAACCGGCTGCCGGATGGCGTGGTTTGCACAATTTACCGAACCTCGGAATTTTTCTGTGGCGGCTACGGGCTTACACTGTTGCGCGCGTCAAACC
>JBOHYH010000288.1:0-1694 GCA_050737775.1 Arenimonas sp.
CCGATGCCAGCGTGACGCCGGTTGTCTGGCCATTGTCGATATTCAATTTTTCGACGCGTTGGCCAAAACGGATTTCGCCGCCGAGCGCGATGATTTCGGCCCGCATTTTTTCCACCATCGTCACCAGCTTGAAAGTGCCGATGTGTGGCTTACTAACAAAAAGAATTTCCTCCGGCGCACCCGCTTTGACAAACTCGGTCAATACTTTACGACCATAATGGAATTTGTCTTTTATCTGGCTGTATAACTTGCCATCGGAAAAGGTACCCGCACCGCCTTCGCCAAATTGCACATTGCTTTCAGTGTTCAATATGCTTTTTCGCCACAAGCCCCAGGTGTCCTGCGTGCGGATGCGAACATCCTGTCCACGCTCGAGCACGATCGGCTTCAGCCCCATTTGCGCCAACAGCAGCGCCGTGAGAATTCCGCAAGGGCCAAAGCCAATTACCAGTGGGCGCTGTTGCTCGCCATTCGGAAAATCGGCATTCGCTTTCGCCACGAATTTATAGATGGTGTCCGGGCTGGGAAATACCTTGCTTGAATCCGGAAACCTGGCAAGCACCTTTTTTTCTACACCGGCGCTCAGGGAAACATCAAGATTGTAAATCAGGCAGATAGCCGATTTCTTGCGGGCGTCGTAGGCACGTTTATAGACACTCACTTCCAACAAATCAGCAGCTGGAATATCCAGCGCCCCCAAAACGGCCTTATTCAAGTCAGCTTCGCTATGATCGAGCGGCAATTTGATGTCATTGATGCGTAGGGACATTATCGGGTCAGTGCTTGGCAACAAAGCTGCATTTTAACCCAGTCGGCCGGAATGAACTAACACGTCACGGCTTTTGGCCTAATTCCTCTGATGGGATAAATATATTGACATGCGACTTTTATCTCATTAAAGTATTTCTATTCTCCCAAACCCGAAGGACCCAGCCATGCCTCTCACTCGTGCACAAATGGACCTCAAAATCGACGAGCACTTCGGCTTTGAAGCCGCCGACAACATAGAAGGCGTGCTCGCGACCTTAACTACCGATGTTGAACACGACATCGTCGGCTCGCCTACCGGTCCCACCAGCGGCCGGGACGCAGCCCGACCATTTTATGAGCATCTTTTCGCCGACCTATCGGATGGCAAAGTGCAGTGCATACGCCGACTCTATGGTGAAAACTTCCTGGTCGATGAATCATTCTGGCAAGGCAAAGCGCCTGGCAGGCCGTTCGGACTCGAAGGACGTAACAGGCCACTTGAATTCCGGCTGCTGCATGTCGTGGAATTTGCCGAAGACGGTGATATCAAACGCGAAAACGTCTGGATTGATCTGGCTACGATCCAGCAACAACTCCCCCAATACTGAGAGTCAGACATGACTGTTGCGACAGGCCGCCCAAACCAGAAACAACGTACACGCAAAGACTTGCTGCAGGCTGCCGCGCGGCTTTTGAAACAAGGCCAGCGACCTTCACTGGAAGAAATCGCCGAGGCAGCCATGGTCTCGCGTGCGACTGCCTACCGGCATTTTCCGAATGTCGAGGCGTTGCTGATTGAAGCACCACTGGATGTCGCCGCACCGGATGCCGAACAACTATTTGTGGCCGGCTCATCCATAGACCCAGTAATTCGCATGCAGCGCGTGGATACGGCTTTGCACGACATGATGGAAGCCAATGAAAAATCGCTCCGCATGATGTTG
>JBOHYH010000289.1:0-6449 GCA_050737775.1 Arenimonas sp.
CTTCATAACCCTGCGCCCGTAAACTGATGCCGAGAAAACGCCGGATCTGCGCTTCATCATCAATGATTAAAACGCTGGCAGCTGTGGGTTCCGACATTCATTCTTCTCTTGCAGTATCGAAAGGCAAATCGCTCATCGGCAGCATAATACGAATGGTCGTGCCCTGCCCATCGGGGCCCGCCAGTGCTTCGATTCTGCCTTTATGCGCGGCAACGATGCCCTGGCAAATCGCCAAACCCAAACCAGTGCCCGAACCGCCATGGCTACCGCGATCACCGCGTTCAACGCTGTAAAACATATCGAATACCCGATGACGATCTTCTTCCGGAATACCAGGGCCGTGATCACTCACATCGATACAAAGTCGGGCTTCATCGAACTGTGCCTGCAAGACAATCGGAAATGCCGGTGAATTGAATTTCGCGGCATTCTCCAGCACGTTGAACAACGCCTGTTCGATCAATGCAGGATTAACCTGCAATAGCGGAAGTGCGGAAGGAAGTATCAGTTCGACATGGGTCGCCGGATACAATTTCTTCAATCTGGGCAAAACCGCGCCGCAAAGTTCATCAAGACCAACCCATTCGCGCTCGACCGCAAGTGAGCCGTGACCAATGCGCGTCATATCGAGAAGATTCTGAATATAGCGGTCAAGCCGCTGGCCTTCGATCAGGATATTTTCCGCGAGCACAAATTGATCATCCGCCGACAGTTTTTCGCGATACACGCTCAGGCTTTCGGCGCTGCCGATAATGGTTGATAAAGGCGAACGCAGATCATGCGATACCGATGACAATAAGGCTGTTCGCAGGCGTTCGGTTTCGCCTTGCACGCGCGCAACCTCAAGTTGATTCACCAAGCGGGTTCTTGCCAATGCCTGCGCCAGATCCTGCACCATGGCTTGCGCCAGATTGATTCTTTCCGGACTGATCGATTCGTCTTTGTCGAGAAAACGCAGGCAGACAACACCCAGCGCCTGTTCGCTGACGGTCAATGGCAGGCACCACCAGGCAACATCTCGCAAGGTGTCGGTACTGAAACCCGCTGGCTGTTGGTGGGCCAGACTCCAATCGGCAGCAGCACGTGCAGACACCTCCAGAATAATATTCTTCGGTTCCGAAGCCAGTTCCTGCATGCGCGATTTATCATCGACCGAGAGCACAAGCACTTCGGCAGCCAGTGCGGTATTCATTGCCCGCAATGCCATGTGTAAAACTTCCGACTCGTTGGCGGCGGCGGATAATTGCTGGCCCAGTCGCTGCATCACCTCGGTATGCCCGTGGGCGCTGCGCAGCAAAATCACTTGCGTACGCAAACGGTTTGCCAGCCGTCCGCAAATCAGTGCCACGATCAAAAACATGATGACGGTGGCAACGCCCTGGCCGGCTGAAATATAAAAAGTGAAGCGTGGATGGATAAAGAAAAAGTTATAGGCCAGGAAACAAAGTATCGCGGCATAAACGGCCACCGACATCCGCGTTCGCACTGCGACGAATAATACTGCCGTGATAAATATCAGTGACAAATCATCGAAAGATAAAAATCGTTCGGCCAGCATGGCAAGCAAAACGGCAAGAGCGGCCGCTACACTTGCGTATATGATTTCCGATAACAACACCGATGCTTTTGGTGCATTGCCTTCCAGTCTACGTCGTGCTTTGGCGCGGGCATACGGTGTATTGATGATAGTGAGTTCGAAATGCGCACCTTTCTGCAATAGCTGCTGCGTCAGGGTGCGATTGAACATGCGGGCAAAAGGTCGTTCACGCGTGCGACCGATCACCACGGTGGAAACTGCATTGCGGCTGGCATAGGCGAGTAATTCGTCAACCACCGCCAAGCCGTGCAATACCACGCAGTCACCGCCGAGTTTTCGGGTCAAGGTAAAACATTGCTCTACCACCCGATGGCGTTCGCGACTGATATTGCCGTTATCCACAAACACAACGGTCCACGGCGCCTGCCGCCGTTCGGCAATCTTGCGGGTGGCACGCACCAGATATTCGCTATTGTCGAAACCATCTATCGCAGCAATCACGCGCCGACGAACCGGTACAGTATTGGTGCCGCGTGCAGTCATTTGTTCACGCATATCGGCATCGACGCGATCGGCGATCTGTTGTACAGCCAGATCACGCAAGGCCGTTAAATTCGAGGTCGAGAAAAACGCCTGCAAGGCCGAAGCTGCCTGCTCCGGCATATAGACCTTGCCTTGCTGCAAACGCTGGATCAATTCGCGTGGCGGCAAATCGACCAAGACGATGTCGCGGGCGCGATCCAGAAAAGCATCCGGTACGGTTTCACGCACATGTACGCCGGTAATTTGCCGCACAACATCATTCAGGCTTTCGATGTGCTGGATATTGACCGTGGTATAGACATCGATACCGGCATCCAGAATTTCCTCGATGTCCTGATAACGACGTTCATGCCGGCTGCCCGGAATATTCTGGTGTGCGAGTTCGTCAATGATCGTGACTTTCGGCTTGCGCGCCAGCAAAGCATCCAGATCGAATTCGTCCAGTTCCTGCGTTTTGTAGGCGACCTGCCGTCGCGGCAATAATTCCAGACCATCGAGCAAGGCCTTGGTTTCGACACGACCATGGGTTTCGACCAAACCCACCACCACATCAATATTCTGACGCTGCAACTCTCGTGCGGCGCTCAACATGGCGAAAGTTTTTCCGACGCCAGGTGCGGCACCCAGAAATATTTTCAGCTGAGCGCTGCGTTCACGCTGCAAATTTCCCAGCAAGGCATCGGCTTGTGCGCTGCGGTCGGCGTTCATCGGAAGACATTCATTTAATCAGGGCACTATCGCATCAAGAGCAAGGTTTAATTGGAGCACATTCACCCGTGATTGTCCCAAAATGCCGAAGCTGGGTGTTTGCGTATTGGCCTTGATCAAGGCCTGCACCTGCGCGACGCTCAGTCCACGCGCTTTCGCGACTCTTGCCAATTGCACCTGCGCTGCTTCGGGCGAAATATGCGGATCAATACCGGAGCCGGATGTCGTCACCATATCCACGGGAATATGGGTGGCCACAATATACTCTCTGGCAGCAATGGCTTTCGATGATTCGACAATGCGTTCGCGCAAGACCGGATTGCTAGATGCCAGATTACTGCCGGCCATGGCGCGCGGGTCGTAATTGGCCGCCGAAGGGCGCGACTGAAAATAACGATCACTGACGAAATTCTGCGCCACCAGCGACGAGCCCAGCGTTACCCCATCACGCACAATCAAGCTGCCGTTGGCTTGCTGCGGAAACAGGATTTTCCCGGCGTAAGTCGCCAGTACTGGATACAGCAAGCCGAATGCCAGGATGGAAAAAATGGCGAAACGTGTAGCAGCAAGAAAGCTGCTGGCGGCTTTGTCGTCAATGCTCGGTTCGACGGAAATATTCACTTCATGCTCCAAAAACGGCGGACAGAACAAGATCGATGGCTTTAATGCCGACAAATGGCAGTAACACACCGCCCAGGCCATAGACCAACAGATTTCTTCGTAATAAGGAAGACGCACTCGATGGCGTAAACGAAATACCGCGCAAGGCCAATGGAATCAAGGTGGGGATAATCAGTGCATTAAAAATCAGGGCCGACAGAACCGCATTTTCCGGGCTCGATAATTTCATGATATCGAGTGCCGATAAAGCAGGTAATTGCGCCGCGAATACCGCCGGAATAATCGCGAAATATTTTGCGACATCATTGGCCAATGAAAATGTCGTTAAAGCACCGCGTGTAATCAGCAATTGTTTTCCGATTTCAACAATCGATAATAATTTGGTGGGATCGGAATCCAGATCCACCATATTGCCAGCCTCTTTGGCGGCCTGTGTACCGGCATTCATCGCCAAGCCAATATCCGCTTGCGCGAGTGCCGGCGCATCATTGGTGCCGTCGCCGACCATCGCCACCAATTTTCCTTGCGCCTGTTCATCACGAATGCGTTTCAATTTATCTTCGGGCGTTGCTTCAGCGATAAAATCATCGACACCTGCAGTCGCGGCAATCGCAGCCGCCGTTATCGGGTTGTCGCCGGTAATCATGATGGTTTTTACACCGAGCGCACGCAGGCCGGCGAAGCGTTCACGCACGCCATGCTTGATGACGTCTGATAATGCAATCACACCCAACAAGTGTTTACCTTCGGCAACGACCAAAGGTGTCGCACCGCTTCTTGCCACCTGTTCAATCCAGGTATGCAATTCGGTCGTGATAGTTTGCGAACCCTGTTCTTTCGCCCAGCGTTCAATCGAATCGCCGGCACCTTTGCGAATACGACGCTCGCCTATATCGACACCCGACATGCGTGTTTGCGCGGCGAATGGAATGTAGTGCGGACTTTCCGGATCGGCCAAGCTACAGCCCTGCTTGCGTGCCAGAGCAACAACCGATTTCCCTTCCGGTGTTGGATCCGCCAACGAAGATAATAATGCGGCATCGCGTAGTTGCGCTTTAGTCACGCCTGCCAGCGGCATGAAGTCGGTAGCCTGACGATCACCGTGTGTAATGGTGCCGGTTTTATCCAGCATCAAAGTATCGATATCACCGGCGAGCTCAACCGCCTTGCCGGATTTCGCAATCACATTCGCCTGCAACGCGCGATTCATGCCGGCAATACCAATCGCCGGCAACAAGCCGCCAATCGTGGTCGGGATCAAGCACACCAGCAGTGCAATCAAAGTCACCACACCCACTTTGGCGCCCACAAAATTCGCAATAAAAGGTAACGCAACGACCACGACCAGAAAAGCCAGGGTCATGGCAGACAATAGAACCGTCAGTGCTAATTCATTCGGTGTTTTCAAACGCGAGGCACCTTCGACCAGGGCAATCATGCGATCCAGAAAACTATGGCCGGGATCGCTCGACACTCGCACCAGGATTTCATCAGTCAATACTTTGGTACCGCCTATCACGCCAGAACGATCAGTACCAGCTTCGCGAAGCACCGGCGCGGATTCGCCAGTAACGGCAGCCTCATTGATGCTCGCAATGCCTTCGATAATTTCGCCGTCGGCTGGAATCAATTCATTGGCGGCAATTCGCACCAAATCATCTTTACGCAACAAGCTGGCAGAAATTTTTTCTTCGATACCATCCACTATTCTTCTGGCGATCAATTCGGCGCGCGCCGAGCGCAGGCTCGCGGCCTGGCCACGGCCACGGGCTTCGGCAATCGATTCGGCAAAATTGGCGAACAACACCGTCGCCAATAAAATCACGGCTACCGCCAACGTGAAATAAAACTGCGGATGCGATACGCCCAGTGCAAATAATTGCCAGACACTGATAACTGTGCCGAGCAACACGACAAACATCACCGGACTGCGGGCTGCCACGACCGGATTGAGTTTCATAATGGCCGCTTTGCAGGCCTGGCGTATTTGTTTTGCGTCGACCGACACCGGATGCGCTTTTACGCCTTGAATGGATTGGGTTTTCATAGAGTTCTCGTTAATCCTTAAACCGCTGTCATCGACAGAGCTTCACCTATCGGTCCCAACACCAGGACCGGCAGGAAGCAAAGCAGCGTCAACAACACGATGACGGCAATCAAGGTGATGGCGAAGGTTGGCGTTTCAATGTCGAGTGTGCCACTGGTAACCGGTGCAACCCGTTTCATGGCAAGACGGCCTACGACTGCCAGCGGAATGATCAGGCAGGCGTAACGCCCCAATAGCAATACGACAGCACAACTTAAATTCCACCATTTCGTTGCATCGCCAAGACCTTCAAAACCGGAGCCGTTATTGGCGAACGCAGAAGAATATTCATAGAACACTTGCGACACGCCATGAAAGCCCGGATTGGAATTCCCGGTGATCGAAGGAATGGACAAGGTGACCGCCGTGGCGGCGAGCAAGATGACGGGTTGCAATAACACCAGCACCGATAACAAACGTATTTCGCCGACTTCGAGTTTGCGACCATAAATTTCTGGTGAGCGACCAATCATCAAGCCGGATAAAAATACCGCTACCAGCAAGTACACCAAAAAATTCACCAGACCGCAGCCGATGCCGCCCCACACACCATTGATCAGCATGCCGCTGATGGCGACCAAACCTGCCACCGGATTCAGGGAATCATGCATGGCATTCACCGAACCATTCGATGTTTGTGTCGTCAGCGTCGACCACAAGGCAGACGAAGCCGCGCCGAAGCGCTGCTCCTTGCCTTCCATATTCGCTTGCGATGCAGCCAAGCCTTCAACAGCGATATTCGCTTGCGATTCCGACCACAGGGCCGAACCGATAAACGCCAATGAGAAGAACGCCATCACGCCAAAGCTGAGCAAGCTCAATTTTGGTCTGCGCGTAAAGCGGCCCATCATGAAAACGATGGCCATCGGAATCAGTACAATCGAAACCAGTTGCAGCAGATTGCTCAGCGGCGTCGGATTTTCCAGCGGCACCGCACTATTGGGGCCATACCAG
>JBOHYH010000290.1:0-8894 GCA_050737775.1 Arenimonas sp.
GGCATATGCAGATTCGGCTGCATCTGGCTGAACAACCATAAAGTCAGTAATGCGCCAACACCCAGCAGACTAAAGACAAGGATTGGAAGCCGCTTTATCGTGCGTGCACTCATGAAGCGAACATCGGAGTTATTCTCGCGCCATTGAGCAGGCTTTATCTCACGACTCGGCACAATGCCTAGGGGAAGTTGTTCCCGGGATGAAAGTTGCTCGTCATATTCCCGGCGACGCTCGGGTGTTCGCAATGCATGCCAGGCACGATTGATGCGCTCGGAAAAAACAACTTCCCAATCGCTGGAATTTTTATCGGGATGTAGCCAGCGTACAAGAAGACGGTAATGAAGTTTTATTTTCGCTTCGGCATCATCTGGATCAACACCGAGCACCCGATAATTATCAGCATCGGGAGCAAAGAGAATTTGCTGCACGTAAAACTCCGCAGCATGACGAACGTCTTCCTGCGAATGTCTGGAGCTCTCTTGCGCAGCAAGCAAGGCATCCCCATCACCAGAACTTATTTTAAGCAAGTCTGTGACGCCCGATGGCAAAGGCTGCTGGCGTGCAGCCACCACCAAGTCTGTGCGACTGAGGAAAGTTAATGCCTGATCAAGCGCCGCGATCGTCATTGCTTGGTTAAGCGTTCCTTCGGTTGATCACCGCCACCGTAGGAATAATAGTCGTAATCGCCAGCACCGTAACCATAACCGGAATGCAGTTTGGCATTGTATTTCGTCATCACGGCACCAATCAGATGACCGCGTGCGGCAAAGATACGCTTGATCGCATTCTTCGCAACAGCCACTCGCGTTTCGCCTGCTTCGATAACCAGCAAGGTTGCCGTTGCACGATTGGCGAGAATCGGAGCATCTGCAAGACCTAGAATAGGGGGGCCGTCGATAATGATCTGATCAAATTTTTCAACCGCAACCGTCAGAAACGATACTAGTTTGGAACCCATTAATAACTCGGCAGGATTCGGCGGTAGTGGGCCAGTCGACAAATAAGATAAATTTGGCATATCGGTTTTTTGAATCAGGTCCATCGGTTTCATTCCACCAGCCAGAAAGTTGGTCAGGCCGCTGGAATTGTCTGCATTGAAGTGACGATGCAAGGAAGGATTTCGCAAATCACAATCCACAATGAGTACCCGACGACCCAACTCTGCAATGTTTTGAGCCAGTGCACGCGCGGTAGTGGATTTACCTTCACCCGGCGAGGCGCTGGTAATCAACAAGACACGCGGCACGCCCTTGTCGGTCGAAAATTGCAAGGCTGTACGCACGGAACGATAGGCTTCCGTGAATGCACCGCGTAAATCTTTCAAGGCCGTTGTAGGTGTTTGTGGATCTTTGAGTTTTGGAATAACGCCGAGAATCGAGAGTCCCAATTGTTTTTCGATATCTTCCGGAGCTTTGAGTGAGTCGTCCAGATATTCAAATCCTAACGCCAACAAACAACCCAGAACCAAGCCGACCATTGTGGCCAACATCAGATTACGCATCAAATCAGGCTTGAACTGACCACCCATTTGCGCGCGATCAACTATCGACATGTTGTTGGTACCGATGCCGCCGGCGATTCCGATTTCCTTATAGCGTTGCAACAAGCCATCGTACAACTGACGATTCGTGTCGACTTCCCGCTTGAAAATATTGTATTGAATGCTGCGACCTTCCTGGTCCAGCACATCGGTTTTCAAACCCTTGATCTGTGCAGCAAGCATGCTTTCCTGTTTCAATGCCGCCAAATATTGAGCTTGGATTGCGCTGCGGATATTACCGCCTTCGCTTGCAATCTGTTTGTCTATTTCCTCGATCTGGCCCTTCAATTGAACCATGATGGGATAGGCAGGCTTGTAGAGCTTCAACTTATCCTGATATTCCGCCATCAATTTGCCGCGACTTTCCTGCAATGTGGTGATGAAGCTGGTATTACCCGACTCCATTGCCAAACTAATGCCGCTACTGACCTGCGCCTGTGCCCAGCGTGATTCGGCACGAATACGATCTTCCTGCGCTTTGCCGTATGCACCATTCAGGGTTTGCAGGCTTTGCTGGGTCAAGGTACCGCTGTTCTCGCCGCCACTAGTGCCGATAATTTCTTCTTTCTGCGCAAATTCAACCAGCTTGCGTTCAGAATCTTCCAATTTTAGTTTCAATTCTTTGAGACGTTCTTCCAGATAGGTTTTTGCATAGGCCGAAGAATCGAATTTACGCTCGAGATTGCTGGCAATGAAACTTTCCACAATCGCATTTGCCGCTTTTTGTGCAAACGCCGGATCGGGGCTATCGTAATTGATACGCACCAAGCGCGAATTGCGCACCGGTTCAATGCTGATTCCGCCGGCAAAGCTGCCTGCTAATTGATTTTCTCTTTCAGACTTGTCAGCGCCTGAAAGCTTGGTCGCTTGCTGAGGCGTTTTTTGCTGATCATTGGCTCCACGACCAAACAGACCCATGATTTTCTGCCACGGAGAGCCTGGCCGCATACGCTCCAGCTCACCGGATTCCGCCAAACCGAGCTGCGCCACAACACGTTGCGCCAAAGCGCGACTTTTCAGCAGCTCATACTGGGTTTGGTAGAAATCATCGGCATAAATATCTTCCGTAGGCGTGACACCCTGTACGTCCATAACCTGCATGCTTTGTCTCTCGATTTGCAGAATGGCGGTAGCGCGGTAAATGGGTGTTGTCAGTAAAGTACCGACCAGACTGGTCAAAAATACAATGCCCAGAGCACCAAGCACCATCCAGCGGCGCTTGAGAATAATATGCCAGTAACTCAGGAAATCGATACTGTCTTCTGTTTCTGCAACAGGATCCCCCATTCGGGTATCCACGCTGATTGCATTGTTGCGGGCTATCGTAAGGTGCCTGTTTTCCTGACCTTGATGTGTCGGAAATAGATCTTGACGTGGGTCATGAGGTGGGTCGTGCGGGTGATTGGCCACGTTTGAACTTTCCGTTATAGAGGTGAAAAAATATTGACCAGGGGCAGACTTTCCATCAGACGACGGAAAGCGGTTTTGGAACCTGACTGGTCGATCACGATAATATCATCGCCGTAGACTAGAGGGTCCGGAGCCGCGCCCGAGCGAATTGCCTTCATATCAAAGCGCGCGCCCATTTTCTTCCCGTCAATGACACGAAAAATAACGATGCCTTTCAAATCCGCCAATTGATCGAGACCTTCCGCCATGGCTATGGCTTGCAGCAAAGTGGTGCGACCGGTCAGCGGGTATATGCCCGGCTTCTTTACCGAGCCCTCAAGCGTGACGCGCTGGCTGGTAAATTCCTTGACGAATACGGTGACTTGCGGATTTTGCAGAAATTTGGCGTCGAGCGTTTTTGCGATCTGAGCTTCTAATTCCTGGACGGTTAGTCCACCGGCTTTCAAGACGCCCACCAGTGGAAGCGAAATGTCCCCCGATGTACTGACACGCACCGTGCGGTTCAACTCTGCCACTTGAAAAACGCTGACTTCCAGAAGATCCTGCGGTCCAATACGATATTCCGACACACCTTTGTACACGCCAACGGATGTGGTGCTATCGGGGGGCGGCAATTCATCGCTTCCCGCAGTTGCAACCGAAATTTGACCCGCTTTTTGTTTGCCTGCATCAGCGGTCACGCTAAACACGGAAATACAGACGAAAATAATAATCCCTACCCAGAACCTGTTCATGCCATCTCACCCAATACTAGATCGTCTATTATGCCAAGCCTAACCAACGACGCCAGCGCGGCGAGTCATTTTGCACGGGCTGCCGTTCAGGTAAAGCGGGTATCTGCCCCTGGGGTAAGTCCGCCAAAATGGCTCTCGGCCTGACATCGACCATGTTGAATGCTTCCGCTTCGCCACAGCGCTGGGCTGCTGCATCACGGCCTTCCGCCAAAAACGGAGGGCGTTTGTCGATATGGTGTGAGTCGGTCGCAAGAATATGGACCAGTCGCTCATCCACCATTCGCTCTGCCCAATATTTTGGACGGCGGCCGAAGCGCCCGGTCAAACTTCCCGAGGTAATCTGCATCCATGCGCCGGCATCGACCAGGGCCGCCATTTTTGGATAATGCGTTTCAATCCAGGTCAGGCGCTCGGGATGCGTAATCACCGGCACGATTCCTGCCGCCAAAAGCTGGAATACCGCCTCTTCAAAACGTGGCGGTGCAACGTGGTGCGGAGGTTCCAGCAACAAAAAACGCGAGTGCCCCAGGGTAGGAATTCTGCCTTGCTGGATACCCTGCAATAAATCCGGTGCGAGATGAGTATCCGCCCCAATCGTGAGTGTTAGCGGAATATCGTGCCGCTTTAATTCCAGCTCGAATTCGGCGATAGCCTCGGCAATGATGGTTTTGGAGTTGTCATAAAGCCCTGGGTAAATATGTGGCGTGCAGGCAACTATTTTTATGCCGTCATTGACAGCCGCGCGCGCCATTGCCAGCGCCACGTCCAAAGTCGGTGCTCCGTCATCGATACCCGGCAAAATATGGCAATGCAGATCAATCACGTTAAGTTACATCCTTGGTTTCTTCTTGATTGAACACTGTTGCTTCGGATTTATTGCCGGTACGCAGAAAACGCAGGCAAGCAACCGCACGTTGACGGTTGTAGCTAAAGGCCCAATACAGCCCGATCAACCCTAAATAGGCGATCACCACCCAAGTCCTGGTAGCCCCGTATTTTACGGCTATTGCGGCAATGCAGCCTATCAACACCGATAACAACATCATCGCAATGGCAGCATAGGTCGGAGAAAACCCTGCATCCAGCAACAAATGATGCATATGATTTCGATCAGCGCTGAAGGGCGAGCGACCCTGCCGAATTCTGTCCAGCATCAAAACCACGCAATCAAGCACGGGCAAGGCGATCATCCAGGGCGCCAGGACGGGCGTTACGGGATGCTCAGGGTTTTGCGTAAGTTGCAAGGCAAACCAGACCACGGCAAACCCGAGAAAAGTACTACCAGCATCGCCCAGGAAAACTTTCGCTCTGGCTTGCCAGGGAAACCGCATATTCCAGAACCAGAAACCCAGTACAGCCGCCACAAACAAGGCACATTGCCCCGCCAATGCAATATTGCCGGCATACATCGCCAAACCGGCAAACAAGCCCAGTGCCGCCATCACCTGCCCCGCCAGATAACCGTCACTACCATCGGCCATATTGAGGGCATTGATCAAGCCGAGTGTGATAAACACGGTAAAGACCGGGGTGAGCAATCCCAGATGGAAACCGCTGATACCGACCACGTCGGAGAGCTCGTTTGCCTGTAATCCTGCAAAAGCAATCATGATGCCGGCGGCAATAGCCTGAACCACAAAACGGAGCAGCGAACTTAAATCAAAGCGATCATCCAGCACACCGACCAGCAGCAACCACGCACCCGCAATAAAAAATACATCCAGATGAAATTCAAAGCGCTCGAACAACAAGCTGGTGATGAAGAGTGCAAAAAAAACACCGAGTCCGCCCGTCACCGGTGTAGGAGCTGCGTGGTCTTTTCGTCCGCCAGGCTGATCAAGCAAGCCCAACGGTGCAGCGCACAGCATGGACAGTCTTACCAGAATCAAGCTCAAACCGAGGCTGACGAGCAATTGCAGACCATAAGATTGAAAAAATGCCTGAGTCATCAAGCCAATATCCTAATCTGCTGCATTATGCATGTATGTACGATACCGAACGATAGCAATTTATAAATTCACTCGGCCATAAACGTCATCAAACCGGACAATATCGTCCTCCCCCAAATAACTTCCCGATTGTACTTCAATCAACTCGAGCGGCAGCTCGCCGATGTTTTCCAGGCGATGTTTGCTACCCAGTGGAATATAAGTACTCTGATTTTCACTCAATGTCATCACGTTCTCGTCGCAGGTGACGCGCGCCGTGCCGCTCACGACAACCCAGTGCTCGGCGCGATGATGATGCATCTGCAGTGACAGGGCAGCGCCCGGTTTCACCATGATGTGCTTCACCTGAAACCTTTCGCCGGTATCAATCGAGGTGTAACTCCCCCATGGCCGATATACCTGCCGGTGATGCATAGCTTGCGGACGCGCCTCGGATTTAAGGCGGGCGACGATCTTTTTCACATCTTGCACATGGCCCTGATGTGCAACCAGCAAGGCGTCTTCGGTATCGACTACGATCATATTTTCCAGACCCAGAGTACTGATCAGACGATTTCCGGACCAAATAAAAGTATTGCGGCAATTCTCCGCCATCACATCACCGAGGTGTACGTTGCCATCAAGATCTTGATTGGATATCTGCCACAAGGCCGACCAGGACCCGACATCGCTCCAGCCCACATCAATCGGCAACACCATGGCATGACGGGTTTTTTCCATTACGGCATAGTCGATGGAATCAGCCGGGCAGGCGCAAAAAGCATCCTTGTCCAAGCGTAAAAAATCGGCATCGTGTTTTGCACTGGCAATGGCCACTTTGCAATACTGCAACATTTCCGGCGCGAATCTCTGAAGTTCTTCGATAAAACGCGAAGCCCGGAACATGAACATGCCACTGTTCCAGAAATACTCGCCACTGGCCAGATAACTCTCGGCAGTTGGCTGATCCGGCTTTTCGACAAACAGCTCTACCGCCCGCACGCCCTCGCCTTTCGATGCCTTTATATAGCCAAAACCGGTTTCCGGTGCGGTCGGCACGATACCGAAAGTGATCAAGCCGCCCGCTTCCGCTGCCGGCAATGCTGCGACGACCGCTGCACGAAACCCGGCTTCATCCTGCAAGATATGATCCGAGGGCAAGACCAGCAATACGGGATCCTGTCCTGACTCCATGGCATGCAAGGCGGCCACTGCAATTGCCGGAGCAGTATTGCGACCCGCCGGTTCGAGCATGATCGCTTTGGGAGTTATCTCCATCTGACGGCACTGTTCGGCCACCATGAAGCGGTGCTCTTCGTTACTGATCAATAACGGGGATTCGGCTCCTGGCAGGCCCCGCAACCGCAAGCATGTTGCCTGCAGCAAACTTTCTTTCCCCGCCAAAGGCAAAAATTGCTTTGGATAGGCTTCGCGCGACAAGGGCCACAGCCTTGTTCCCGAACCGCCACACAAAAGTACTGGCAACACATTTGACATGATTTATTTCCACTAAGCAGCTCGTCATCTTAACGAAACCGCTTGCAGTCGCGCCAGCGCTAAGGCTCTGTCACAATGGGCTTTGTTCATTTTTATGCAACGTATGACAACGCTAAACCGAGAAACAGAACGATTACTCTGGGCGCAGCAAGCGCTCGCCGACCCGCAGGCAGCACTGGAGCGCGCATCGGCAGATGCCAGTTTTCGCAGCTATTGGCGCAGTTTTTCGGGCGGCAAAACCTGGATCGTGATGGATGCGCCACCGGACAAGGAAGATATTCGTCCCTGGCTGGAGATTGCACAACGCCTCACTCAAGCCGGTTTGCACGCACCGGATATTCGCGCCTTTGATGCCGAACTGGGTTTTATCCTGATGGCTGACCTGGGTAATCGTTTATATCTGCCGGAATTGAACGAGCAAAGCGTTGATGCGCTTTATGCCGATGCGATGCAGGCAATAATGAAAATGCAATTGAATATTGTCTCTGACGATTTGCCGGTCTACGACGAAAATCGTTTGGTTGCCGAAATGGAATTGATGCCGGAATGGTTTCTGCAGCGGCATCTGTCCTACACGCCCACATGCGGCGAATGGGATGTGATTGAACCTGCGTTTCGTTGCCTGATCAACAACGCAAAAATGCAGCCACAGGTATTTGTTCACCGCGATTATCATTCACGGAATTTATTGATTCTCGATGAAAACAATCCGGGCATTCTGGATTTCCAGGATGCAGTAAAAGGACCGATCACCTACGATCTGGTTTCATTGCTGCGTGATTGCTACATAGCCTGGCCAGAAGAAAAAATCACTGCCTGGGTCGAAAATTATCGTCTCGAATGTGTTCGCGAAAAACTCACGAATGTCGACGCTGCGACCTTCAAACGCGGTTTTGACTTGATGGGCTTGCAACGCCATCTGAAAGTGCTCGGCATTTTTTGCCGGCTCTGGTACCGCGATGGCAAAGCAGGTTATTTGAATGATCTGCCGCTGGTCTGGCAATACACTCGCGATGTCGGCTTGCGTTATCCGGAAACCGCACCACTGATCGAATTGCTCGAACGCGTTATGGGCGAACGCGATATCCGATTGCCGCTCGCATGAAAGCGTTGATTTTTGCTGCCGGAAAAGGCGAGCGCATGCGCCCGCTGACGAATCACACACCCAAACCATTGCTAGCTGTCGGCGGCAAGCGTTTGATCGAATGGCATATCGAAAGACTTGCTGCCTGCGGTATTCGCGACATTGTGATCAATACTTCGTGGCTGGCGGAATGTTTTGAACCGGCACTCGGCGATGGTTCACGCTGGCATGTTTCGCTGCACTATTCCTACGAAGGTGCCGAGCCGCTGGAAACCGGTGGCGGAATGCTGAAGGCGCTTGAAATTATTGGCGACGAAACTTTTATTGCGGTCAATGGCGATATCTGGAGTGATGTGGATTATTCCGCGTTGCCAAAAACCATTTCGAGTTTGGCGCATTTGGTCTTGGTCGATAATCCTGCCCACAATCCGAAAGGTGATTTTGTTTTACTTGAGGATGGTCGCATGGAAAGCCAGGGCGGCGGCAAACTGACTTTTTCCGGTATTGGCATTTACCAGCCGGCACTCTTTGCAAACTGGCGTGAAATTATTGGTGATGCGAAAGGAGCAAATGAAACTCCGCCGCGTTTTAAACTTGCGCCATTGTTAAGACATGCCATGCATCAAAATCTTGTCCGTGGCGAATATCACAACGGCCGCTGGACCGATGTTGGAACGCCTGAAAGATTGAAAGAGTTGAAC
>JBOHYH010000291.1:0-4198 GCA_050737775.1 Arenimonas sp.
GCTGGACAATTCGAGCGTGTGCTGGAAGTGGTTCCGGCCGATGCTTCGGCACGCGAACCTTTGCGTGCACGCTGGAAACATTATCAATCACTCGGATTTGAATTGAAGAAAATCGATATGTGATGTCTTACAAAATCGTATGTCGGGCCAAGGCCCGACATACGCACTATCAGAGATCACAATTACACACTCGCCATCAAGGCTTCAATTGCATCGATGGTCTTCGGCACCTTGTCGCTCAACACTTCAGCGCCTTTGCTGCTGATGAGCACATCGTCTTCAATGCGTATGCCGATACCCTGATATTTTTCAGGTACGCCTTTGGTGCCAGGCGCAATATAAACTCCCGGCTCAATGGTAAATACCATGCCGGCTTCCAGCTCGCGGAAATCGCCGGCAATTTTATATTCACCAACATCGTGCACATCCAGACCAAGCCAATGCCCGGTTTTGTGCATGTAGAATTTCTTGTAATCACCGGAGGCAAGATTCTGTTTCAGACTGCCTTTGAGCAAGCCCAGCGCCAACAAGCCTTCGGTAATGACTTCAACGGCAGCGTCATGTCCGGCAATCCAGGCCTGGCCAACACGAGCTTTGGACAAGGCAGCGGTCTGTGCATCCAGCACGATTTGATACAAAGCACGCTGTTCTTTTGAATAACGTCCATTCACTGGCCATGTCCGCGTGATGTCGGAAGCATAATAGCCATACTCGGCACCGGCATCGCACAACAGCAAATCGCCATCGTTCAGACGCGCATTGTTCGCCCGATAATGCAGTACGCAGCCATTGGCACCTGTACCAACGATGGGTTCATAGGAAGCCACTGCATTATTTTTCTTGTAGCAATATTGCAATGCAGCTTCAATTTCATACTCATACAAACCCGGACGCGTGGCCCGCATCGCGGCAATTTGCGCCTGCGCTGCAATATCTGCCGAACGCTGCATCAGCTTAATTTCGTCTTTGCTTTTAAATAAACGGCACTCATGCAATAAATGACCGAGCTCCAGAAATTCGTGTGGCGGTTCAGAACCCATACGCATCTGTGCGCGCGTGCGATTCAACCAGCCAATCAATTTCAGGTCGAATTCCTTGTCGCGACCAAAATGGTAATAAACCCGTCGCCGACCTTCCAGCAATCCCGGCAAAATATCATCAAGATCGTCAATCGAATAAGCATCGTCCATGCCGAGTGTTTCGACAGCACCTTCGGGACCCACTCTCGGCCCGTCCCAGGCTTCACGTTCGGGATTCCGTTCGCGGCAAAACAATAAATTCTCGCCATGCTTTCGACCCGGCACCATCACCAGAACCGCCTCGGGTTCTGCAAAGCCGGTCAAGTACCAGAAATCGGAATCCTGTCGATACGGATAATGCGTGTCATTGCTGCGAATACGTTCCGGAGCAGACGGCAAAATAATGATGGCATCGTCCTGCGCCATGCGCATCAATTGTTTACGACGCTTGATGAATTCTTTCTGGGCAATCATGCAGTCAGCCGGCTTAGTTCAATTTTCTACGATGGCGTGGGCCCAGAACACAATCGCTGTGTACCAGCATGGCGGCGACGCGGACGAATTCGGAGACTTCTTCAAATGCTTCTTCATCGCTGTCGGCATCTTCGTAACTCAACTCGCTCGCCGCTATTCGGCCTAAATCCGTCAATGCATCCTGGGTTTCTTCCGACATTTTTTTCAAATCGGCGCCCGACAAGCCCACGCCTCCCAGAAAACCACGGCACCACGCAATCAAGGCATCGCCGCGTTCTGCAACAGGTGCGTCGCTATCGGGCAATAACAAATCAAATTCAAACTCTTCCGAAGCCAGACCGACGCAAGTTGCATCATATAACTGTGCAAGGTCGGTACCCTGCTCAACTTCATGAATCGCATCGTCACTCAATACCAGGCTAAGCCAATTTTCCGAATTTGCCAGCCCACCGCCACACAAATAACCACAGAGACTGCCGTGCAATTCGGGGGCTTCGACTCCCAACGCATTCATAAGTGGCGACCGCGCCAGGGTGTTGTATAAGGGAAGTACCGGTTGATTCATGACAAAACCCAGAAAGACAGGTCTTCATTCTACAAGCTGGGCTGCTAAACGTCTTGTGACATTATGCCTCTGCCCACTACACTGGAGGACGGGGATACATCAGAAAGGGGCTTGATCGGTGCCATTGTGCGTTACGCCAGCCATTAGTTCGCTCCGCCTGGTATTCGGGGCGGTCAGCGTCGCTATTTTGCTGGCTCCGCGCCCCGCTCTCGCCAGCTCCGAAAACACTTACAGCGCTGCCAGCCTTGCGCCACAAATAGCTTTGATCGTGACCGCCTTTTTTTTAGGCATTTTGCTTTGGCGCATCTGGCGCCGACGGGTTGTACAGGAAGCAGCCTTACTTGAAGAAATTCGTGAACGCGAGGCAAGACTGAACTTGGCGCTATGGGGTTCGGGTGACGAATTCTGGGACTGGAATATTCCTGAAAATAGCCTTTATCGTTTGGGCGCAAATCAATTGCTTGGCCAGGGCGCATCCGAATCGATGAGCACCGACGATTGGCGTACCCATTCATTGCATCCCGATGATTTGCCGCGCGTACAAAAATTATTGCAAGAACATCTGATCGGCCAAAGCGAAGTGTTTGAATCGGAACACCGTATTCGCAATAGCAGCGGAGAATGGATCTGGGTGCGCTCGCGCGGCAAATTGGTCGAACGCGACGCCGATGGAAAACCACTGCGGATGGCAGGTACCGCCAGAGACATTACGGTCAGTCGGCGCGCCGAACGCGAACGTCGCGTCGCACTCGAAGTATTACGCAGCATGAGCGAAGCGGTCGCGGTAATTGATCTGGAATTCCGTTTTATTTCGGTCAACCCGGCATTTTCGCGCATCACCGGTTATAACGAAGACGAGGTGATCGGGCAGAACAGTCAGATTCTTGATTCGACACAGCATGGCGCCGACTTCTATCGCCGCGTCCGCGATATTCTGGAACGTACCGGCCACTGGGCCGGTGAAATGTGGCAAAAACGTAAGGACAGTGACGAATTTCTGGGCTGGATTGAAATGTCCGAAGTACGTGATGCCCATGGCATTCGCAGCCATTTCGTTGCCGTGGTCAATGACATTACTGACAAGAAACGCGCCGAACAGGAACTACGCTATCTCGCTAATTACGACACGCTGACCGGCCTGCCGAACCGCGCCCTGCTCTCCGAACGTTTAGGCCGCGCGATTGTGCGTGCCCGACGTCAGGAAACCCGCGTTGCCGTGTTATTTCTGGATCTCGACCGCTTCAAGGATATCAATGACTCCCTGGGCCACGCTGCAGGTGATCGTTTATTGAAAGCGGCGGCCTCACGTATTCAGGCAACCGTTGGCGCATCCGACACGGTCGCACGACTGGGTGGCGATGAATTCACCGTTATTCTCGAAGACGTTGAAAGCCTGGCGGCAGTCGAACGCATGGCACGCGAAATTTTGACCGCCTTCTCGATGCCGCTGGAAGTAGATGAACGCCACGATGTCAGCATTACGCCATCGCTGGGCATCAGCCTGTATCCAGATCACGCCTTGGTACCAACCGATTTATTGAAGTTCGCCGATACCGCGATGTATCAGGCGAAAGCCGAAGGTCGCAATACCTTCCAGATTTACAACGAAACCATGGACGCCGAAGCGCGTCGACGCGCACAAATTCTGACGTGCCTGCGCAAGGCCTTGGACAAGGGCGAATTCCGTCTGGTATATCAACCGCGCATGTCGCTGGCCGATGGCCGCATCACGGGCGTCGAAGCTTTGTTGCGTTGGCACAGCGCTGAATTGGGTGACATCAGCCCGGTCACCTTTATTCCGTTGGCAGAAGAAAGCGGCTTAATCCTGGCCATTGGCGAATGGGTCCTGCAGGAAGCCTGCATGGCGCTCAAACGCTGGCGAAAACATGATTTAACCGAACTTTCGATGGCAGTGAACGTATCCGTCATGCAATTGTTGCGTGGCAATCTGGCGCAAACATTGAAACGCATTCTGGAAGAAACAGAAATTCCTGCCAATCGCCTGGAACTGGAACTTACCGAAAGCATGGTGATGGAAAACGCCGAGCAGGCGACTACGGTGCTCAACGAATTGCGTGCACTTGGTTTGACGCTGGCCATTGACGACTTCGGTACCGGCTATTCTTCGTTGGTGTATCTG
>JBOHYH010000292.1:0-4860 GCA_050737775.1 Arenimonas sp.
CGTTTGATCCATTCGCGCATGTTGCCGATATAAAACCGGCTGCCGGATGGCGTGGTTTGCACAATTTACCGAACCTCGGAATTTTTCTGTGGCGGCTACGGGCTTACACTGTTGCGCGCGTCAAACCTGCTGCAAGCCAATTCGCGATACCACCGCCTTTGGTACCGGCGTCTGCCGCAGAAGCGAACTTTGCAGTGCGACTTGAATTACATCCGCAATCGGAACCGATGGTGTTTTTCAATACACACCGTTTTCATGCCGATGACGAACCACCGAATATCAGTTCATCCGATGCGGTGCCCGGCCCCATGCCGTATGCCCGCCTGAGTGCCGATACTCCTGCAGGTCGACCCGAGCAGTATGTTGAAATAGCATCCTATCCAGACAACACCGTGCCGCCACGATTGAATCGTCTCGGCCTGAGTTTTCAAATACCGCAAACGCTCTTCGCTGCAACAACACCCTGGCGATTCCGTGGTGCCAATCTTTGTGCCTGGGAAACCGGATTACAACCACCTTTGCGTGCACACGAAATCGCGATTGATCCAGATCGTGGTCGCGTCGTCTTCGGTGCCATGGGTGCCGTACAAGCGGATGAAGCAGATCGATTGGCAGCCGGTTTATTCGTATCGTCAACCCATGGCTTTCAAGGGCCGGTAGGCGCAGAACCTATTCCACGTGATGCATCGCCCGCAAGCTGGCTCGAAGTGGCACCGATTATGGTTAGCGTTGATCCACTCACTACCCCCGCCAATACATTGCAGGCGGCCTTGGTCAATCTGCAAAATCGTGCACAGCCTTTGATTATCGAAATTAAAGACAGCCAGGTGCATGAGCTGGATTTAAATACGATTGCAGGCACCACGAATACCGAACTTGGATTACGGACACTACGCCTGAATCGTTCCCTGTGGATTCGTGCCGCCGATGGTGAACGCCCTGTTATTCGATTGAAAACTCCGCTGGCGTTTCGTCCGCACGATGTGCTGGGTGTCAATGCACCGGCCATCATGGATTCATTGATGGTGCGACTGGAAGGCATTTACCTCACCCGTGACAAGGCCGTTTTTCCGGTCGGTGAACCCTTGATTGCTCGCGCGGCATTGAATCAATTGCATATCCAGGATTGCACGCTTGACCCTGGCGGCTATGTTGGATTAAACGGTATTCGCAGACCTGTTCTGCCCTCCATGCGTCTGGACAACACGAATGGATTTGTCGCACCGAATGAAATTCTGGCCTTCGATCAATCACCCGAAATTATTCTGGAAAATTCCATCAGCGGGCCACTCGCCATCGATGATGACTATGCCGTCAACGTCATCAACAGCATTATCGATGCCGGCGGCACACTGGCAACGCCAGTGCCTGCATTGGCGATAGGCGCCGCCACCGGCAATCCAGAATTAAGCTGGGGACCCTCACTGACCGTGAATGGACTTACCTGTTTTGGTCGCATGCGCGTGACATCCGCTTCAGGCAAAGGTGGCATCTGGGTGCATGCATTGCAGGTGTTGGACAACCAGAGCGGCTGCATACGAAACAGCTGGTTTGCCGATGCCGATAATCGCTTGCCATCGAACCATGCCTGTTTGCATGAAAGCCAGGCCGATCTGCATTTTGTCGCAGAAACCTTCGGAAAACCGGGTTACGCGCAGATCACGCGCGACAGCGACACACGCATTCTCGAGCAAGGCCCGAACGACGACGAGATGGGTGCCTTCGGTTTTCAGCTCAATAGCCACAAGTGGAAAAACATTCAAATCCGTTTCAGGGAATACATGCCGGTCGGTGTTCGTCCGGTATTGATAGCAGTTACGTAAGGAGAACAGCATGAAAGGCGATTTTTCGAAGTGGGGACTCAAGCCCACCGATAATTTCAGCGGTGTGTTACACCAACAAGGCCGTGTGCTGTTGGATCAGGACTGGAATGCGTCAACGCAAATACAGGCTTTGTGGCGCGAGACTGCTGGGCGCGATGTTATCGGCGGCGGACTGGTTGCCGTGCCGGTTGCGGAACCGGATGGCTTGAAAATTTTGTCGGCAACGACCACTGCCACAGGTGTCGATGTGGTGTTGCAGCCCGGGCGTGCCTGGGTCGATGGCGTGCATTTTCATTACAGCGGTGCTGTGCCACTCCATGCGGAATATTTTTTGCCGCCATTTCAATCTCCGCAGCAAAGTATCGCGACCATAGCTGCTGGCGAACGTGATGCCGTTGTCATGGAAGTCTGGGACGAGGCCTTCAGTGCCTATCAAGATCCACTGGAATTACTTGAACCCGCATTGGGTGGCCCCGATACCACCGAGCGCGTAAAAACCTGCATGGCAGTGAAATTATTGCGACTCACTGCCGACCAAGGTTGCGGTGATTTACCAATCGATGACGATTTTTCCAGCAAAGGCAAACTCACTGTTACACCTGCACCAACACTGGTGATTGCCGGTCCCTGCCCGGTGCCCGACAGCGGCGGCTTCACCGGTTTCGAACACTATTTGTATCGTATTGAAATCGCGACACCGAATGCCCTCAATGAAGCACGATTCAAGTGGTCGCAATTCAATGGTGGCTTGGTGGGTCGTGGCGAATTCACCGCCGGCGGCGCACCTGCTACCGGTACAGTGGCGATTCGTGCCAATGCACAAATGATCAATCAATGCGGACTCGATTCGTTTTATCTCGAAGCACTCGCCTTTGATCCGGCTTTCGGTCATTGGCGAATTGTCTGCACTGCCAATGCCACCTTGGTTGCCGCGGACACGTTGTCGCTAACTGGAATTTCCGGCGCATGGCCTGCAGGTACGACAGGTTTTTTCCGTCTATGGAATGGCATTGAACTGGTTAAGGATCATCCGACCGGCTTGGCAATCCCCAATCCATTCAATGACGGCATTCGACTCGAGTTTGAGCCCGCATTGGCAAATAACGCGAACTACACACCAGGCGATTACTGGACTTTCCCCGCACGCGCTGCGAGTGTCGCATCCAATCCATCCTCATGGCCGAATGCATCGCCACCGCAAGGTGTGCATTATCATCGCGCTGCACTCGGCATTCTGGAATGGACCGGCCCCGCTCCGGTCGCACTGACACCGGACAATATCCACGATTGCCGTCAACCATTTTTGCCATTGGCAAAAATTCGCGGCTGCTGCACGGTAACAGTTGGCGACAACAAGAAAAGTTTTGGTCAATTCACTTCCATTCAGGCGGCCGTTAATGCATTGCCTGCCGAAGGAGGAACCGTTTGTGTGTTGAAAGGTGTTTACGAGCAAAGTATCCTGATCGAAAGTCGCGTCAATATTCGCATTCACGGTTGCGGCTCTGCTACCCGCATTAGTGCCGTCGCTGACGACGCTGGCATTGCATTACCGGCATTCCTGATCAGCAATTCGGACACGATAACGCTGGAAGACATGGCGATTGAATCCGGCCCGCGTAGTGCTGTCCAGATCGACAATTCCCGCCATGCCACAGTGCGTCGCTGCCTCGTGCAAATGCGTGACATAGCCACCATGTGGCAAGCCATTTATTCTCGTGGCGACGATATTCTGATCGAAGAAAACATCGTCGAAGTATTACCGCGTGAAGGTGGACCAAAGCAGCCATCCATTCCACCAAAAACCGGCAGCCCCGATGCCCCATCGGGCGTGAATACTCCGGCAGACAGTGTTTTCACCGGCCATGCAACACGTGGCGGCATCCAGATTGCCGGTGGTTCCGATCGGGTTCGCATTCTGGAAAATATTATTCAGGGCGGCATCCATAACGGCATCACACTCGGCAGTTTGGTATCGATCGATGACGATGATGAAGACCTGCCCGACATCCCCGGAAAAACCGACCCCTGCGACCCCTGCAAGCCGGTGGATCAAACCGATGATGAAGATCCTGCAGGCGGGCCACCCAAATTTATTTCGGCCGGCGATTTGTACGACATCGAAATATCGCGCAATCGCATTACCGACATGGGCATTAACGGTATTGGCGTTGTTCGCTTCTTCGATTTGATGAATCGCGGCGATTTGATTGCCGTGCATGGCCTGCATATCTACGACAACTTTATTACCCGTTGCATGCGTCGTGATCTGGCCCAGGTTCGTAAATCCATGGAATGGCTAGTAGGTTACGGTGGCATTGCACTGGCGAAAGTCAGCGACCTGCGAATCCTGCGCAATGAAATCATTGCCAATGGTCCGAACCATATCGTACCGATTTGTGGCGTTTACGCCATCATGGTGCAAGGCTTTCAACTCGATGACAATCGCATCATCGATAATGGCCAACGCAGCAAGGAACCGGTCGAAAACTTCCAGACCGGCGTCCGCGGCGGTGTACATGTCTGGATAATTCTGCCGAGCGCCGAAGCTTCGCCCAGCACAAAACCCTCTGGCGCCATCCTGAAACGGCTCTCCGCGTTTGATGGTGCAACCACCGCTACTTTGCGCGACAACATTATCGTTGCCCCACTCGGTCGTGCCATCACGTTCTTTGCACTCGGCCCCACCGTAGTGGCACGCAACCGTTTGGTGACGCAAGGCACCACAGGCAAAGGACTGGATTTACTGGCCACCACAAACCTGATCGGAAATCTCGGCATCAGTAATGAGTGGACTCTGGGCTTGCTGTTATTCCTGATATTGCAAATTACCGGGAACGTGCCCGAAAAATTCAAAGACCAGGAATGTGAATTGGCGAAGGGGCTGGGGCTGTTCAATATTTTCAGCAAACCGGTTTCATTCTGGCCACCGATGACGCGTAAATGGGCGACTGGGAAAACTTTATTTACCGAGAACCAGGTCAGTTTGGACGTGATAGACGAACCCCTCGCGTTTGCGTTGAGTTCGATTGCCATATTT
>JBOHYH010000293.1:0-19138 GCA_050737775.1 Arenimonas sp.
GTTCAGCATCGAGTTTTTCCATCGCGTCTTTCGGTTTCAGCTTGCTCGCTTTCTCGATGGCATTGGCTGCAGCATCTTCTTTTTTATCACCATACAAAAGCATCAGCATATTGCCGTGCTCCAGATGCGCAATCGGAGAGTCGGGCGTCAATTTCAATGCCGATGCCATCAACTTTTCGGCTTCCGAAGCTTTTGCACCGTAAGTCATGCCGCCGATCATGGCACCGATTTTGCTGATGATTTCAGCGTGATAAAGCGCAAGTGCGGTCTGTGCTTCTGCATGCTTGGGGGCAAGTTCCAGCGTAGCATCCAATGCTTTTCGCACCTTGGTAGCCAAGCCCATCTTCAAGGCTTTGGTAATGCTGATGCCCTGACTGTAACGCCCCATCGTAAAGGCAAAACGATAATGGCTATTGGCTTCTTCCGGCAATGCCGCGATGGCGGCTTCGGCAATTTTTCCGGCTTGTTCAAATCGTTTGAGTTGTTCGTCTTCATCATCGACCAGATAAGTGGTGTGGATACCCATCGCCTTGCATGCGACCGATGCACCAACGGGCCCCAAGGATTCCGATAATTCGAAAGCTTGTTGAAAATCGCCATGATGATAGGCAGTCCAGGCTTGCTGTAATTGACTTGACAATTCTTCGGCTTTCATTCCTTTGGGAGCAGCTTTGCCAGCGGCTTTTATCAAGGCCGCAGCTCGCTTGTCATCCGGATAGGGTTCGCAATCGCCGGAGTGCAGCGAAGACCATGCTTTTTTTAATTTATCGCCGGAGAAATCAAATGCTTTTTGATCGTGTGGAAATTTAGCCCAGCCGGATTTTTTGCTTGCCATGATGTTCTCCAATATTTTGCCAAGCATGTCGCGAAGTATCGTGTTGTGCAAGCCGAAACGTGAACGATCTGGAAATGCGTTTCATGCCGATATGCCTATTTAGTGTGAAAACTCAAGCATTTAGGCCAACACTGCAATTCAAATCTCCCGGCCATACGGCCAACCATCTACCTACGAGGTGTTTTATGGCACGTACCAAGAAGACTGTTAAAACCGTTCGCACGGCAACGAAAAAAACCGAAGCCGGTTCACGTGATTTATTGCTGGCTGGCATTGGCGCAGTTTCGTTAGGTCGCAAGAAAGCGATTTCCAGTTATGCCAATGCATTGCAAAACGTCGTTGATTTCAGTACCTATTTGAACGACAGCGTAAAGAACGGCGAAAAAACCGCCAAGAAATTACGCAAGCAAGCAGAAACAAAATTCAACCAGTTGAACAAGCAAGCTCAAACCGAAGGCAGCAAAATCCAAAAGCAAATCAAAGCCAAGGTTGCTCCGATCCAAAAGCAATTGCTCGCAGTTGTGAACGAAGCCAAGGCCCAGGCTGAAAGCCGTCTCGCACCGGTTCTGGCAAAATTCGGTAAAAAGCCGGCTGCTAAAACAAGTCGCGCTGCTACCAAGAAACCTGCTGCAAAACGTGTCGTGAAGCGTACAACCAAGCGCGTAGCAAAAACTACGCGTCGTAAAGCAGCCTGATTTTCCGGTAATGACAGATAAAAAACGCCCCGCATGCCGGGGCGTTTTTTTATGGGGATTTAATGCTGTGGCTTTTGTGCCGAAGCGAAAGCGGCCAATTGTTCCGGTGTCGCCTCGGGCTGGTATTTCGCTTTCCATTCGCTGAAAACTTCCCCATAAATAATTTCGCGAGCCTGATCCTTGCTTATTTCCGTGCCTGCCGCTTGAGCAGCTTCGCGGTACCAGTCGGCCAGACAATTGCGGCAAAAACCGGCCAAAATCATCAGGTCGATATTTTGTACGTCTTTGCGACTATCCAGGTGTGCCAGCAAGCGGCGGAATGCGGCTGCTTCAACTTCCGTGCGATTCATTTGGACTCCCATGTGGCGGTCTAGGGTGGGCATCAGGGATAATGCAGCCTGATTTTAGGCTGGATTGCACATGAGCGCCCGAATTTTGGATGGCAAAGGCATTGCCGATACCCTGCTGGATGAACTCGCGGCCCGCGTTGATGCCCGTGTTGCGTCCGGAAAGGCACGCCCCGGGCTTGCCGTTGTTCTCGTCGGGGAAGATCCTGCCTCTGCAGTTTATGTGCGCAATAAACGCAAAGCCTGCAAGAAAGTCGGCATCAAGGCCTATGACTACGACTTGCCTGCCGACACATCGGATGAAAAAATTGCGCAATTAATAGACCGGCTGAATGCCGATCCGAAAATTCACGGGATATTGCTGCAGTTGCCGTTGCCCGGAAACCGTGACGGCAGCGAATTGATCCATCGAATCGACCCGCGCAAGGATGTGGATGGCTTCCATCCTGAAAATGTGGGGCATCTGGTGTTGCGACAATTCGGATTGCGCCCCTGTACGCCCCGCGGCATCACCACTTTGTTGGCTTTTACCGATAAACCGGTTCGCGGTGCGACCGCCACGATTGTAGGCGTAAGTAATCACGTTGGCCGCCCGATGGCATTGGAATTGCTGATCGCGGGTTGTACGACGATTTCGTGTCACAAATTCACGCCAAAAGACGTATTGGAAGTACAAGTGAGGCAGGCCGATATTCTGGTGGTGGCGGTTGGCAAGCCGGGTTTGATTCCAGGTGAATGGGTGAAGCCGGGTGCGGTGGTGATCGATGTTGGCATTAATCGGATGGACGATGGGCGTCTGGTCGGTGATGTCGGCTTTGAAGCCGCATTTGAACGTGCGAGCTGGATAACACCGGTACCAGGGGGTGTCGGACCCATGACAGTGGCAACGTTAATGCAAAATACGCTTGAGGCTGCCGAGTCGGGCGACTGACCCGGGTTAAGTTAAAATTTGTTTCATCACATTGTTTGTCATGATGTTATGTGAGACTAAACCATGAAAAAAATCGCACTCGTTTTGCTGGTTGCCATGTCTGTGAGCAGTTGTGCTTCAATCGTGGGCAAGGCGACTGACACGTTTGCACAAAACCTGGGTAATGCCGTCTTGAATAGTGAAGATCCGGCGACGGTGCGCGATGGCTTGCCTGCCTATTTACTATTGCTGGATGGCTTGATTGCGGGCCAGGATGCCGGCGATAAATCCAACGCCGGTGTATTGCTTGCCGCTGCGCAGTTGAATGGCGCTTATGCCGGTAATTTTACCCAGGGTGACACGATACGCGCACAACGCCTGTCGAAAAAATCGCTGGATTACGTTAAAGCAGCGGTCTGTTTGAGCGACACCGAATTGTGTCTGGCACTTGATAAAGATATTGATGCTTTCATTTCGGTAGTAAACAAGAATACCAAGACGCCGCTTTTGTATGCTCTGGCATCCAGCTGGGCCGGTTTTTTGCAAAGCAATAGCGAAGACTGGGGCGCGATTGCCGATTTGCCGAAAGTCGAAGCCTTGCTGATGCGGGTTGTTGCGCTTGATCCGAATCACGAGCGTGGGTTGCCCTATGTCTATTTGGGCGTGATTAATTCGTTGCGCCCGGAAGCGCTTGGCGGCAAACCTGAAACAGGCCGGGCTTATTTCGAGAAAGCGATTGCAATTTCGGAAGGCAAAAACCTTTACGCAAAAACCGCCTTGGCACAGTACTACGCCCGACTCGTATTCAACCAGGAGTTGCATGATCAACTTTTGAATGAAGTGATTAACGCGAATCCCAAGGCCAACGGTTACACTCTAATCAATACTTTGGCGCAAGATCAGGCCAAACAATTACTCGCTAGCGGTAAAGACTATTTTTGAGGAATTATGAAACGATTTTTAGGCTTCGTATTTGCTTTGTGTTTGATCGGGCAGGCTCAGGCGCAACAAACATTGAAAATTGCGACCTTGGCGCCAGACGGTTCTTCGTGGATGAAAGAACTACGCGTTGCTGCAAAAGAGATTGAAACCACGACACAAGGTCGTGTCATCGTGAAGTTTTATCCTGGCGGCGTTATGGGGTCGGATGCCGTAGTGTTGCGTAAAATGCGTCTGGGCCAGTTACAGGGCGGAGTACTGACTTCCAGCGAATTGGCAACAGTGTATCCGGATGCCATCATCTACGGCATGCCTTTTATGTTCGACAACTGGACCGAGGTTGATAAAGCCCGTGCGCTGATTGATCCGCAACTGGCAAAAGGCTTTGAAGCGAAAGGCTACAAAATGTTGGGCGCCTCGGGTATCGGTTTTGCCTACTTGATGGGCATTAAACCCATCAGTACGCGTGCCCAAATGAATTCCATCAAGTTGTGGATTCCACAAAACGACATCATCGCCGAACGTGTTTTCAAGCAAGGTGGTATTACGCCGATCCCACTGCCATTGGGCGATGTGTTCACCAGTCTGCAAACCGGTCTGGTCGATACTGTGGCCAATACTCCCAGTGGTGCGGTTGCATTGCAATGGCATGGAAAAGTACGTGGCATGGTCGATTTGCCGATGAGTTTTGTGGTCGGCTTTATGGTGCTCGATATCAAGGCCTACCAGAAACTCGCTCCGGCCGATCAGGCGATTGTCAGCAAGGTTTTTGGTGCTGCAGCCAAACGCATGGATGCCAATATCAAGCGGGATGATGCTGCCGCACTCGCTGCCATGAAGAAGCAGGGCTTGATCGTTACTAAATTTGACGCAGCGGAAAGCGCGCGATGGAGAGCCATTGGTGCTCAAGTCACCACGCAACTCGAAAAAGAAAAGATAGTGACTAGCGATATGTTGAACGCCATGCGCAAGGCTGTGGCAGGGGCAAAATAAGTGTTGGATAAAGCCCAGCAACTTCTGCACCGGTTTGAAACATATCTCTTGGCAGCGCTTTTGACAGCGCTGCTTTTATTGTCGGTGGGGCAAATTTTGTTACGAGTGTTTTTCGACACTGGTTTTATCTGGGCCGAGCCGGTTAGTCGACAAGGTGTATTGTGGCTTGCCTTGCTGGGTGCGTTGAGTGCAACTCGCGAAAAGAAACAAATTTCTATCGACGCTTTATCCAGATTATTACCCCCGAAAACGCATCAAATCGTCTGGACATTGACGCAATTGGCCGCTGCAACCGTTACCGCTGCCTTGACCTGGTATGGCTGGGGCATGGTGCAACTGGAGCGCGAAGCACCAGGCATCTTCGTTGCGAATATTCCAAGCTGGTGGCCGATGTGCGTCTTCGTCGCGGGGTTTGGCCTGATTAGCCTGCGCTTCGTATTTAGTGCTTTCAGTAAGCCCGCGGAGCCCTCCGCATGATTTGGGCATTAATCGTAGTGATGGTACTGGCTGCACTCGGCATGCCCTTGTTTGCCGTCATTTTGGCGGTCGCTTTTATAGGCTTCTATTTTGGCGGGGCGGACTTGATCGTCGTAGCGATCAATTATTACCAACTCGGCGACATGTCGGGCTTGATCGCCATTCCCCTGTTTACCTTTGCGGGGTATTTGCTGGGGGAAAGTGGGGCACCCAAACGGCTCGTACGCCTGTCGAACGCCGTTATGGGCTGGATGCCGGGTGGTCTTGCCATTGTCGCAGTGGTTGCCTGTGCATTCTTCACGGCATTTACCGGTGCTTCCGGCATGACGATTGTTGCCGTGGGTGCCTTGTTGTATCCGGCTCTTCGAGAGGCTGGTTATCCCGAAAATTACAGTCTGGGCCTGGTTACTTCGTCTGGCAGCCTGGGCTTGTTATTCGCACCCTCGCTACCCCTGATTTTATATGGCTTCGTTGCTGGTCAATTGGGTACCACGCCTGGTGTGACCATGAAGGATCTGTTTCTGGCAGGAATTTTACCCGGGATATTGATGCTGGTAATCCTGGCTATACACGCAATGTGGATTACTCGCGGCCAAGTCAGAGCGGTTGCCGCTTTTGATGCCAGAGAGCTTTGGGCTTCCCTCAAGGAGACCGGCTGGGAGCTGCCGTTACCCATTTTCGTGTTAGGTGGGATCTATTCTGGTAAGTTCGCCGCAAGTGAAGCTGCAGCTGTGACGGCACTTTATATTTTACTTGTAACTGTATTGATTAAAAAGGAAATTAGCTTAAAAAAACTGCCGGATATTATGGCCGAATCGATGCGTTTGGTCGGTGCAATTCTGGTCATTTTAGGCGCAGCACTGGCTTTTTCGGGGTGGTTGATTGACGAGCAGGTACCCGACAAATTGTTTGGCTTCATGAGCCAGCATGTTCACTCGGGATGGGTCTTCCTTATCCTGCTGAATATCCTGCTATTGATTGTCGGCATGTTGATCGATATTTTCTCGGCCATCGTCATCCTGACGCCCTTGCTGGTGCCGGTGGCGATGCAATACGGCATTCATCCGGTGCATTTCGGCATCATCATGCTGGCCAATATGCAAATCGGCTATTTCACGCCGCCGGTTGGCATGGATTTGTTTATCGCTTCCTATCGATTCAACAAGCCATTCCTGAGTCTGGTACGGGCCTGTGTTCCATTCTTTTTCCTCATGGGGCTCGCGGTACTCCTTATTACTTGGGTTCCCCAATTAAGTTTGGCATTCTTGTAGGGGCGCTGCTTGCTGCGCCCTGTGTCAGATTGACGCAAAGTTTGGGCGCAGCGCGCACGCACAAAGACAGAAGCGGGCGCAGTAAGCATGCGCGCCCTACGGTCTTATCTAGGGTATAATTTCGCGCTTCCCAAGCTCGAGAGCCGCACATGCTGCGTATTCAGGCCGAAGCCTTAACTTTTGACGATGTCTCGCTAGTCCCGGCGCATTCCATCATCTTGCCGAAAGATGTCAGCCTCTCTACACAGCTGACCAGAAATATCACCTTGAACCTGCCGATTGTGTCCGCTGCGATGGACACGGTGACTGAAGCCCGCTTGGCCATCGCGATGGCGCAACTTGGCGGCATCGGCATCCTGCATAAAAACATGAGTCTGCAGCAGCAAGCGGCGCATGTCGCCAAAGTCAAAAATTTCGAAGCCGGCGTGATTCGCGAACCTTTCACGGTGGGCCCCGAAACCACGATCGGTGAAGTTTTAAAGCTCACCCGTGCCAGGAATATTTCCGGCGTGCCCGTGGTTGAAAATGGCCAATTGGTTGGCATCGTCACGGGACGCGATATGCGTTTCGAGAAAAAGCTCGACGATCCGGTGCACCACATCATGACCAAGAAAGAACGTTTGGTCACGGTGAAAGAAGGGGCGAGTGAAGAAGAAGTTATTGCCCTATTGCACAAACATCGCATTGAAAAAGTATTGGTCGTCAATGATGATTTCCAATTGCGCGGTTTGATTACCGTCAAAGACATTCAAAAAGCCCGCGACAATCCGAACGCCGCCAAAGACCGCGAAGAACAACTGCTGGTCGGTGCTGCCGTTGGTGTAGGTGGCGATACCGAAGCCCGTATAGAGGCTTTGATAGCGGCCGGTGTTGATGTGATCGTGGTGGATACCGCGCACGGCCACTCGCAAGGCGTACTTGACCGTGTTGCCTGGGTCAAAAAGAATTTTCCGAAAGTCGACGTGATCGGCGGCAATATAGTAACTGGCGATGCAGCACTTGCCTTGATGGATAGCGGTGCCGATGCCGTCAAAGTAGGCGTTGGCCCTGGTTCAATTTGCACCACGCGTATTGTTGCTGGTGTCGGTGTGCCGCAAATCACTGCGATCGGCATGGTGGCTGATGTTCTGAAAGGTAAAATACCTTTGATCGCCGATGGTGGTATTCGTTATTCCGGTGACATCGCAAAAGCCCTGGTGGCGGGTGCCAGCACCATCATGATTGGCGGTTTGTTTGCCGGCACCGAAGAAGCCCCGGGTGACATCGAATTGTTCCAGGGTCGCAGCTACAAAAGCTATCGCGGCATGGGTAGTCTGGGTGCGATGGAAATGGGCAGTAAAGACCGTTATTTCCAGGATGCCAGCGACGCAGACAAACTGGTGCCCGAAGGTATCGAGGGCCGTGTGCCTTATCGCGGCTTGCTTGGCAGCATCGTGCATCAGCTCGCCGGCGGTGTTCGCGCCTCGATGGGCTATGTTGGCTGCGCCACGATTGAAGAAATGCGCACACGTCCGAAATTCGTTCGAGTGACTTCGGCCGGTACTCGCGAAAGCCATGTGCATGATGTGCAAATTACCAAAGAACCGCCGAATTACCGAGCGTCATAACGCAGAAAACTTGGCAATAAATTTCCAGAGATAAAAAATGTCAGCCCAGCCTACCGCTCCGATTTCAAAGTCCCAGGATTTACATAACGACAAAATCCTTATTCTCGATTTCGGTGCGCAATACACGCAATTGATTGCACGACGCATTCGCGAGTTCGGTGTTTATTGCGAAATCTGGGCTTGGGATCACGACCCGGCTGAAATTGCCAAGTTCAATCCCAAGGGCATCATTCTGTCGGGTGGCCCTGAATCGACTGTTGAAGAAAATTCACCGCGTGCTCCGCAGCAAGTCTTCGATTCCGGCTTGCCAATTTTGGGAATCTGCTACGGCATGCAAACCATGGCGATGCAGCTTGGCGGTGAAGTTGAAGCCGGGCATCATCGTGAATTCGGTTATGCCGAAGTTGAAGTGATGGCGCCTTGCGCATTACTGGATGGTTTGAAAGATCATCCGGGTTCACCGCCGAGTCTCGATGTCTGGATGAGTCATGGTGATCGCGTCACGCAAATACCGGAAGGCTTTGAAATTACCGCTCGCACCAGCAATGTGCCCATTATCGGCATGAGCGACGAAAGTAAAAAATGGTATGGGGTTCAATTCCATCCCGAAGTTACCCACACAAAATCCGGCGAAGCCATGCTGCGTCGTTTTGCGGTGGATATTTGTGGTTGCCAAACCTTGTGGACTGCCGCGAATATTATCGAAGACCAAATCGCGCGCGTGCATGCACAGGTGGGCGATGACCACGTTCTGCTCGGCTTGTCGGGTGGTGTCGATTCCTCGGTGGTTGCCGCGCTTCTGCATAAAGCGCTTGGGGATCGTTTGACCTGCGTATTTGTCGATACCGGCTTGCTGCGTCTTGAAGAAGGCGATCAGGTCATGACGATGATGGCGCAGAACATGGGCGTGAAAGTTATTCGCGTCAATGCGGCTGAGCGTTATTTCGCGGCATTGAAAGGTGTGAATGAGCCGGAAGCCAAACGTAAAATCATCGGCAAATTGTTTATCGACATCTTCGATGAGGAATCGGCCAAGCTGCACAACGTAAAATGGCTGGCGCAAGGCACCATTTATCCAGACGTTATCGAATCGGCCGGCAGTAAAACCGGAAAGGCCCATGTGATCAAAAGTCATCACAATGTGGGTGGCCTGCCCGATTACATGAAACTCGGTTTGGTCGAGCCTTTGCGTGAATTGTTCAAAGACGAAGTGCGCCGTATTGGCGTCGAACTCGGTCTTTCGAAAGAAATGGTCTACCGCCATCCGTTCCCGGGCCCTGGGCTCGGCGTCCGGATACTCGGCGAAGTGAAACCCGAATATGCCGAATTACTGGCAAAGGCTGATGCCATTTTTATTGAAGAACTACGGAATTCCGGCTGGTACGATAAGACCAGTCAGGCCTTTGCCGTATTCTTGCCGGTGAAATCGGTGGGTGTTGTCGGCGATGCCCGCGCATACGAGTGGGTGATCGCACTGCGCGCGGTGGAAACTGTCGACTTTATGACGGCGCATTGGGCACATTTGCCTTACGAGCTTTTAGGTACTGTATCCAACAGAATAATCAATGAGTTACGTGGTGTTTCTCGCGTAGTATATGATATATCGGGCAAGCCGCCAGCCACTATTGAGTGGGAATAAATGGCGGTTTCCGACCAGGACTGGATGCTTCGCACGCTCGAGCTAGCAGACAGAGCCGAGCGTGAAGACGATGAAGTGCCGGTCGGTGCACTTATCGTGAATGAAGCGGGTGAAATCCTTGCTGAAGCCTGGAATCGGAATATCTGCCAGCATGACCCGAGCGCGCACGCAGAAATTCTGGCCATGCGTCTTGCGGGTGAAAAAATCCGGAATCACCGACTGTTGGGCTGCACGATATACATCACGCTTGAGCCCTGCGCCATGTGTGCGATGGCAATGATTCATGCCCGCATCAAGCGCGTCGTGTTTGGGGCTTACGATCCGAAAACCGGTGCTGCCGGTTCGGTTTTCGATTTGTTGCAGGACCCGCGTCACAATCACCGTATCGAAGTGGAAGGCGGCGTTTTGGCAGAAGTGGCGAGCAAAAAACTATCGGATTATTTCAGGGCAAAACGTCAGAAGTCCTAGCCCATTTCTTCTTTTATCTCATCGTCAAAACTTTTTACTGCCGCAAAAACTTCCCGTCCCAGATAAAACACGGCACCAAGCAGAAAGCACATGCCGACAATACCGATGATGGTCGGTAGCAGTGAGAAACGATTGCCGCTTAGTGTATCCACAGCAAGTGCAAGACTGGTGCCGATAAACGAACCCAGAGCACAATACAAATACAGACATGCCCGGAGTAAATAAGTACTGCGTTGGCGATGCCGCTGAATTTGCAATTCTCTTGATGGCTGATCACGCGGACCGTGTTTCCAGTTCGTCATCAAGGTCCGCAAGCGGTCAACGACCCGGGCCAGGCGATTATTGGCCGATAGCAGAAGCGAGCCGGTCGCCGCCATTAAAATGGCCGGGGCGAGCAGAGATGTCAAAATGTGATAACTGTTGTTCAAAGTAGCGGCTGCATTGATCCTGATTTGTTACAGTAAAACATATTCAAGGAAATACAAAATGACCCATGATGATGAAAGCCAGCGCCTGATCTGGATTGATCTTGAAATGACCGGCCTCGACCCGGACAGTGATGTGATTATTGAAATCGCAACTCTTATTACCGACAAGGACCTGAATATTCTGGCCGAAGGCCCGGAATTGGCGATCAAGCAATCCGTCGAAACGCTGGAAGCGATGGATGACTGGAATCGCGGCACGCATCAAAAGTCAGGGCTTTGGCAACGTGTGCTGGATAGCCAGATTGACGCAGCCCATGCCGAAGTCATCACCATCGAATTTTTATCGAAATGGATTGGCGCCAATAAATCCCCGATTTGCGGCAACTCGATTTGCCAGGATCGCCGTTTTTTAGCGCGCGGCATGCCAAGACTGGAGCGGTATTTTCATTACAGAAACCTCGATGTTTCGACATTGAAGGAGCTGAGCCGTCGCTGGTCACCTGAATTGCAGAGCGGGTTGGTGAAAGTAGGGGCCCATACCGCCTTGTCGGATATTCGCGAATCAGTAAAGGAACTCGCCTATTATCGCCAGCACATGGGTAAACTGGGCGGGCACGACCAAGCCGCACAAGATCAGGGGTAATTGATGCATCGCTTGAAAGTTCTGTTTGCATTGGCATTGATGCTAATTTCCTTGCCGGTTTTTGCCCTCGACAAGAAGCCATTGGCTTCCTACTCGCGCGAAGCATGGACAACACGCGATGGTCTGCCGCATAACCAGGTCAACTCCATCACGCAGACGCCAGAAGGCTATTTGTGGTTTGCCACCTGGGAAGGACTGGTGCGTTACAACGGCCAGGATTTCCGAATTTTCACGCCGCAAACCGTGCCTGCATTGCAGGACCACGGAATTCGCGATGTCAGCGTCGGCGCCAATGGCCGATTGATTGTCTCCACATCACGTGGTGGTGTTTCGGTATTGCAGAAAGATTTGTGGCGCACATATAGCCAGTCCGAAGGTTTGCCCCAAAACGAAACCATGGCATCCATCGAAGATAGCCAGGGTGCTATCTGGGTCGCGCATGAAAGCAAAGGTCTTTCGCGCATCGATGCAAAGGGAAAAGTTACCGTGTTCGGAACGCGTCAGGGTTTGCCGTCTGAACGCATGTATGCCGTTTTCATGGATGAAAACAAAGTTATTTGGGCAGGCACGGCCAATGGACTGGTCAGAGTTGAAAACAATCGTGTGCAAAGTTTTAGTGTGGCTGACGGTCTTCCCGTAGGTGCCGTCTACGCGATATTGGCTGCACCCGAAGGCGGTTTATATATAGGCACGCATCATGGCTTGTATTTAGGCCGCAATGGCAAATTCAAAAAGATTACACCGGATTTTCCGGATGAAGCCGTCATCAGTCTGGATCTGGATACTGAATCCAATTTATGGATGGGCACGGTAAACCGAGGCATCTTGCGCTATGGCCGCCGAGGTCTTGAAAGTCTGGATGCCAAAACAGGCCTGCCCAATAATCGTGTTTCCTCCTTGTTCAATGACCGCGAAGGTAATGTCTGGGCGGGTACCAATGCAGGTCTTGTGCGCTTCGCGGACACACCGTTCGTTACTTACGACAACTACCAGGGTCTGAGTGATAACTATGTGCGCGCAGTGGCGCAAACCAGCGACGGCAGCGTGATGATCGGAACATCGCGTGGTTTGAATCAATTTGTCGATGAAAAAATTATCGCCATTGCCGATAACCCCAGCCTGCGTGACGATGCCATCTTGAGTCTGGCTCCGGCTAAAGACGGCAGCTTGTGGGTAGGCATGTACTCCACAGGGTTGGTGAACTGGAAAAACGGTGTTGTACGCGAGCAAGTGATGCCCGGCAGCCCACTTTATGGCACGCAGGTGAGAGCGTTGCATGAAGATCGCACAGGCACCTTGTGGATCGGCACTTCACAGGGCCTCTACCGTAAAAAAGGCAACGAGCTGAAACGTTTTGGCGAAGCAGACGGGTTGCCACGTGATTTCATTCTCAGTATTCACGAATCAAAAACCGGAAAAATCTGGGTGGGTACCGCAAACGGTCTCGGATTCATCAATGGTGAGAAAGCCGGTTCGATTGATATATCCGCATACCTTTCATCTCAGGATGTATTCGGCTTTAGTGAAGATACTGATGGCACTTTATGGCTTGCCACCGACCGTGCGGTGCTTAGATTACGCAATGGAAAAATTTCGGCGGTTGGCACCAGGAATGGTTTGCCGGTGGCAACAATATTCCAGATTGTTGCCGACACTTACGGCAATTTCTGGCTAACATCAAATCGTGGCGTGATCTACGTCAAGCGCAATGAAATGGAAGCGGTTGCAGACGGAAAGTCGGAACGTCTGAACGCGATCAGTTTTGCCGAAGCCGATGGTATGGCCAGCGCACAGTGCAATGGTGGTGCTGGGCCCGCCGCTTTGCGTGCCAAAGATGGCAGCATCTGGGTGGCAACGGCCAAAGGTGTTTCAGTTGTGCAACCCGATGAACTTGCACGCTATCAACTTGCACCACCTCCGGTGGTGATTGAAAACGTGATGGTGAACGACCAGATGGCCGATCCCGATAGCGAACTGGTGTTGCCGGCCGATACCCGCAAACTCGAGATGGCCTATGTCAGTTTGAGTTATCGCACACCGGAACAAATTCGTTATCGCTATCGTCTGGAAGGTTTCGATGAAGAATGGATCGAGCGTGAACAATTACGCAATGTGCAATTCACCAATTTGCCACCGGGTCGTTACACCTTCAAGGTCAGTGCCGCGCAACGTGGTGGTCCCTGGAGTCCTGAAAGCGCCAGTCTGAAGTTTGAAATCAAACCAAGAATTTATCAGCGACCATGGTTCATCCCGGTAGTCGTTATTCTGCTTGCGATGTTCCTATACGCGCTTTACCGGGCTCGTGTACGTCAACTGGAAGCACGTGAACTGGAACTCAGCGGTATTGTCGATGAGCGTACGCGTGCATTGAGCGAGAAGAATGTCGAGCTGGAAATGTTGAACCTGAAAATCAGCCAGCAATCGGAAGCTTTCGAGCAACAGGCACGTACCGATTCGCTCACCGGCTTGCCGAATCGTCGCAGTATGGATGAAAAATTACAGGAAGCCTTCAAGACTTCGGTGCAAAGTGATCAACCGCTATGTTTTGGCCTGCTTGACGTTGATCACTTCAAGCAAGTGAATGATAGCTACTCGCATGATGTGGGTGACCAGGCGCTGAAAGTGATTGCCGAAACCATGAAACGTGTAATGGGTTCCGAACATGCTGGCAAGTGGGCAGGGCTGCGTGGCGATGAACTTACTGCCCGCTGGGGCGGGGAAGAATTTGCTTTATTGTTCCCGGATCAGGATCTGGAAAGCGCCCGCGCCAAGTGTGAAAAAATCCGGATCGCCATCCAGGCCATCGATTGCAATAGTTTTGCGCCCGGTTTGAAACTCGCCGTGAGTATCGGCATCAGCGAACGAACCGGACTTTCACATCACGAGAAACTGGCATCGAAAGCCGATGCTAAACTTTACGAAGCCAAACGCAATGGCAGAAATCAGGTAGTTGGATAATTTTTTTGTAGGAGCGAGCTCTGCTCGCGAAATACTTCGATGCAGGTTCTCGCGAGCAGAGCTCGCTCCTACAATGAAGTCCGTGATGCGCGGCATCGAAGGGGCAATTCGTAGATCGCCTGCATTTATCCTACAAGTACCTCGTCATCAAGCCCTTCCGCTTTACCGTGATGGTGAATATGCATATGACGTTGCGGATATGCGGTTTTAAAACCTTGTTCGCTTAACGCGACCCAGCTTTGTTCAAGCAAATAGGCTTTTAACGCACCATGATCGGCAGCAGATAGCCAAACCCGCAATTGCAATTCAACATGACTGTCAGCCAGCTGCGAAACGATTACTTCTGCCGCTGGCTCCGACAGGACCTGAGCATGGTCGTCCGCAATGGCGAGCAATATCTTTCGCGCCTTGGCCATGTCGTCGTTGTAACTGATCTTCGCAGACACGTCGAGGCGGCGAATGCCACGAGCGGTAAAGTTGATAATCGGTGCGTTGGTAATCTGGCTGTTGGGAAAAATAATTTGCCGGTTGTCCTGAGTATGTAAATGGGTCTGAAAAATACGAACGCTATCAACAATCCCTTCAATACCCGCCACTTGAACGTAATCGCCGCTATGAAAAGGCCGTAGCATGATCAACATAACGCCCGATGCAATATTGGACAACGAGTCTTTCATCGCCAAACCAATTGCCAAGCCAGCAGCGCCAACCACGGCAAGTAGCGATGTCGTCGGTACGCCGGCAAAATCCAGTGCCGCAATAAATACCACGACAATGCCTGCGGCGTAGACTACGTTGCGCAAGAAAGTGCGCAATATAATCTCGACATCAAATCGCTGTAAGACTCTGTCCACTGCACGTGCCACCCAACTTGCCAGCCAAGTGCCGATAACGGCAATACACAGTGCAATCAGGCCACGCACCAACCAATCGTGTTTGCCAAGCTCAAGCAGTAAATCATTCAGGGTTTTCATGCCGTCAGGATGCTTTCAGTTTGGCGAGTCGCAGCCATGTATCAACGACGGTGTCAGGATTCAGCGATACCGATTCAATGCCTTGCTGCATTAACCAGTCCGCAAGATCCGGATGATCGCTCGGGCCTTGTCCGCAAATACCGACGTATTTGCCTTTCTTCTTGGCAGCAGCAATGGCCATCGAGAGCATTTTCTTGACGGCGGGATTACGCTCGTCAAACAGATGCGCGACGATGGCGGAATCGCGGTCCAGACCAAGCGTTAATTGTGTCAAATCGTTTGAACCAATCGAGAAGCCGTCGAAAATTTCGAGAAATTCTTCAGCGAGCAGTGCATTCGATGGCAATTCACACATCATGATGATCTTGAGTCCATTTTCGCCACGACGCAGGCCATTTTTCGCCAGTACTTCGATGACTTTTTCACCTTCTTCGAGCGTACGCACGAAAGGAATCATGACCCAGGCATTACTCAAGCCCATGGTGTCGCGTACGCGTTTAAACGCCTCACACTCCATGGCGAAACATTCGGCAAAACTTGGGTCAACGTAACGCGAAGCCCCACGGAAACCGATCATCGGATTTTCTTCGTGCGGCTCGTAATTTTTCCCGCCAATCAAATTTGCATATTCATTGGATTTGAAATCGGACAAACGCACGATGACAGGATTCGGTGCAAAGGCTGCCGTAATGGTTGCAATGCCTTCGGCCAGACGATCGACGTAAAAGGAACGAGGGCTGTCGTATCCTGCCATCTTTTCCTTGATACGTGTTTTGGTCGCGGCATCTTGCTTATCGAATTCCAGAAGTGCTTTTGGATGTACACCAATATGGCTGTTGATAATCATTTCGAGACGTGCCAGTCCGACGCCAGCATTGGGTAACATCGCGAAATCGAATGCGCGTTCCGGGTTGGCAACATTCATCATGATTTTCATCGGGGCAGGGGGCATTTGCGCGAGATCGGTCGTGATGCGTTCGAAGGCCAATGCCTTGTCATAAATGAAACCGGTATCGCCTTGTGCACAGGAGACGGTAATAAGCTGCCCATCATGAATGGAGTCGAGAGCATTCGATGTTCCGACGACGGCCGGCACCCCCAGCTCACGCGCAATGATGGCGGCATGGCAAGTACGGCCGCCACGATTGGTAACAATCGCCGAGGCTCGTTTCATCACCGGTTCCCAATCGGGGTCGGTCATGTCGGCAACAAGAACATCGCCAGGTTGAACGCGATTCATGTCAGCGAGTGAACGCACTACGCGGGCGACGCCGGATCCGATCTTGTTGCCAATGGCACGACCTTCGCAAATCACGCTACCGGCTTCATTCAATAGATAGCGTTCGATTTGCGTGGCTTTGGCGCGTGATTTCACGGTTTCCGGACGTGCCTGCACAATATAAAGTTTGCCGGTGTTGCCGTCTTTGGCCCATTCGATATCCATCGGACGGCCATAATGTTTTTCGATGGTGAGAGATTGTCGTGATAATTCTTCAACATCGGCATCGCTAATCGAAAATTTGCTTTGCAATTCGACCGGCGTTGGTTCGGTCCGTACGCGCTCACCAGGGGCATCCGAATACACCATGCGAATCTGTTTGGAGCCCAAAGTGCGACGAAGAATGGCAGGTTTGCCTGCATTCAAGCTCGGTTTATAGGCATAAAATTCGTCAGGATTGACTGCGCCTTGCACGACCATTTCACCCAAGCCATAGCTTGAAGTGACAAACACCACATCGCGGAAACCGGATTCGGTGTCGAGTGTAAATAAAACGCCGGAAGCACCGATATCGGAGCGAATCATCAATTGAACACCCGCCGATAAAAATACATCCTCATGCTTGAAGCCGTGATGTACGCGATAGGCAATGGCACGATCATTATACAGGGACGCAAAAACTTCTTTTACTTTGGCAACGACATCGTCTTCGCCGGTCACATTCAAAAAGGTTTCCTGCTGGCCTGCGAAAGAGGCATCCGGTAAATCTTCTGCAGTGGCGGATGAACGTACCGCGACAGAAATTTCTTTTGCGCCCGCTTCGCTGCACATGGTTTGATACGCAACACGAATGGCAGCATCAAGAGCCGGCTGAAGTGGCGCATTCATAACCCAGCCGCGAATCTCTGTGCCAGCCTTGACCAATTCATCGACATTTTCAACGTCCAGACCAGATAAACGCTCTTGCATGCGCTCGGTCAGTTTGTTGACGTTGATGAATTCACGATATGCATCGGCCGTAGTGGCAAAACCACCAGGTACCGATACGCCCAACTGGCTTAGATTTCCGATCATTTCGCCAAGCGAGGAGTTTTTCCCGCCGACCTGGGCTAAATCGGATAAACGTAATGCGTGCAGCCAAAGGACATAAGCGCTCAAGTGAGACTCCAGAGAGTGGGGCAGCGAAGCCGCTATTATCTCGCGCCAGGCCACGCAAGCCAAATCTATTTCACTCAGGCAGAATAAGCCGACTTCAAATATGTGAGCGTTGCGATGCCAAGACCGGTATTTTTCGTCTCGGATGGTACCGGCATTACCGCCGAAACCATTGGCCACAGCTTATTGACCCAGTTTTCGGGCGTGGAATTCCAGACGCGCCGCATCGCATTTGTCGATAACGCCGATAAAGCCAGAGAGTCGGCAACGCAAATTCGCGCGGCAGGTCTTGAAATGGGAAAAAAACCTATCGTGGTGAATACCGTTGTCGATAGCCAATTAAGCGCGATTCTGGCCGAAAGCGGCGCATTCATGATGGATGTTTTCGCCCCATTTATTGCGCCATTAGAGCAGGAACTCGGAACTCTGCATCAACCGCGCGTAGGGCAGGCACATGGCATGGTGGATTTCGCCGCCTACGAGGCCCGGATTAATGCGACTAACTATGCCTTAACCCATGACGACGGTATTGATCTGGACTATGGCGAGGCTGATTTGATTCTGGTCGGCGTCTCACGTTCGGGTAAAACGCCTACGTGTCTTTATCTGGCGCTGCATTACGGCGTGAAAGCGGCCAATTACCCATTAACCGAAGAAGATCTTGAAAATGATGAAATGCCCAAGCGATTGCAAGCACATCGTCGTAAATTATTCGGACTGACCATTGATCCGATACGTTTGCAGCAAATTCGAACGGAACGTAAACCCAATTCCCGTTACGCCACCATCGAGCAATGCAAAAAAGAAGTCGCGATTGCCGAAGCATTATTCAAAAACCAGCAACTACCGCATCTCAGCACGACGCACACTTCGATTGAAGAAATCGCCAGCAAGATACTGGCGCAATTCGGCATTCAGAAGCATATGTATTAATCGTGACGGCATGGCTTTGAAAACGGGCAAGATGTTTTTGTCCGCGAGTGCTAGCATGGTCGTATGTCACGATTTATTCGCCCGTCCGCTTTACCCAGAATCAGCCGATTAAGTTGGTTGATGGGGCTTTACGGCGAAAATTACGAGCGCGCAGAAGGTCTTTTTAATACTTCTGTGCTCAAGGCGGGTCGCTATCAGTCATGTGGTCATGACGGGCTGGCGTTGATGCTCGACGTAATCGAAGTGCACGCCTACACGCTGGAACTCAAGCTCAGCTACAACTTGCTGGATCCGGTATCCGGGCAGCCGGATCCTTCCGCTTTTCTAAGGGTTTATCGTGATACCCAACAGTGCGAAGCAACGCATTGTTATGTTGGTCGTCAATGGCAGGATGTGCTGGGCTTGCGACCTTCGACCAAAGTAATGGTTGGGCACCGCTTGAGAATGAATAGTTTTCTCAATAAATGGCTTGATTATCTGGACATCCAGGGACATGCACCGCATACCTTGCTGCTGCTGGAAGAAAATTTATTACCGGTAAATGCTTGACGTGGTGCGGAGCGATCATTACAATTCCGCTTCTCCATTTAGGGGGCTATAGCTCAGCTGGTAGAGCACTTGCATGGCATGCAAGGGGTCAACGGTTC
>JBOHYH010000294.1:0-4282 GCA_050737775.1 Arenimonas sp.
TCTGCGACTGCTCCATTATGGCTCGAGAGCGTTAGCTCTCACTTTGAAGCCGGATATACGCTTGCAATCGTACCGAAGCCAACATCACTTATTGCAAATCAGGGGGAGTCCATATACGACTTACCGCGTTGCGACGGTTGGTGAGCTGGCATCAGTGCTCGGGATCACTCATGCATCGGTCAGTCAGACTCGTCACTCACTTGAACGAACCGGCATCATTGTGTCAGAACTGGATACCGCTGATGCTCGACGACGACGGCTTGTGCTTACTGAAGCCGGCAACCGCCTGGTTGATCAGTTAAAACCGCTGTGGCGAGCTTTTGAAGCTGCCGCCGTGGAACTTACCAGCACAGCGGATCAACTGATCGAATCGCTTGATCGCCTGGATAACGCATTGGTAGCGCAATCAATGTTTGAACGGATCATGCAACACGTTAACCCGGATACGCTTGTCCCGAAAAAGGGGTGAGGTTCATTTTTTAAATGAACCTCACCCCTTTTCTACAAACGCAAGATTTGGGTGCGGCGTTTATCGCGTTTAATCACGAACCATTGGTAGGGCGCAATACGCTCCACCATTGCGCCGAAAAGCTTGCCTTCTGTTTTCTCCACAGGGCATAGGGTGCGCTCAAGCGCACCAAATCGAAACCGAGGAATCGGACACATCGACGCACCATCAAACAAACGGTGCGCCGGGTCGCACCCTATGCTTACCCAGACCAATCAGCGGAATAAATCCCGCGTTTTACATCGCGGTGAAAACTGGAATACGGCCAATCGCACACATGAGTAACGTGTTTGTGTTTTAGCGGGTTGATATAGACATAGTTGATGTGATTATGAAGATCCGTTTCGTCCTCGAGCAAACGCTCCCAGAAACGACGCTGCCAAACTCCACGTTCGCGACGAACAGATCGGGATTTCGATAGTCGTTCGCCGGTAGATAGGCGTTTTGAAAAGCCTGTTTTGATTTGCGACCAGCGATTGGCATTATCCGAATCACCCTCGGGCAATTTCCAAATGCAATGCAGATGATCGGGCAAAATGACGATGGCGATAATTTCAAAAGGTCGCGAGTGTTTTGCATCACGAAATGAACACCTCAATTCATCAATGTGTTCAACCAACAACCTGCGATGGCGTTCAAGCAAATTGACAGTAAAGAAATAAGTGCCGCCATCAACCCGTACACGACGATAATTTGACATGCCGCAGCATGCAGTGAAACACGCGTACGCCATATCAGATTTCATCGACAAAACCTGTCAGAAAAATCCGACGCATGTATAGGGAAACGTCATAGGGCGTCGCCATGGGGTGCCGCTATAGGGTGCGCTCAAGCGCACCAAATCGAAGCCGAGGAATCTGACGCCATTGCGCACCATCAGATAAACGGTGAGTTGGGTCGTAACGATATCGGATTCAATTCAACTCATAGGGTGCGCTCAAGCGCACCAAATCGAAGCCGAGGAATCGGACGCAACGACGCATCATCAAACAGACGGTGCGCCGGGTCGCACCCTATACCGAATTCAAAACAAGGTTTGGGTGCGCACCTTATCGCGTTTATTGCAGCGACCCGGCAACGACTTGCCAGTAATTGACTGCGAATAAAAGAAGGGGCGGGTTTATTTTTTAATGAACTTACCCTCTCTTTTTCGGTAATCGGTATGAGTGCATAGGGTGCGCTCAAGCGCACCGATCGAAGCCGAGGAGTCGGACTCAGATCCGCACCATCAAACAAACGGTGCGCCAAGGCATTATCCAATATCGAATTCAACGCATGTCATAGGGTGCGCTCAAGCGCACCGATCGAAGCCAAGGAATTGGACGCAATCACGCACAATCAAACAAACGGTGCGCCAGAGCGGCACCCTATATTCAACGCAAGGTTTTGGGTGCGCACCTTATCGCGTTACCCCGGTTTGACGCAGGATTTGGGGGATCACCTTATCGCGCCTAACACAAAATGCCAGATGCGTATTGAAAGGTAAGTACGTCGCGATTAGCACATTGACGCTTCCTATGACAGATTGTAGTGAACGGTAGAAAAGTACTCTGTTGTTCCACTCGGATTAGTCGCGAATAGGTCAAGAACTGGCAGAGGCAAAAACCGTTCCACCTCTTCTTCCTTTAAGCTGATGGGACGAATAACAAGGCCAAGATGGAAGTATTCGGGTACATGCTTCTTAAAAATGCTCTCGGCGTGTTTATAACTGCCACCCAGCGCAATGAAAATGCTTACGCCCTCCCCAGTAGCATAATAGTGGCAATAGGCAATATGAACTTCGTCTAGCTGCATCTCAGGTTCCTTGGTATTAGTGCTACTCTGTTTTTTGTTGCGTCGGATGGGTAACAATCCCTCGGATGCTTTGAGCGCTTTAGCAAGCTTTGCATTCCCCCAATGCAACGAAGCAATACATAGGAATTTTTTGTTTCCAACTCGTCCGATTACCGACGATGCGCCCACGGCCGAGATTCTTGTTACACCTGTGCATACGCCAGTTCCGTTTCATCGTGTCCAAATGCTCAGGTGTAGGTCCTTCTTAGACTATATCTTCGCAGGTAATTATCAATCCACTTACCCATCTGATCTTTATCAGGATGAGTACCGTTCCGTAAGTGACTAAGTAAATCGCCAGAAAAATCTTGAATTGCCAACTCTAATGTGACAAAGCAAAAAGCGCTTATTTGGAGATATTAGGTTTCTCCTGCTTTGTAGCGTCTTGAACGGATGACAATCCCAAAATAGACACGGGCCTTCTACAAGTTGTTGCCCGATGCATCCTTACGTTGAGCGTCTGACTTCCTTAGGGCCAAATTAGTCTAGACCAGTCGCAAAAGCTGAGACGGTTTTTGTCGTATTAGATCGCTTTTTTAATGCTGCTTCACAATTCTAATTAATTCATTGGGAAGCGGGATGCCCGTGTTCCACATATCAGCACCATAGGATGCCGGAGCTTTTTATTTGTTGGGTCACGCACTAGTTCGGTGTAAGCGGTATCAAGCCAGTCACGAACTGCGGACCTTTCGATCAAAATGTTACTGCGTATATTTTCATATCATCAGTTGGGTTGTCTGTAGTGATAACGCTTGTCAAAACCTGTACGACCCCTATTTATTGATGTAACCATCCAATTTAATACTGGAACGTCCGATTTATTTTTTGGATCACCAGAAAGTAGGTGTTTTATGTGTCAATTCGTACGGCAACTGCACACCTGAGCGGGTAAATTTTGAAAAACGTCGCTTCAGGAAATGCGAACCGATGCTCGTAACTGACGCGGTGTCGCGCCGAAGACTTTACGCATCAAGCGACGCAATGCAGTAGCGTCGCGATAGCCGACATTTTCTGACACTTGATCGACCGACATTCGGCTTGTTTCCAGTAGCATTCTGGCACGCTTCAGGCGAACGAACTGAATCAGGACTGACGTGTTTTTCCCGGTAGCGGCTTTTACACGACGTGCCAGTGTTCGTTCTGAAATGCAAAGCTTTTTCGCCATGTCGGCAACGCTTAGCGTGTGTGGAAACGCTGCATCGATTTGCGATGATAATTGCGCAATAAAGTCATCGCCATTGGCCAGCATGGCTGGCGCGATGAAAGGTGCCTGCGCTTCCCTGCCATCGATCAGTAACACTCGCGATACTGCATCCGCCAAGGCTGACCCAAAGCGTGCACGAATCAACTGAAGCATGAGATCGGTTTGCGCCAGAGCAGCGCCCGCAGTCCAAATGTTCCCATCCGCAATCACCATGCGGTTGGCATCTACCATGCATTCAGGCTCGATGTTTTGCAGATGTGACGCTAGCCACCACGTTGTAGTGACTTTTTTATTTTTCAAAAGACCTGCGGCCTGAAGAAGAAAGACGGCTGAGCATGAAGCTGCCACCATTCCACCGGACTGCCCCTGTGTCTTTAGTGCTTTGGTGGCGAGAAGTGCGTCGGGTTGTGAAACTCTGGAAGCCACAAGCTCGGCGCTGTTGGTGGCAAGCCCCGGGACAACCCAAATTGAATTATCTGGCTTGGCTCGATTGCCAAGCCGCTTGGCATCCAACAATAGATCATTGCTCAGGCGTGTCGGACCTTCGGTAAATGAGCGTACTCGCCAGCGTGGCATTGCCGCGCCCACACGCGGAGCCATGGCTGCTGCCGCCGCAAGAATATCCAGTGTCAAGGCAACACTGGAGGCATGAGCATCGGAGACCACGAGAATAGTGAAATCAAACATTGTCTGTAAAAGCCCGAAAGATGTCGAATAAGACACTGCTATTTTTGACC
>JBOHYH010000295.1:0-3428 GCA_050737775.1 Arenimonas sp.
TTTCACTGATCCAAACTGTAGCCCGGATGCAGCGCAGCGCAATCCGGGAATGCTCGCCATGAAACGAAAATCTGAACACCTCCCGCGCCATCGAGTGGGTATCAGGATATTTTCAATCGATGTCGCATCGCCTCCCGGATTACGCTGCGCTGCATCCGGGCTACCGTTTGCCCCCGTAATTGCAGTTTCACTGGCACGCACGGCCTTCTCGTGATGAAATAGCGCCTGAAGCGGGGGTGCCTGACGATTTTACGGTCTGGCTGAGATATACCCTTTGAACCTGATCCGGTTAATGCCGGTGTAGGGAAGCTCGCAAGCTGTGCCCGATCATGGGCAGCATGTGCATCGCCGTTTCGATATTTTTTTATTAGGACGATGCCATGAATGCTTTACCCAGCGAATTATTGCGCCAAGCGCAGGAACTTTCCGAATCCGTCACCAAGCCATTCACTGGCTCAAAGAAAATTTACGTGCAGGGTTCGAGTGATGATATCCGCGTGCCGATGCGCGAAGTCGAATTGACCGATACCCGCAAGATTGTCGGTGTCGAAAAAAATGCGCCGTTCTGCGTGTACGACAATTCAGGTCCCTATACCGATCCGAATGTGTCGATTGATCTGGCGCAGGGCTTGAGCCCGTTGCGCGCGAAATGGATTGAAGAAAGAAACGATACCGAATTGTTGTCGGGCCTGAGTTCGGAATTCGGTCGCGCCCGCGAGCATGATGCCAAGTTGAATGCAGTGCGTTTCGGCAATCGTCCGATGCCGCGCAAGGCAAAAGCCGGCATGAATGTGTCGCAGATGCATTACGCGCGTCGCGGCATTATCACGCCGGAAATGGAATTCATTGCGATTCGCGAAAACCAGAATATCCAGGCGATCACCGAAGCGCATTTATTGAAACAGCATGCGGGCGAACATTTCGGTGCGAATTTGCCGAAACTGATCACGCCGGAATTCGTGCGTTCGGAAGTGGCCTGTGGTCGCGCGATTATTCCGGCGAATATCAATCACCCTGAAATCGAGCCGATGATTATCGGTCGTAATTTTCTGGTCAAGATCAATGCCAATATCGGCAACTCGGCGGTGAGTTCCGGTATCGCCGAAGAAGTCGAAAAGCTGGTGTGGTCGATGCGTTGGGGCGGCGACACCGTGATGGATCTCTCCACCGGCAAACACATCCACGAAACCCGCGAATGGATTATCCGCAATTCGCCGGTGCCGATTGGAACTGTGCCGATTTATCAGGCATTGGAAAAAGTTGATGGTCGCGCCGAAGAACTGACTTGGGAATTGTTCCGCGACACCTTGATCGAACAGGCCGAGCAGGGCGTCGATTACTTCACGATCCATGCTGGCGTATTGCTGCGTTATGTGCCGCTGACTGCAAAACGCGTGACCGGTATTGTGTCGCGCGGTGGCTCGATCATGGCGAAATGGTGTCTGTCGCATCACAAGGAAAATTTCCTGTACACGCATTTCGAAGACATTTGCGAAATCATGAAAGCCTACGACGTCAGTTTTTCGCTGGGCGATGGTCTGCGTCCGGGTTCGATTGCCGATGCCAATGACGCCGCACAATTCGGCGAATTAGAAACATTGGGCGAGCTGACAAAAATTGCCTGGAAACATGATGTGCAAACCATGATCGAAGGCCCCGGCCATGTGCCGATGCAATTGATCAAGGAAAACATGGATAAACAATTGCGTGAATGCGGTGAAGCGCCGTTCTATACCCTTGGCCCTTTGACCACCGACATTGCCCCGGGTTATGACCACATTACCAGTGCCATCGGTGCAGCCATGATTGGCTGGTATGGTACGGCGATGCTTTGCTATGTCACGCCGAAAGAACATTTGGGCTTACCGAACAAGAATGACGTGCGTGAAGGTTTGATGGCGTACAAGATTGCCGCGCATGCGGCTGATCTGGCGAAAGGTCATCCAGGTGCGCAAGCGCGTGATAACGCATTGTCAAAAGCACGCTTCGAATTCCGCTGGGAGGATCAGTTCAATTTGGGCCTTGACCCGGATCGTGCCCGCGAATACCACGACGAAACTATGCCGAAGGAAGCACACAAAGTCGCGCACTTTTGCTCGATGTGCGGCCCGCATTTCTGCTCGATGAAAATCACACAGGATGTGCGCGATTACGCCGATGCCCAAGATCTGGAAGCTGCCGAGGCACTGGAACAAGGCATGGCGGAAAAATCGAAGGAATTTCTGGCTCAGGGAGCGGAAGTTTACAAGCCGGAATAATATAATTCAGCCAGTCATTTCGGCCAGTATCTGCATCACACACATTCAATGGTATTTCCCACATGAAGTTAGAGCATCCGTTTATCCAGTTACCGTTGAAATTCGATGCGGATTTGCTGGCCCGGGAAATTTCCGCCATTGAAGAGTCGGCCTGGTTGCCGCATCCACAAGGTTTTGCCGGTAATGATGCACTGACCCTGATAACGCCTTACGGCGATAAAAAAAGCGATCTACTCTCGGGCCCGATGCAACCGACGGAATATTTGCTGAGATGTCCGTATCTGATGCAGGTAATGCAGACCATTGGCGGCGTCTGGGGTCGTACGCGACTCATGCGCCTCTCGGGCCAGGCGGAAGTCGAACGTCACGTGGATGTGCATTATTACTGGCGCGAACGCATGCGTGTGCACGTCCCCATCGTTACGCAACCCACTGTACGTTTTTCCTGCGGCGATGAAGAGATCAACATGGCTGCCGGCGAATGCTGGATATTCGATACCTGGCGTTGGCATCGGGTATTGAATGATAACGAACTGGCAAGAATCCATCTTGTTGCCGATACGGTCGGTGGCGAACAATTCTGGTCCTGGTTAAGGAACAGCAAGCCTTCGCATATGAACATCCCCGGTTGGCAACCAGCGCGTATCGGCATGAACAATAATGATGCTCCAGTCCAGCTGCGCTATGAAAGCAGCAATATGCCCGACGTGATGTCGCCGTGGGAAATGCGGGATATTTTCAATTTCCTTTTTGGCGAAACCGTTTCGCATCCGCGTCTTGGTGATCTGGCCAGCATCACCATGGATTTTTGCATGTCATGGAATGCGCTCTGGGCTGAAGTGGGTAGTCAGGAATCAGCGTATCCAAAATATCGTTTGCTGCGGGATAATTTCCGTAGAGAAATCATGCCATTCGTCGAGGTTTCTCTGTTTAATGGCCACAAATTGGTCAATGCCATTGTGCAAAGCCTGCTTCCGTATTGTGTGACCGAGCAAGAGCCTGTGAATTTCGTCGAATCCAGAAACACCGGACTCGAGGATGCTGCGGTAAGTCGTATATGGACTCCCCCTGATTTGCAATAAGTGATGTTGGCTTCGGTACGATTGCAAGCGTATATCCGGCTTCAAAGTGAGAGCTAACGCTCTCGAGCCATAATGGAGCAGTCGCAGA
>JBOHYH010000296.1:0-2541 GCA_050737775.1 Arenimonas sp.
GCATTTGCCTGGACATTCGAAGCCTGGTGGATGTTATTGGCATTCGGCTGGCTTTTCGTCGGAAAATTATCCTGGATACTCAAGAAACCCAGCGATGATCAAACCATGCAGGCGATGGCAGCCTGGGCCGGAATGGTGGTCGTGTATCTGTTTGCCTGTTTCGCCACACTCTTTGCAGACCTGCCCTTCCTGGGCATAAAACCGGAGCTGGTCGCAACATTCGGACTCGACCCGAAAAGCGAAGGCATCTGGGAAAGTGAACCGCATCGTGTTGTTGCGTTTGGGGTTTTGTATTTCGGAATATTTGTGTTGGCAAAATTATCAGGACCGTTTATTGCCGAGCGTTGGCGCAAAAAACGATAATGACTCGTTTATTTCAATCCTGCGTCAAACCGTTGCTCTGCCCTCGCCAAATCCGCTTCAGTATCCACTCCCGGTGGAAAGGCTTCGGGGGTAATGCCGACGGCTATCGAGTAGCCTGCTTCGAGCACGCGTAATTGTTCGACACAATTTTTCGGACACCCATCAAACCCATAATACCTGACATGATATTCAGATTCCCCCTACATTTCTGCTTATTGCCACTCGCAATAATGCGCCATGGCTATCGCTCGTTCTCTCTTCGTTTCCGATCACGCGTCCGGTAATTATCACTGTGAGTTTTAGCGGACACCCACCAAATCCATATCTCCTGACACGACATTCAGATTTCCCCTACATTTCTGATTATCGCTACTCGCAATAATGCGTCATGGCTGCCGCTCGCTCCTTCTTTGTTTCCGACCATTCTTCCGGCAATTATCATTGTGTGTCACGCTGTGTTCGGCGCGCGTGGTTGTGCGGCATTGATCCCTACTCTTCTATCGATTACAGCCATCGCAAGGCCTGGATCGAACAACGCTTGCATGAAGTCACCGCCTGCTTTTCCATCGGCATCTACGGTTATGCCGTCATGAGTAACCATCTGCATATTGTCGTGCATGTTGATGTCGATGCGGCGCAGCGTTGGTCCGATGATGAAATTTCTCAACGTTGGTGCCAACTGTTTCCATGTCGTGATCAAGACAACGAGCACCGTGTCCAAAAATTACTCAAGAACCCATCACGCCTGGCTTTACTGCGGCAACGTCTTTGTTCGCTGTCATGGCTGATGCGATGCATTAACGAGCCCATTGCTCGTGCCGCCAATGGCGAAGATTCGTGTACAGGCCGGTTTTGGGAAGGTCGCTTCAAATGCCAAGTCCTGGCCGATGAAAGGGCCGTGCTTGCCGCTATGGCTTATGTGGATCTCAATCCGATCCGTGCTGGTATGACGGTGCGTCTGGATAACAGCCATCACACCAGCATTCAACAACGGGTACTCGCCTGTCGTAACGATGAAGCCAATGCCCAGCAAAGATTAAAACCACTGATCGGATTGGCGCCTGCGTTGTCATTGAAACAAGGCCAATACATCGAGCTGGTGCAATGGACAGGCCAACAAATAAGACCTGATAAGAAAGGCGCCATTCCAAAGCACCTGCTGCACTCAACAAAACCGGTTGCAGTGCCACGCATTGGCCTACTCAGGTGAAAGCCGTAGGTTCGGGCTATTGGCGAATGATTGGAACATCCGAGCAACTCATGGAAAAAGCTGTAGCCATCGGACAACGCTGGCTTAAAGGTATCGGCATCACTCGGCAGATACGGAAGGCCTAAACTGACAGAACCCTGTTTCCCGGTGTCGGGAGAATGAAGTGTGGGCGATGAAAAATAATATTTTGAACTATCTAGAGAAATCGGTAAATGATCGGGCGATCTAGATATCACTTGCTAGCTGTGTCAGATTATGGGTGTCCAGAGTTGTTTGAAATCCGCCGCAAAAATACCCATTCTCAATATTTACCAGTAAGCCTTGTAGGGAAAATCTTAATCCGCTGTCAGGCGATGTGGATTAAGTGCGTGTCCCGGAGTTTGTTAGTCATGCAAGTCATTGACTCGGTGCTCGCACAGCCTGATCGCTAAGCAAAAAACAACACGCAAACAAAAACGCCGTCGCGATGAACGACGGCGTTTTTGTTTTAAGCGTTAACAGCGGTGGGCAGGAAGAACGATGGCCGATTTAAATGAATCTCAATCGTAGGTCGGTGCCTTGGCCCGACAAAAGCTTGCGATGACAATTAAGCATCACGACAACCGATTAAAAGCGTTGGGCCAAAGGCACCAACTTACGAGAATTTTTTGCCCGCCTAACCGCGTTTTTGTTTTAAGCGTTAACAGCGGTGGGCAGGTAAAATCCGCCGCAAAAATACCCATTCTCAATATTTACCAACAAGCCTTGTAGGGAAAATCTTAATCCAGTGTCAGGCGATGTGGGTTTAGTGGCTGTCCTTGTCTTTCTACCACCCAAGACAACATCAAAAGAACCTCTTGTCACCGAGGGGGCGTCCATGTATGTCCTTGTCTTTCCTCCTTTAAGCGTTAACCGCGGTGGGGCAGGAAGAACGATGGCCGATTTATCAACCTGCCCCCTTTGTTTTGCCCCACTCTCCACTTTCAATG
>JBOHYH010000297.1:0-8811 GCA_050737775.1 Arenimonas sp.
GGTGGAAACCGGGCCGGGGGAAATCTGGTTCAGCAACAATTATGCCGGGCCGCAACGGTGGCATTTTGATACCGCCACATTCGACGTGTTGGACAAGAAGACATTTGGTCCGGGCGATGGATTTCCGCTGGAAAAAGAAGCTGCCCAACATGTTTACCGGCTTGATGGCAAAGTCCATGTCGTCATTGCCGAAAAGGGTTATCTATATGACGGAAAGAAATTCAGCCCAGAAGCAGCCCCGCCATTTACCTTGGTGAGCCGACCGCACGAACTTTATGTTACCGAGACGGCGATGGGTGCCTATGCTTTTACCTCACGCGAAATGTGGTTTCGGCCAAAAGGGCAGATGCAATGGCAGGCATTGCGAATGGCACTTAGTAGTGCAGCAGGTTATGGCGTTGTGCGATTGAATCGCGATGGTGTTCTACGCATGTCGACCTGGAGTGGCATCCTGCAATACAACGACAAGGAAAAGAGCGCGATACCGGAACCGTTGCAATTGCATTTTGAATACGTGACCGCCTTAAATCCGGAAAACAAATCCAGTACTAATTTGCCTACTGACTCGAAGCTTGCGAATATCGAGGTGCCTGCCGGCCACAATCTCAAACTCAGGTTTTCGATGGTAAGTTTGGAAAGCGGAGTCGAGTTTCGCTATCGCATGCTGCAGCTTTCCAGCGAGTGGAGTGCCTGGTCTGATCGTGATCTTTTCATTCGTGCACAACCACCTGGGGAGTATGTGCTGGAATTGCAGGCAAAAACCCGGTCCGGACGTCAGGCTGAAACCATAAGTTATCGCTACACCATGCTTCCGCACTGGTATGAAATTCTGTGGGTCCGCTTTTTGATGTTGCTGGGTGTTGTGGCGGTTATTTGTTTATTAACGTACTGGTTTATCAGAAATCGTATTGCCAAATATCGCGAAGACAATATCAAGCTTGAAAAGCGAATCAGTGAACGTACGACGGAGCTGGAACTGTTGAACCAAAGATTGTCAGAATTGGTGATCGAAGATTCATTGACCGGCGTCGCAAACCGGCGTGCATTGGAGCAAGGACTTCAGCGTGAATGGTTTCGCTGCCTCGATCAACGCAGACCCCTGTCGGCATTGATGATCGATGTTGATCACTTCAAACAGTTCAACGACAAGCACGGCCACCTTGAAGGCGACGTACTATTGCGTGAAATAGCCCAGACGCTCAAAAAAGAGCATGACTCGAAACGCGAGTTGCTGGCCCGCTTCGGCGGTGAGGAATTTGCCTTGCTATTGCCCGGCGTCAATCTGGAAGATGCGGTTCGACGGGCAGATCATATTCGCCAAATCATGATTCAGCAGAACAAGGATGTCACCGTCAGTATAGGTGTTGCCGGCTTTGTTCCCAGCATTCAGGTCGAGCAAAGCAGTTTATTGCGACGTGCCGATGCCGCTTTGTACCGGGCGAAACGTGCAGGTCGCAATCGTGTCGAAAGCGATAACGATTAATTATTACTGTTTTCGGAATTTTGTGCCGCAGCTTTGCGGGCAGCGGCTTGTTCACGCATCATGCGCAGATCTTCCGGACTGATCATTTTGGTATCGTCGCGGCTATTGCTTTGAAGTCTTTCGGATAGAAAGCTCAAGACGGCAGCCAGCAGCAGGCCCAAGGCAGCCAGAATCAAAATAACCGTCAACGCGAATGGCACGCTTGGCGAAAAGGTAATGCTGAAGCAAATCAGCGCGAGTAATAACAAGATCCAGGGCATAGTGGCGATCCGGTGAAATTTCTGCCAGTTTAACGCAGGCAAGCGCCTGTTTACACTTCCCGGGTATTCATATTTGTCTCAAAGTACGGGCGATAGCAGGCGGGCAAAAGCTTCCGCCAACCGTTTTAACCAAGGCTGGGCGCGTAATTTAGGGACAGGCCGACTTTTCTGCATGTCCTCCAACAAGACCTGGCTTAATGCCAAGGCCAGGTCCAGATTTTCCAGCAAGATGCAGAGCTCGAAGTTGAGTCGAAAGCTACGGTTGTCGAAATTCGAACTACCCAGAATCAGGGTTTCGTCGTCTATCAGCAAGGCCTTGGTATGCAGCATTCGGGGGTAGCAATAAATCTGCACGCCGGCAGCGAGTAATTCGTCGAAATAGGAACCCGCAGCGGCATCGACCAAACGGGAATCACTTTTCTCCGGGACGATCAAACGCACATCCACGCCGCGCAAAGCAGCGGAAATCAGTGCCATGCGGGCAGGTTCGCTCGGTACGAAATACGGAGTGGCCAGCCAAACACGTTCGCAGGCATGCGAAATTGCAAATATCTTGCTGCGATGAATCGGTTCCCAGACAGTGTCGGGACCGGCCGGAATAATTTGTGCCTTAATTCTGGCCTGGGATTGCTCGGTAAACAAATCCTTGTCTTTTGGGGCATGGCGACCCGCATAAACCCAGTCTTCCAGAAAAGCCAATTGCAGCCAGCGCACAACGTCACCGGAAACCGAGACGTGCAAATCACGATAGGCTGCACTATTGATGGATTCATTTTCGTCGTCGGTGATATTAATACCACCGGTAAATCCGAAGATGCCGTCAATCACGACAATTTTTCGATGCGAACGCAAATTGATTTTCGGTTTCCACAAACCACGCCAGCGAATGCGTGTTCGATGGAAAAACGCCACTTCGCCGCCCGCATCAATCAGCGGTTTCAGAAAAGCATTGCCGGTATGCGAAGACCCAATGGCATCGAGTAATAATCGAACCTTGATGCCGGCAAGAGCCCGCTCAATCAACGCGTCGCGAAACTCGGTACCGGTGGTATCGGGCTCGAAAATATAATATTCGAGATGAATATGTTTCTTAGCCACTCGTATGGCATCGAGAATTGCTGAAAAACACGCGGCACCACCGACTAGCAATTTGGCTTCATGCGCGCTGCTTGCAGCAAAACCACTGCTGGCTTCTGCGAGTTGCGAAAGCGCAGACGGCGGCGAATTATGCGAATCGGATTTGTTTTGTTTGCCAAATGCAGTCTTGGAGCGCAGCCGTCTTGATTGCTGGCGGCGTATACGTTGCGGGCCAAAAAAATGATAGATCACGAAACCCGCCACCGGCAGAAATGCCAAAGCAAATAGCCAACTCATGGTGGCGGCAGCCTCGCGCTTTTGCAGGACGACCCAGACACTCAGGGCGATAATGTAAATCACCCAGAGCGTTGAAATTCCGAACCACAGATGCGGAAACCACTGGTTAAGTTGTTGCCAAAGCTGCATTGATTCACCGAAGGCCATTGGGCAGTAGCTATCATGGCAGAGCAGCGGGACCGACGGAAGCCGCAATTAAATGAAGGCATTTCAATGAGCACAAAAGCGAGTGCATTTAAAAAGCCCGCAATGCTTAGCACGCGGGCTTTTTGAGCGACATTCAGAATGAATTATTTTTTGATGCGTTCGACTTTGTAGCCTTTGTCGGTCAGCAGTTTTACAACGCCATCTTCACCGACCAAATGTAGTGCACCAACCACGACGAGAACATCATCTTTATCGTTGTCTTTCAACAAGGCTTCTAGCTTTGGTAGCCAGAGTTTATTGCGGGCAGGGTTGATGCTTTCATAAAGCTCCGGATATTCCTTGCGCATTTCCGCGCCCATTTTGTTAAACAAGACCTTGTCATCGGCATTGCGCCAGGTGGTGTGCAGTTCTTCAATCTTGGCTTTCATCTCGGCTGACTCGCTTAATGCTTCATCCAGAAATTGCTCCTGTTGTTTTGCACTCATGCCATCGAAAATCGCGATTTGTGATTCACCGGTTTCCAGTCCCTTCGCAGGCTTGCCTGCCTTGGCGGCACGCTCCATGAAGTGTTTGTCCAAACCAAGAGCAGGATTCAAACCAATCTTCTGCATTTCGGTGACGTTTAAAATCAGAGCGACAAACCAGGGCTCGAAATTCTGGAAATTGGCCACCGGAAAATTATTCTTTGTGGCATAGGCTTCCAGCTTGCTCCAGGTTTCGGCCGAGAGACCTTGTTGCAATGTTTTACCGTCGGAACGCATAGCTGCTTGCGCCATCTTCTGACCCAGCGCAGGGTTGTTCATTTCTTCAGGCGATAATTCAAAAACCATTTGTTCGGCATCGTCAAAAGCAGCATCGGTAGCTTTTGCCAATGGATAATCGGTTTCCTTGAGCATATGGAATGAACCAAGCAGGTAAAGACTATTGTTGGCATCACTGACTTTCCATAACAAAGGGGTTGGTGCTTCGGCGCAGGCAATATTAGTACCGAACATCATCATCAAGGGTAAAAGTATTTTTTTCATGGAGTTCTCTGTGTAATAAGCGTGTGGTGTGTAAAAACGGGAAATTAGTTTCTCAAAAACGGATGCATCCGTTTTTGAAAAGGTCGCCAGGATGACAGGCAATACACGATGGCAACCGTTGGGAAAACAATCCAGGCCGGAACGGTCAGCCAGACATTGTCGAACTCTCTGGAATTGACACTGAAAATCAGTTGTACCATTGAGATCAGGAACATGGCGATGAAAACCAGGACGAGCAAGAAGGCATGGGGCTTTTTGCCGCTAATGATATTCATGCCATAGCCGGCAGCAATCAAAACACCGCTGGTAAAAAGCGAAAGAATAATCAGGAAGCCGTCATGATTTTCGGTTTTGATGAAGGTCAGCGCCAGCAAAGAAAATGTCATCGGAATTAGCAATGAGCGAGCAACATGCATTGACAAAACTTGCGCCAAAACTTGCTTGGCACTGCGACCATTATGCCAGCCAGGCAACAAAGCCAACTCGGCCAGCTCTGCATTGTCTTTTGCGTAAAGCGTATTTAATCGCATCAGTAAGGCACTGATGGAAATTCCAAGCCCCCCCAAACTAATCCAGAAAGCCATCATCGCAGCCGTTACTGAATCATTTTTTCCAGAACTGGCTGTCATGGAGAACACCAGATACAGGGGTAATACCAGGTAGGCACCGCAGAACAGCAGCCATTGCTTTATTTGGCTGCGCGCTGTCAGAGGCATGAATGGCGCGCCCAGAAAAGTACGCATGGCCAGTTTTGGCGAATTGAGTGGTGCTATCGTCTGGATAGCCGGTTCAAACCGGATGCTGTTCGAGTCAGACCCGCTTTTCATTCCCCAGCCATTGGCAGCATCGGGCATCAATGCCATCGGCGTGTTCCATGCACTGATATCGCCTTCAAAATTGCGCAGTCGTTGAAAACGCCAGATCACGAGACCAATCATTGCCAAGGACAATACGGCCATGACAGCGATAAAATCATTTGTATTGTTGGCAGGTAAAATTTCATATTCCACCAGTTTGGTGAACAGTGTCGGAAGCAGGCTCATCGAAATTCCCAGGGCCCGAGGTAGTAGCATGAATAACAATCCGCAAGCCGAGATGGCTGTCAAGCAAACGAGCCCGTACAGAAAACCCTGACCGGTGAATGCCAGTAATGTCGCAGGAATAATGATGGTGATCGCTGCTTGCAGCACTACCGAACTGACGGTGCCTTTTATCGGTGCCGGTGTAAGCCATTTATCGGTATCACGTATTATTTTCAATAATCGGCTGCCGACAAATGCCCACCAGAAGTAAGCTGGAAAGCTAAACATCAACAGAAGTGCGGTGTCGTATTCCGATGCTTTCGATGAGGCAAAAATAATGAGTGCGACACTAATCGCCACCAGATAAATGACCAGCATCAAGCTGCCTACATTGCCGATCAGGCAGGCACGTGTTGTACGCCAAGCAAGTGCCCCATTCATTGCGCCACCTCGATGAACAAGTCTTCCAATGAAAGTTTTTCCCTGCGGACTCCGGGCGCATCACAGAGGGCAGGCCATTCTTGATGATGTTCGCGTTTAAGTACGATCGTCATACCGGCATCTTGGTGACGGCGACGGGAAATTTCTCCCGGCACTTTGCCCGTTAGCTGCGAAGCGGCTTCTGGCGACAGACGAAGACAAAGCGTGTGCTCCTTGATGTCGTCCATCGACATCTGCAAGAGTACGTTTTTTTCATGCACGAAAATGATGTCCGAGGCAACGCGTTCCAGATCGGAAACAATATGCGTTGAAAAAAGTACCGTGGTGCCGCTGTCAGCAGCACGCGTGGCGATGTCACGCAGGAGTTCACGTCTTGCCACAGGATCTAATGCGGCTGCCGGTTCATCCAGCACCAGTAATTCCGGGTGATAGGCCATCGCACGCAACACGGCGATACGTTGGCGTTCGCCTGGAGAAAGTTTGCTTAACAAGGTGCCGGTATTGATATTCCAGCGCGCTAGGGAAGCATCCACGAAGGCGTAATCCCAGCGCGGATAAAAACCGCTGACAAAATCCAGCATCTGTTTCACGCTGAGCCAACCCAGTGCTTCGGGTTGTTGTGGCACATAGCCGATGCGCGCCTTGTTTTTATCGCTGAGTGTCAATGAAGGTTCACCGAAGACAAGGCAATCACCGGCATCGCGTGTCATCAAACCCAGCAAACAACGTATCAAGGTCGATTTGCCGGCGCCATTGCAACCGATCAGGCCGACGACACTGCCGGAGGGAATCGCCAGATGAATTTTATCGAGCACACATTGTTCGCCGAAATATTTCAGCAAACCGCGCGCTTCCATCGCAGCAGAAAGTGCAGATGAATTCGTATTAAACACGATATCGGCCTGGGCATTCATTTTGATTTCTCCAAAAATTCTTTCAAACGTTCAATAACAACAGAGGTCGGCAATTCCAGTTCACGGCTTTGATTGGCCAGCGCTTGAATGGCGGGGTCGATCAAATCAAGACGGGCCGACTGGGATTTCACTCGCAGCCGTTGCGCCGCTACGACCATACCCTTGCCGCGTTGGCGTTCGAGCAGGCCTTCCATTTCCAGCAGGCTATAAGCCTTGGAAACCGTCATGGGATTGATGGCGTGGTGGGCTGCGACATCGCGAACCGAGGGCAAGGCATCGCCGGATACGAGCTGGCCGCCAGCAATCAGGCGACGGGTTTGCTCGACCATTTGCCGATAAATCGGCTCAGCGGCAGCGGGTTGAATGAGGAATAGCGATGCGTCCATGTGTATTACTACAACAATACACATGGCTTTTGTCAAGCGGTTTTTATAAATCCGCTATTTGGCCGGGTATAAAACCTCGGCCCGCTGGAACAATACCCAGCTGGTAGCGATGTATTTATCGCCGTTGATGGGCTTATTGCCTCGGTGGGTGTGGGTAAAGGCCGTCGGGGCGATCAGCAGTGAACCGGTTTCGGGTTTTATTTTTCTGTCTTGATACAGAAACTCGGTTTCGCCTTCTTCAAAACTCTCGTTCAAATAAATCGTCCACAAAACCGCACGATGCAAGGTGTCGCAACCGGCATCTTTTGGATAAAGCTCGCAATGCCAATAGGGATAACCACCTTCGTTCGCGGTATAGCGCTGCAGGTTGATGGCTCCGGGGCGAAACATCGCTCGCGCAATATCGCCCAATTGCTTGTCGGACATATCGATAAAATCCTCGGCTGCCAAACGTCGAGGCTGACCGGTTTTTTCGTCCTGCACTTGCAACATCAAGGGTGCGATCAAGGTGTGCGGGTATTTACGCAAATACAAACGCAGACCGTTGAACATGGCTGCATTCAACGCGTTCTCGGCTTCACGCCATTCCGGCTTACCGCTAATTTGTATGTCGCGACTATTCTTCAACTCGGGCAGCACGCCACCGCCAACCCGGCCAGGTACCGAGGCTTTGCTGTCCTCGAAATACTTGATCATCACGGCACAGGCTTCTTTCGATAAAGCGCCGGGATAGACTTCGATAAAATCCTGCTGTGACATCAGGCGTTTTTTGTATCGAAATCGGTGTGATAACGCACGGCGGCTTCGACTTCGGCTTTTGAACCCATGAATACCGGCACACGTTGATGCAAACCAGTCGGTTTTACATCGAGCATGCGTATGCGACCGGTACTGGCGGCACCACCGGCTTGTTCGACCAGAAAACTCATCGGGTTGGCTTCATACATCAAACGCAGCTTGCCGCCTTTATCGCGACACTTGCTGTCGAGCGGATACGAAAAAATGCCGCCGCGCGTCATGATGCGATGCACATCGGCCACCATCGAAGCGACCCAGCGCATATTGAAATCCTTGCCACGCGGACCTTCCTTGCCTTGCAACATATCGTCGACATAGGCCTGCATCGGCGCTTCCCAGAAACGCTGGTTGGAAACATTCACCGCAAACTCTTTCGTCTCTGCGGGAATCTGCATATCGCGTTTGGTCAGCATGAAACTGCCTTGCTCACGATCCAGCGTAAAGCCATGCGTACCGCGACCCACGGTAAGCACCAGCATCGTGCTGGGACCGTACGTGGTGTAACCGGCACAGACCTGTTCACTACCGGGTTGCAGAAAATGTTCGTCTTCCGGTGCGGTAATACCGTCGGGGCAACGCAGTACCGAAAAAATCGTGCCGACCGAAATATTCACATCGATATTCGAGCTGCCGTCGAGCGGATCGAACAATAATAAATAATTGCCTTTCGGGTAGGCATTCGGAATCGGATGCGAATGTTCCATTTCTTCCGATGCCAGACCCGCAAGATGTCCGCCCCATTCATTGGCTTCCAGAAAAATTTCGTTCGACAATACATCGAGTTTTTTCTGGGCTTCGCCTTGGATATTGCCGGTACCGGCTTCACCCAGCACGCCGCCCAACTCGCCCTTGCTGATCGCGGTTGAAATGGTCTTGCAGGCGCGTGCCACGACCTCTATCAGTAAACGTAAATCGGCATTGATGAAACCGGCATGCTGTTCTTCGATTAAAAAACGGGTCA
>JBOHYH010000298.1:0-6942 GCA_050737775.1 Arenimonas sp.
TGACTTAAAGCTGTTAACAGACATCTGCAAGATTGGACTTCACTCCGCTCTACAGACGCCCGCACAAATTTCCTGCGCACACTGTCAAAGATCAATTGCGTGGATCCCGAAGAATCCGTCCCGAGGCGTTTCGCTCAAGGGAGCCGCACATTATAGGGCATAAAACTGGGTCGTCAATACTGAAAACCGATTTTTTTGCCGCACCGCGTCACAACAAACTACAGAAAACAGCTGTTTGCTGCAAAGGGGTTCTCATACTAACTGATATTGAATGTTTTTGGAAAGCCTTAATTACAAAACGGTCACGCTTTCACCAGGTTTACTTTCGCAAAACCACGCTTGCCAAGTTGTAACAGTAGGCTTTGGCCAACATGAAAACTTATTTCACGATCTTCAACAATCACGCCATCGATTCGCACTGCGCGTTCGACGATTTTGCGATTTGCTTCCGCGCCAGACGGCGCCAATCCTGCGGCGCGCAATAATGCGCCAAGACGAATGCCTTCTTCTGTTACTGAAATATCTTGCGTGACTAAATCCGTCGGCACTGCACCGCCTTTAATGACTTCATTCCAATGCGCAATGGCGGCGTCGCCCGCGCCGGCGCCATGAAAGCGATCCACCAGCTCGCGCGCCAACTGCACCTTGTGGTCACGCGGGTTTTGTCCGGCATCGACATCGCGTTTCATTTGTTCAATATCGGCCAAGGACTTTTCGAACGACAGCAGCGTAAACCAGCGCCACATCAACTGATCCGAGATCGACATGGTCTTGCCGAAAATGTCATTGGCAGGCTCATTGATGCCGATGTAATTGCCCAGTGACTTGCCCATTTTGTTGACACCATCCAGACCTTCAAGCAGCGGCATGGTCAATACAATCTGCGGCGGCTGCCCTGCGTTCTCTTGCAGGGCACGGCCCATCAACAAATTGAATTTTTGATCAGTACCCCCCAATTCGACGTCGGCTTTCAATGCAACAGAGTCATAGCCTTGCACCAGCGGATACAAAAATTCGTGGATGGCTATCGGTTGCTGACTAGTAAAGCGCTTGTTGAAATCATCGCGTTCTAACATGCGTGCAACCGTGTGCTGCGCCGCGAGCTTGATCATGTCTGCGGCCGTCATGTTGCCGAACCATTCGGAATTGAAACGCACTTCGGTTTTTTCTTTATCCAATACCTTGAACACTTGATCGGCATAGGTTTGAGCATTTGCCAGCACATCTTCGCGAGTCAGGGGCTTGCGGGTAACGTTCTTGCCAGTCGGGTCGCCGATCATGCCGGTGAAATCGCCAATCAGGAAAATGACGGTATGCCCCAAATCCTGGAATTGGCGCATTTTGTTCAGCAGCACCGTGTGGCCGATATGCAAATCCGGCGCAGTCGGATCGAAACCGGCCTTGATTCTTAACGGGCGCCCGAGTTTCAAACGCGCCTCGAGTTCTTCGATTTTGAGTATTTCTTCTGCACCTCGCCCAATCAGGGCAAGGCTTTCTGCGATCGTTGTCATAATTTCTGGCTCTGGGCCACGGCAAAGTGGCTATTGAATCACGAACCCAAAGTAGCTCGTGAAGTTAAGTTAAAGTTAAACCTTTATGAACAAAAAATCCAGTAATTACAAGGGTTTGACGCAGGGTTTTCATCTTGGTTATCTTTAGCCCTCATTAAGCCTTGGCCGGTTTTGCCAACGGAGTTCGTTTTGCCTCATCCAAAAATTCAAAACGCGCTTTCGCGCTGGACACACGAGCATTGGTTTCTTGCCGGCGTATTCAGTGTTGTCGGGACTATGGTTATCGCCATTGCTCCAGGCATGGCGAATGCCATGCGCGAGCCGGTTGCCATACAACAGGAAGAAAATGTTTCGCTGGTTCTGCCGAAAGCAACGGAACCACAAAGCGCCGATGCCGGCAGTGGCTGGCATTATGTGTTGGTGAAGAAAGGTCAAACGCTGACTCACGTTTTCAAGGAACTGGGCTTGCCGCTCAAGTCCATGCGTCAAATGATGGTAGTTCCCGGCGCTCGCAAGGACATGTCGAAAATCGGTCCCGGCAAGGAATTGGCATTTGAACTCAATGCAAAGGGTGAATTGAAAACACTGCGTTTTGACCGTGATGAAAATACACGCATTGAATTGACTCTCGAAGATGGCAAAGCCAAAGAAAACATCATTCAACGCGAAGTAGAGCAGGAAGTTGCGATTGCATCGGGCGTGATCAAGAAATCATTTTCCTTTGATGCCAAACAGGCCGGCCTGACCACTTCGTCGATCAACAAGCTGGCTGACGTTTTCAAATACGATATCGACTTCGTAGAAGATCTGAACGATGGCGATACCTTTCACGTTGTTTATGAAGATCAGTGGCGCGAAGGTCAGCGCATGCGCAATGGGGCGGTACTGGCTGCGCGCATTGTGACTCGCGGCAAAACCTATACCGCCTACCGTTTCAACAAAAACGGCGAGGCCCAGTATTTCGACCAGAACGGCAACCCGCTGAAAAAAGTGCTTATGCGGATTCCGATTGAATTCGGCCGCCTGTCTTCCACTTTTGGTATGCGCAACCATCCGGTGCTTGGTCGCATGCGCATGCACAAAGGCGTGGACTACGCGGCACGTAACGGCACACCGATCATGGCTGCCGGCGATGGCCGAGTCAGTTTTGTTGGCTGGAAAAATGGTTATGGCCGTGCCGTCGTGATTGATCACGGGCAGGGCCGCAGCACGCTATATGGCCACATGTCGGCATTTGGCAAATATAAAATGGGCGCCCATGTAAATCAGGGCGTTACCATCGGCTACGTCGGTGCCTCGGGCCTGGCAACCGGCCCGCATCTGCATTACGAATTCATGGTGAACAAGCAACAGGTCAATCCTTTGAAAGTCACCATGCCGAAACCATTACCCTTGTCGGGCCCGCAATTGGCTTCGTTCAAGGCAACCATTGCACCATCGATTGCAAAAATGGACAGCATGGAACGTGGATTACAGTTCGCTAAACGCTAGACTCTACCAATGAACAACAATCACTCTTCAACGCCCACTTTCGATAGTGGGCTTTTTATTGGCTTGATGTCGGGCACCAGTCTGGATGGGGTCGATGCGGTACTGATCAAGTTTGAGCCTCAACTAAAAATCGAATTCGCCCGCACTTATGATTTACCAGCCGCACTGGTGAAGAATCTTTTAGCGCTATCGCAAGCGGATGCACATATTCATCTGGATGCCGTCGGCCATCTTGATAGCGAACTCGGGCAATGCTTCGCGAATATTGTGCTGCAATGCCTTCGCGATGCGAATGTGGCTTCCGACTCGATCACGGCCATTGGTTCGCATGGACAAACATTGCGCCATGCCCCGAATGGCGAACATCCATTCACCATGCAGCTGGGCGACGCCCACATCATCGCGGAGCAATCCGGCATTGACACCGTGGCGGATTTTCGTCGGCGCGATGTTGCTGCCGGTGGCCAGGGCGCGCCTCTCGTTCCGGCATTTCATGCATCAATATTTTCCGATGCAAACGAAGATCGTGCGATATTGAATATTGGCGGCATCGCCAACCTGACATTGCTGCCCCGCGACGGCAGGGTACGCGGTTTCGACACGGGCCCCGGCAACGGCTTGATGGACGCCTGGTGTCATCAGCATCTCAATCGGCGTTATGACGCAAACGGCGAATTTGCCGCTTCCGGCGTAGTGCATGCCGAACTTTTGCAACGCTGTATGAGCGACGATTGGTTTGCGTTGCCACCGCCTAAATCGACTGGCCGCGATCAATTTAATTTGGCTTGGCTACAAAGCAAAATGCACGGGCTGAGCATTTCTCCCGGCGATGTACAGGCAACGCTCACCGCACTAACTGCACACACGATTGCATCCGTACTTCAAACCGAAATGCCGGATTGCCAGCGCGTTCTGGTGTGCGGCGGCGGCAGTCATAATCCTGTTTTAATGCGCCATCTACGCAAATTGCTGGCATCAATGCAGATAGTTACGACCGAAGCCCACTGCTTGGATCCCGACTATGTGGAGGCCGCAGCCTTTGCCTGGTTGGCAAGAGAAACTCTGGCGAATCGTCCCGGCAATTTACCTGCCGTGACCGGTGCAAAGGGATTGCGTGTGTTGGGTGTGGTGTATCCGAAATAAATATCGTAGGGGCGCTGCTTGCTGCGCCCATGGTCTGTCGCAACTTTTGGCGTAGCAAGCAGCGCCCCTACGTTAATTGCTACCGTCTTTGTTAATCAAATAAGAAGGCGCATCGTCCGGCAATTCGGTAAACGAACTCATGGCTTCCATGAAAGCACGCGATTCTTCTTCATTCCAGGCACCGTTTAAACGGGCAATATCGCCCGGAATTGCCGGGGGATCCGGTTCTGCCATGCCCAGCGCCTGCTTGACCAGATGCAGCAACACGTCATTTAACGGCCAGCCTTTTTGCCGCGCAATTTCCTTCACGCGGTTTGCGACACGCTCATCAATATCACGGAGAAGAAAGTCGGCCACAAAGATTTGCTAGTGATTGGGGGGAGTCCAGATTAACTCTAGTTAGCCGCCAAGGAAACAACTTTGATCCCACTCTTGCGAGGCCACCAGGATAGTCGTTGCTGCTCGAAAGCGGACGACAGGCTTAACAGGGAATAAAGCACAAGCTCGTCAACTTCATTTCGGCCCCGACTGTTTTGCATTCACATCACCCACCGATTGCTCAATCAGTCCAGAACGCAGCATGTAGTAGTACAGGAACACGCCCGGTAACGCGACTATTGTCGTCAACAAGTAAAATTGGACGTAGCCCAGCGATTCGATCAATGCCCCCGCCGTGGTACCGGTGACAAAACGCCCGACAATACTTGAGGCTGCACTCAGCAAGGCAAATTGAGTCGCAGTAAAAGAAAGATTGCATAGCGCCGATAAATACGCCACCACGACCACCCCGCCGATGCCACTAGCTATATTTTCAAAGCCAATGGTAAATGCAAGCAGCTCATTTGAATGCCCAGTTGCAGCCAACCAAGCGAAGCTTAGGTTTGAGGCCGCCATTAAAATCAATGCCACCAGTACCGAACGTTTCATCCCTATCGAGGCATACAGGAAACCGCCAATGAAAATGCCAATCAGATAAGCGAAGAATCCTACCCCGACATCGTACGTTGCGATTTCTTCATTGGTGAACTTCAGATCATTCAGCAGCAGGCGCAAAGTTAGATTGGCCAAGGTATCACCAATTTTATGTAGCAGAATAAACAGCAACACCAGCATCGCACCACGGCGCAGGAAAAACTCGCTGAGCGGTTTGATGACGGCATCTCCTATTTGCGACAGCCCGCGCTTACTGGCAATCGCAATATGGCGAGCAGGCTCGCCGACAATCAATCCCGTCAGCATCGCCGGCAATGCAAATCCTGCGCACAACATGTAGGCCATGCTCCAGTTGCCCGAAGCCGCAACATACAGCGCTAATGAACCCGCCGCGACAGATCCAATACGCCAGCCGTATTGCGACATGCCAGAACCAACACCAAGTTGTTCGGGCTTCAGCGATTCAATGCGATAAGCATCAATAACAATATCGAAAGTTGCCCCAGCAACCCCTACTGCAACCGCTGCCATTGCGAATCGTGCCAGATCTGCTTTCGGATCTAAGGCCCCGAGATAAACAACTGTGAGCATTACAGCTACACCGGCAAACAGTAACCAAGATACTCGCTGACCTAATCTTCCGATTAGCGGTAACCGGAAACTGTCGACCAATGGCGCCCAGAGAAATTTAAGGTTGTACGCCAGAAACGCCAGCGAAAATGCCGTGACGCTTTTCTTTTCAATACCGTCTTGTGCCAATCGTGTTGTCAGTGTTGCACCAAGCATGGCATAAGGAAAACCTGACGAAATGCCCAGCATTAATGCTGCCAGTGGCTCACGTTGAATATAGGGGCGCAAACCAGCAATCAATCGACTGATCCAAGAGTTGGCTGTATTCATTTGTACTCCACCACATAAGGCGCATGATCCGAAAACCGTGGCTCGGGGAAAATTTCGCAATGCTTCAAACGATCTTTCAGGCCAGGACTGATCACTTGATAATCGATTCGCCATCCGACATTTTTCGCGCGTGCAGCGCCTCGCTGGCTCCACCAGGTGTAGTCCTGCCCTTCGGGTTTCAAATGGCGATAGCTATCAACCCAGCCGTGTTCTTCGAACAGGTGCGTCAACCATGCACGCTCTTCCGGAAGGAAGCCGGAATTTTTTTCATTCGACTTTGCGTTTTTGATGTCTTTGGGCGTGTGGGCAATATTCCAGTCGCCGCAAATCACGTAATCACGGCCGCTTGCCAACCATTCCTTATAGATCGGTGTAATCCAATCCATTACCTTGAACTTGAATTGCTGGCGCTCTTCTTTTGCCGAACCTGAAGGCAAATACAAGGACACGACACTCAAATTGCCGAAGCGGGCTTCGATATAGCGACCTTCTTCATCAAAGTCGGCCCAACCCAGCCCTGTGCGAACTTCATCGGGTTTTTTCTTTGAATAGATGGCAACGCCGGAATAGCCTTTTTTGGTCGAGGCATCGCGAAATTCTGTGTGGTAGCCCGGCGGGTGGAATTTGCTGTCATCAAGCTGGTCGCGCTGCGCCTTGGTTTCTTGCAGGCATAAAACATCGGCATTCTGCTCTGCCAGCCATTCGTAAAAACCTTTGGTGGCGGCCGAGCGGATGCCATTGGCATTGAAGCTGATTATTTTCATTTTGGGTGCGCGGTCAGCAGTGATGGGTGAGCGGGATCAAGAGTAGCTGAAATCCTGCTTTATATGAAATCCAGATAGGGCGCACTTAGCGAACCTGCGCATTTGATAAACTAAACATCCGCTCACCGCTTACTACTCACGGCCGACTTGCATGCAAACCCACCAACGCGAATTTCTTGAACTGGCAATCCACAAAGAGG
>JBOHYH010000299.1:0-15865 GCA_050737775.1 Arenimonas sp.
CATCGCGGCCTTGTACGCAGAGCGCTTCAATCTGGGCATCACCGAATGGCGAATTATTGCCATTTTGGGCCGCTACCCCGACCTGTCGGCAAACGAAGTGGCCGAACGAACCGCGATGGATAAAGTGGCCGTGAGCCGGGCCGTGGCTTCCCTGCTCAAGCAGAAGCGTTTGAAAAGAAAGTTCGACAAAAATGATTTGCGCCGCTCAGTTCTCAGCCTGAGCGCCGAAGGCAATAAAATTTACGTTCAGGTTGCGCCGCTGGCCAAACAACTTCAGAACGCATTACTGGTCAACTTCGACGATAAGGAACGCGTGCTGTTGAATTTGTTACTGGATAAACTGGCGGCCGCAGAATTATCAGTGCATAACTAAACTAAGCACCTACTAATAAACGCAACAGCTGCCCACACAACCAGCCGCCATAAGTGCCCAATGCATAGCCGAATACGGCAAGCAAAACACCGACTGGCGCCAATGCAGGATGGAACGCACTGGCAACGACAGGCGCACTGGCAGCGCCACCAATATTCGCCTGACTACCTACCGCCATGTAGAACACGGGCGCTTTGATCCACCAAGCCATCAACAGCATCAGGCTGCCATGGAAGCCAATCCAGATCAGGCCTAGAGCGAACAGCTCGGGATCGGAAAAAATGGATGCCAAATTCATTTGCATACCGATCGTTGCCACCAGAATGTAGATAGCGGCCGACCCTATTTTGGAAGCACCGGCACCTTCCAGTTTTTTTGCGCGGGTAAACGACAAAATCAATCCGAATGTCGTTGCCAATACCGTTACCCAGAAAAAATTCGCCGTCAGACTGTAACGCTCAAGATGCGGGGCATTCTCTTTAATGAAAGGCACAATATAGCCGGTCATCCAGTGCGCAAGTCCAGTGGCCCCCAGACCGATGGCAAGTATTTGAATAAGGTCATGGGTCTTAGTGACGCGTGAATTTTCGAGCTGTACTTTTTCAACGCGTACACGCAAATCTTCCAGTGCGCGCGTGTCGGCTCCACGTGCAGTGTCGATCTTTACGCTACGCGCCGCCAGAAATAACAGAAATGCCATCCAGATATTCGCCACGATCACATCCACGGCAACAAATTTACCGAAGACATCCGGGCCCACGGCATACACTTCTTTCATGGCGGCTTGATTTGCGCCGCCGCCAATCCAGCTTCCTGCCGTGGTTGTCATGCCGCGCCAGACGGCATTGGCACCTTCTGGGTTCAGCAATGAAGGATCAAAAAAGCCCATGATCCAGAGCGCCAGTGGTGCGCCCAAAATCACGCCAACAGTTCCCGTCAAAAACAAAACGATCGCTTTGGGGCCCAAACGCAAAATGGCGCTCAAATCGCAGGCCAAGCACAACAACACCAACGCCAATGGCAGTAGATAATCGCGGGCCATTGGATATAACTTCGAAGCCTCGCCGTTAATCACGCCGAAGGTATTCAACAAGCCCGGAATGAAATAGCAAAGCAACAAGGCTGGAACGAAGGTATAAAACTTTTTCCAGAATGTCGACGGAGAATTTTCCGACATGAAAATCAGACCTAATATGACCGCCAACAAGCCCAATACCACCGGGTCTGCCGAAATCATTGCCGTGTTGACGGCCTCTGTTTCACTTGTCGTTGCCATTGATGCCTCTCCAAATTCTTTGCCCGATTATGCGTGAAAAACCAGAAGGATGTCTCCATCGCAATAAAAAACGGCAGCCTAAGCTGCCGTTTTTGATTTTATTTTCCTGGAACTTACTTCACGCCATGCATGAGTTTATTTACCAAGGGTGCAATCAACAAAAGAATGCCGCCGGAAATAATCAGGTACCAGAAGCCGGAGGTATAACCCTGCAATGCTGACGCGGTAGTCATGCCACCTTCACCACTGACTTCACCAGCGAAAATACCCGACAGATTGTTGCCGATCGCAATCGACATGAACCAGGTACCCATGGCAAAACCGGTCAGTTTTTCAGGCGCTAATTTGGTCACCATCGACAAACCGATTGGCGACAAACACAACTCGCCGACAGATTGAATGACGTAAACCATGAACAGGGTCCAGAAAGGAATTTTGAAGGTCGTGACGTCAACCAATTTCGACAAAGCAAACATCAAGAGCAGGAATGCCAGACCGTTGAAGATCAGACCCAGACTGAATTTACGCGGAATCGAAGGATTCTTGTTACCCATCTTGACCCAGATCCAGGCAACGATCGGAGCCAGTGCAATGATGGCAATCGAGTTCACGCTTTGGAACCAGCCAGTCGGGAATACCCAACCACCCAAATCGCGATCGACAATTTTTTCAGCCAGGAAGTTGAACGAGCTGCCAGCTTGTTCGAAGAACATCCAGAACAGAATATTGAAGGTAAGAATGATCAACATCGCGATCATCTTGTCGCGCGCAACGGAACCTTCACGAATACTTTCTATCAACAACAAAACGGCAGGAATGATGATCAGGGCAATCAAAATGCCCAGCAACATTTTGGCATCGATGGTCAGCAGGAAGAAGAACACCGGAATCGCGACTAGCGCACCCAGCGCAACCAGCGCCGAGCGGCCAAGACCCTTGAATGCTTCTGGCGGTGCGCCAATGCCTTGCAACTGGCCGCGGCCAAACCAGAACCAGATCAGGCTGATGATCATTCCGATGCCTGCACTGATGAACACGATTTTGTAATCGGGCATGGCATCGGTGCCAAAAATCTTCTGTGCCAATATTTGAGTAAAGATCGGGGCCAGGAATGCGCCCAGGTTGATGCCCATGTAGAAAATCGTGAAGCCAGAATCGCGGCGTAAATCACTGCTCGAATAAAGGCGGCCCACCATGGTGGAAATGACCGGTTTGAACAGGCCGTTACCAACGATAATCGTGGCTAAGCCGAATTTGAACAGACTGGCATCTGCAGCAGTAATCAGGAAAAAACCGACCGCCATGAATACCGCGCCGATTAAAATGGATCGCTGATAGCCGATCAGTTTGTCTGCGACATAGCCGCCAAAGATGGCACCCGCGTAAACCAGTGCGAGATATGCACCATATAGTTCACCAGCAGGTTTTTCGCCAGTCGCGCTGCCATTGTAAAACTGGGCAACGATGTACAGAGTCAAGGCCCAACGAATGCCGTAGAACGCAAAGCGTTCCCAGAATTCGGTCATGAACAACATCCACAACGGCCTTGGATGGCCGAGTACATCTTTAAACTGCGGCATTACTGCCGTGCCATTAGATTCGCCGCTCATGCGGGACTCCCTTTAATATTTATGGTGGTTAAAACGAAGGCCAGCAATACGGCACTGGCCTTGAGCATGTGAAATGTAACCGCTAAGCGGCTTCGCGTCTAATCCCGAGAATGCTGCAACGCATCATTTACTCGGGCCGATAGTCGTTCTTACTTCAAACAACTCGGGAAAAAAGCTCAAATCCAAGGCTTTCTTCAGAAATGCCACGCCCGAACTACCGCCGGTGCCGCGTTTATAACCGATGATGCGCTCAACGGTTTTCATATGACGGAAGCGCCAAAGCTGGAAGTTCACTTCGATGTCCACCAGTTGTTCACATAAGTGATAAGCATCCCAGTTGCCTTTGGTGTCTTCATAAATTTTCTCGAATACCGGCATCAAGGCTTCCTGGCGTTCGTGGGCCTGCGAGAAATCACGCTCTACACATTCTTTGGGAATGGCGTGGCCGTGTCGGTATAGATAATGAAGGACTTCGTCGTACAGGCTTGGGGCTTCCAGAATGTTTTTCAGCCAAGTCTGACCTTCGAGGTCGTAGCTGAATACTCTCAACATATCAGCATTTTTATTGCCCAGCAAAAATTCGATGCCGCGATATTGCAATGACTGGAATCCCGATGCCGGTCCGAGAACATCACGAAAACCCATGTAATCCGATGGCGTGAGTGTTTCCAGTACCGACCATTGTTCGGTCAACTGCTTTTGGATGTGTTTGACTCGCGAAAAAATTTTATGGCAGGGATCAAGACGGTCATTCCGCAGATGTTCAATCGCGGCCGTCAGCTCATGAATCACCAGCTTCATCCACAACTCGGATGTCTGGTGCTGAATGATAAAGAGCAGCTCATCGTGATGCGCCGGTTTGCTGAGGGGCTGCTGGGCCGACAACAAAACATCTAGACGCAGATAGCCGCTGTAACTGAGGCGTTCGCGCAAGTCGGTGGTTATTTCTTGCTCAATGGGGCGTTGATTTGGGGGCTGGGTCATGTGGCAGTGCAACAAGCGGACTAAGTATCAACAGCTTAGCGCATCTTCTTCACAAATTCTTCGCAAAGAAAAAATCGTCATGTTTTAGACGCAATCCTTCGTTAGACTCGCGGGTCACGTGAAATTGAAAAATAACAGGGGAAGTGGGTATGCGCGGTTGGATAAAACTTTTTGCTGCTTGTTTGTTGGTACCGGGCTTGGCATTCGCCGATAGCACGGCACAGACTTTGCCGTTTTCGCAGGATTGGACCAACACTGGCCTCATCACGGCCAATGACAATTGGTCAGGCGTACCGGGGATCGAAGGCTATCTCGGCCAGGATATTACGACTGCGACCGGCACCAACCCACAGACTTTACTAACTAGCAGTGTGGTCGCCAACGACCTGACGGTTCTTGCCAATCAAAGCAGCACAACGATCACCAATGGTGATGTGATCGAATTCCAAATCACCAACCCGACAATCGCCTTACAAGGTAGTGGCACCGCAGACGCTCCTTATTTATTGCTAAACCTGAATACCTCCGGGCAAAGCGCGGTTACGGTTAATTACAATCTGCGCGATATTGATGGCACCACCGATAACGCGATCCAGCCGTATGCATTGCAGTATCGTGTTGGCAATACCGGCAATTTCACCAATGTACCGGCAGGGTTTGTTGCAGATGCAAGCACAGGCCCCAGCCTTGCTACATTGGTCACTGCAGTTTCGGCAGTATTGCCGGCAGCCGCTGATAACCAACCCCTTGTGCAAGTTCGCATCATCACCACAAACGCCGTAGGTAACGACGAATCGGTTGGTATTGACGATATCACTGCTACTGGTACCCCTTCAGGCGCTTCGCCTGGTTCGTTACAGCTTTCTGCTGCTACCTATTCCATTGCCGAAAATGGCGGGTCTGCAACGATTACCGTTACACGTACCGGTGGCAGCTTCGGCGCAGTATCGGTCGCATACACAACTGCCGACGGCACTGCAACAACCGCAGACAATGATTATGCCGTTTCGAGTGGCGCGCTGAATTTCATTGATGGCGAAGTCTCGAAAACGTTCAGCGTATCGGTAATCAACGATGCGACCGTTGAGCCGAATGAAACCGTCAACCTGTCACTAAGCGGTCCTGGCGGCGGCGCTACATTAGGCACACCTAATACGGCTGTGCTGACTATTACCAATGACGATATAGTGCTGACGTCAATCCACACGATTCAAGGCAATGGCGACACGTCGCCCCTTGTTGGCAACTCGATTACTACCCGCGGCATTGTGACGGGCTTGCGTAATAATGGTTTCTTCCTGCAAACCGCCGATGCCGATGCCGATGCCGATCCGGCAACATCGCAGGGTATTTTTGTCTTCACCAGCAGCGCTCCTGCCGTTGTGCGTGGTGACAATGTTCAAGTCACGGCCAATGTGGTCGAGTTTTTCCTGTTGACGGAACTTAGCGCTCCGGTAATCAGCGTTTTAAGTAGCGGCAATCCAATGCCGGCTTCCATCACGTTGACGGCTGCCGATGGTGCACTTGCTACCCCCGAACGCTACGAAAGCATGCGTGTTACGCCAAATCTGACGATTGTTGCGCCCGCAGGCGGCAATGAAAATGAACCCAATGCTACGGCAACCACAACAGGCAACTTCTACGGCGTGTTGCCGGGGGTAGCCCGTCCTTTCCGCGAACCCGGTGTCAGCGTGCTTGATGCTTTTGTTCCGGCACCGGGCGTAACGGTGTTTGACGGCAACCTCGAAAATATTGTCGTGCAAAGCAAGGGTCTGGGTGGCGCGAACATGAGCCCGAATGCGGGCGACGTGCTCAGCGGTATCACGGGCATTCTGGATTTCGGTTTCGGTCTGTATAAATTCTATCCGGATGCCGGACAGACATTCACTTCAACGGTAACGCCAACCGCCGTCAGTGATGCTACGGAAGAAGAATTCACTGTGGCCGGTTTCAATCTGTTCCGCTTCTTCGATAGCATCAATGATCCAGCTAACAGCAGTGATCCGGTGCTCACAACCACTGCGCTGAACAATCGTCTTGGCAAAACCGCCGAAGCCATTTGCAGTTATCTGAAAACGCCGGACATTATCGGTGTAGTCGAAGTGGAAAATATCGGTGTGCTGACACAATTGGCCGACACCATCAATAACGGCCAGGTTCCTACCGGCAGTGCGGTGCCTGCTTGCAATACCGCGCCAAGCTACGTGCCCTACCTCGTTGAAGGCAACGATGTTGGCGGTATCGATGTCGGCTTCCTGATCAGCTCGAAAATTGTTGATGAAGGAAGCACCCCTCGCGTTGAAGTGCTCGATGTTGTGCAGGAAAACGATAGTGAGTTGCTGGTCAATCCCGACAGCAGCACCAGTACCTTGAATGACCGTCCTACTTTACGTCTGATGGCGGTGGTTAATAATGCCAATGGTGCTTCCTATCCCGTTACGGTAATGATCAACCACTTGCGTTCACTCAACGATGTCAACACGACTACCGGTGGCAGCAATGGCTGGGCATCGGATGGGCATCGCGTTCGTGCCAAACGTTTGAAACAAGCCGAATCATTGGCGCGTTTGGTGGATGCACGCCAAGTTGCCAACCCGAATGAAAAAATCATTCTGCTGGGTGACTTCAATGCATTCGAATTCAATGATGGCTTTGTCGATTCGATGGGCATCATTACCGGTCAAGAAGTACCCGCATCCGAAGTCACTCTGCATTCGGGTTTCGTGGTGGGAACACCGCTTACCACCTTGACCACGGTTGACCCTGCCAACGAGCGTTATTCATTCTCGTTCGACGGCAATGCACAATCGCTCGATCACGCCGTTATCAATGAAGTGCTGTTGATGCAAGACGGCATTCGCAGTCAACATGCACGCATCAACTCAGACTTTGCTGTTGTCAATTACGGTGTTTATGGGGGCGCCCCGACTCGCGTTTCCGATCACGACCCAGTGATTGTTTACATCAAACCACGTGCATTCGTGGATCTTGATTTGGGTATAGCCGTCAACAATCCTGATGGCAGCATCAATGCAGGCAACACGACAACGTTTAGTGTTGATGCAAGCAATCTGAGTGAAGGATTGAGCGCCGATAACGCCAGCATCAGTCTGGTACTGGATGCGGCAATCAGCGGCGTCAATGTTACTGAAGCTGCCGGCTGGACCTGTGCAGCGCCAGTACTTGCTGCGGCCAGCACCACGATTACATGCTCGGCACTCACGTTTGACACACAGGGCCAGGCAAGTTTCACCGTTGCAGTGCCGGTACCGGCCAATTTTGCAACTGGTGATTTGACACTGAGTGCAACGATTTCCGCAGACCAAGGCGATACAGAAAGCGAAAACAATATTGCCTCGGCAACCGTCAGTGTTATCGGTCAAACCGCGAACCTTGCGATTCGCGCACGTGGACCATCCACCGTGAATGTCGGCGTCAAAGCCCGCATCAATGTCGTTGTCGACAATTACGGTCCGAACGCTGCAGACAATGTCGCGGTGGCGATTACCACCAATGCACCTTCAAGCGCATTCAAAATTGCCGCACCCGCCGACTGGACCTGCAATCTGGATGGCAGTTATCCAACAGCACGGTTCCTATGCTCGATAACCGACTCCAGTCCACTGGCCGTGGGTAACCGTCCCGAGTTCGTGCTGACCTTTACCGCACCAGTCTCGATGGGAAATACCAGCCTGATTGTCGGTACCGGTGTTTCTTCCGATACCGTCGATGCCAACGTCAGCAATAATGAAGACAGCTATTCCTTATTCGTCAACGTTGTGCGCAGAACTGGGCCACCCTCCAACCCAAGCAATTAATTTACGTTTGGCATTTGTTAAAAAACCCGGCTCCGGCCGGGTTTTTTTATCCATTCGCCTGCGAACGGCTTGCCTTTAGGGGCTGATGACTGCTATTTATCAGGCTGCCTGGGAGGGCTCTGAAATGCCAATAGTTGCCAATTTTGAAATTGAATATCTGCAATACCTTGGGCCGGATGGCCGCTTGATCAACGACGACTTGCCTGAGTTTGCGAAAGATAAAAAGAATATTCTCGAACTGTTCAAACAAATGCTGTTTGTGCGCAGCTTCGACACCAAGGCAGTAGCATTGCAACGTACCGGAAAACTGGGTACTTACGCATCGTGTCTGGGGCATGAGGCCACCCATATCGGTATCGGTAGCGCCATGCAATACGACGATGTTTTTGCGCCGAGTTATCGCGAATACGGCGCACAATTTATGCGCGGCGTTAAAGCGCGCGATGTGCTGATGTATTGGGGCGGCGATGAACGCGGCAATAATTTTTCCGGCCCGCCACACGACTATGCCTGGTGCGTGCCGATTGCGACACAATGTTTGCATGCCGCCGGCGCTGCACTGAGTTTTAAATTGCGTGGTGAACCGCGCGTTGCGGTTTCTTGTGTCGGTGATGGTGGTTCTTCTAAAACTGATACCTATGCTGCAATCAATTCTGCCGGCGCCTACAACCTGCCCTACATCTCTTGCATTATCAATAATGGCTGGGCAATTTCAGTTCCGCGCAAAGCACAAACCGGCGCAAAAACACTCGCACAAAAAGGTCTTGCCGGTGGCCTGCATTGCGTACAAGTCGATGGCAACGACATTATTGCCGTGCGTGCGGCAATGGATCACGCATTGAAACTTGCACGTCATGGCCATGGTGGCAGCGTGATTGAATTCATCACTTATCGTCTGTCCGATCACACCACGGCCGATGACGCACGCCGTTATCGCGATGACGCCGAAGTAAAAGCCGCCTGGGAACGCGAACCGATTTCACGACTACGCACTTTTTTGATTAATGAAAAATTGTGGAGTGAAACCGAAGAAGCGGCCTGGAAAGAAGAATGCAATCGTCTGGTCGATATTGAAGTCAATGCCTATCTCGAAACCAAAGTGCAACCGGTGGAAGCCATGTTCGATTATTTGTATGGCGATATGCCTGCCGATGTTCTGGCCCAACGTGCCGATGCCATTGCGTGGGAGAAACGCTAATGGCTGCCATTACATTAATCGAAGCAATTACCCAGGCGCTCGCCTACGAAATGAAGCACGACGAAAGCGTGATCGTGCTCGGTGAAGATGTCGGCGTGAATGGCGGTGTGTTTCGCGCAACGGCAGGCTTGCAACAAATATTCGGCGATCAGCGCGTACTCGACACGCCACTGGATGAAACCACGATTGCAGGTTTGACGGTCGGCCTGGCAACACAAGGTATGAAACCGGTGGCAGAAGCACAATTCGATGGTTTCATGTATCCAATGATCGATCACATTGTTTGTCACGCCGCGCGTATGCGCTATCGCACACGCGGCCGCTTGACTTGCCCGATGGTACTGCGCGTGCCTTGGGGTGGCGGCATTCGCGCTCCGGAACACCATTCCGAAGCCAACGAATCCATTTTCACGAATGTACCCGGCTTGCGCGTGGTAATGCCATCCTCACCACAGCGCGCTTACGGTTTATTGCTCGCCGCCATTCGAGACCCTGACCCGGTAATTTTCTTCGAACCGAAACGCATCTATCGCCAGTACAAGGAAGAAGTGCCGGACGATGGCGAAGCCTTGCCGCTTGACGTGTGTTTTGTATTACGTGACGGCAGTGACGTTACGCTCGTCAGCTGGGGTTCGCAGATAAAGGAAACACTCGAAACTGCCGATGCCCTCGCAAAGGAAGGCATCAATGCCGAAGTTATCGATGTCGCCTGCCTGAAGCCATTGGATTTCGACACCATTCTGGAATCAGTGAAGAAAACCGGCCGCTGCGTCATTGTGCATGAAGCAGCAAAAACTGCCGGCTTTGGTGCCGAAATTGCGGCGCGTCTTGCAGAAGAAGCACTCTACGATTTGCATGCGCCAGTAGAACGTGTAACCGGCTACGACACGCATATTCCGCTGTTCCGGTTGGAGATGAAGTACTTGCCTAGTGTCGAAAAAATCATGGCTGCAGTAAAGCGGACGCTATCCGTGTAGTAGCGACGGAAGTCGCGATGCTTTTGTAGGAGTGCCTTCAGGCGCGATTGATCTGCGAAAAACTATATTAGAGAAAGAAAAACATGAGCAATATAAAAATATTTTATCTCCCCGATCTTGGCGAAGGCTTGCCGGATGCTGAAATTGTCGAATGGATGGTAAAAGTCGGCGATGTGATTCGTCTCGATGAGCCGCTGGTATCGATGGAAACCGCGAAAGCCGTGGTTGAACTTCCATCGCCGGTTTCAGGAAAAATTTTGAAGCTCGCTGGTGGTCCGGGCGACATCATCAACACCGGTGCGATGCTGGTGGAATTTGAAATGGACATGAGCATGCCGCAACGTGCCGAAGCTCAGGACACCGGGCATGCCCATGGCGCACAAGCACATGCTGCCCACACTGAACTTCCGCAAGCTAACTCCGCTATTCCAACGACTGTCGTAGCGCCTACCGAAGAAGTACCGAAATCAGCCGATGCCGGAACCGTGGTGGGTGCTATGCAAAGCAGTGATGCCATTCGCACGGAACAAACCATTGCCATTGGCGGCGTCAAAGCTGTGCCTGCCGTGCGTGCATTGGCCAAAAAACTGGGCGTTGATCTTGCGCGCGTAATTGCAACCGGTGCCGATGGCGTTGTCACGATGAATGACGTGAAAAATGCTGCTGCTAACGGTACTGCCAGGCCGCAAGCTGTTGCTGTAAAACCAGCGACACCCACCACGCCAGCAACCGCTTCATTATTTGGCAATGATTCATCGCCTATCGCGACACCAGCACGAGCGCCTTCACCCCCAGTAGTCAAAGCCGACAGCCCGATGGATGTCGACCAACCGATTCGCGGCGTTCGCCGCAATATGATTCGCGTGATGAGCGATGCGCACGCACAAGTCGTGCCGACGACCTTGATGGACGATGCCGACATTCATGCCTGGGATCGTGGCGAAGATATTACCGTGCGTTTGATTCGCGCCCTGGTCGTTGCATCTCAAGCCGTTCCTGCCTTGAACTCCTGGTTCAATGGCAAGGAAGGCACCCTGCGTCGCCATTCAAAAGTCGATATCGGCATTGCCGTGGATACCGATGATGGCCTGTTTGTACCGGCATTGCGTAATTGCGAAAACATGAATGCACAGGATGCCCGCAAGGCCATCAATCGCATTCGTGAATTAGTTAAAACACGCAGCATTCCACCGGAAGAATTACGCGACTTCACCATCGTGCTATCGAACTTTGGCGTGTTCGCCGGCAAGTATGCAACACCAGTAGTAACACCGCCCTGCGTGTGCATTGTGGGCGCCGGACGTTTATTCCACGAATTGGTGCCAGTGCTCGGTGGTGTAGAAACCCATCGCATCATGCCGATATCGCTGACCTTCGATCACCGCGCCTGCACCGGTGGCGAAGCTGCACGCTTCTTGCGTGCTTTGCTGGACGATTTGCAGCGCGCGCGATAATCGTAGGGGCGCCTGCTTGCTGCGCCCGCTCTTTGCTTGCTGCGCCCGCTCTGTATTCGCTGCGTCAAGGCTATCGGATAAATTCTGGGCGCAGCAAGCAAGCGCCCCTACGGTTTATTTTAAATTTTGAATTTCTTCGCGCGAATCCAGAATGCGAAAATCATCACGATCAAAAAAGCCTTGTAGGCCGACAAGGTGGCCACTACTTGCGGCCATAGCGGGCCTGCATCACTCCAATCAAACGAATAGGCCCAGCGCATGGCCAATCCACTAGTGATCAAAGCAACCACTATCGCAACCACATCAAAGCGACGCCGTGATGCATTCACGACATGCGTTTTCGGAAACTTCCAATAGCACCAAGTCAGTATTGCAAACCAGGGCGCAAATAAAACCAGGGCCAGATTTGCCATCAGTGTTTCTCGTCTGCCGCTGCTCGAAGTTCTTCCAGTGCCGCCTGTATTTCATCAGCTCGTACAGCGTCATGAATATCAAGGATGGCCTTCAAATCAGACAGTGCGAGCACACCCGCCTTCAAATCGGCAATGTATTTTCCGGCATCTTTAGGGGTCTCGAAGGCATGGCTTTGCAATAGTAGGTCACCGTGGGCATTCAAGAACTTGAAATAGAATTTCCCATCATTCTCGCGATACTGTTTGAACACCGGCAACGCTTTTTTCGCTACCACGGATTTTTCTTTTGATGCGGTATCACCAAGATTTCTCAATCCCACCGCATAACGCAATTCCTTCAACAAGGGGGCAGCAATCGCACGCGCCTTTTCGGCACCCGCCTGCAACTGTTGCTCGATCAATTCCGGCTTCGCCATCAAGGCTTCGTATTTTTCCCGCATTGGGGCGACTTCGGTATCAATGGTGTCGAGTAGTGCCTGCTTGGCTTCGCCCCATGACAAACCATCCATCAATGCCTGGCGAAAAGACGCACTTTGTTCAAGGGAAGAAAATGCCTGATACAAGCTAAATAAATGCGAGTTATCGGGGTCTTTGGGCTCGCCGGGCAAACGCGAATCGGTCACGATGCCGGCGATCAATTTTTTCAATTCGACCTTGCTGGCAAATAATGGAATCGTGTTGTCGTAACTTTTGCTCATCTTGCGGCCATCAAGACCGGGCAAGGTCGCGACGGATTCTTCAATCACCGCTTCCGGCAAGACCAGATGCTCACCATACAAATGATTGAAACGCGCGGCGAAATCACGCGCCATTTCGATATGCTGAATCTGGTCACGGCCGACTGGCACTTTGTTGGCACCGAACACAACGATATCGGCCGCCATCAGAACCGGATACATGAATAAACCTGCCGTAATACCGGCATCTTCGTCTTCCTGCTTCGCCGTATTGATATCGACCGCGGCCTTGTAGGCATGTGCGCGGTTAAGCAAACCCTTGCCAGCAACACAGGTGAGCAACCAGGTCAGTTCCGGAATTTGCGGAATATCCGATTGCCTATAAAACCAGACCTTGTCGGGGTTCAACCCCGCCGCCAGCCAGGTGGCGGCAATCTCCAGGGTTGAACGTTGCACGCGCACAGGATCGGCAATTTTTATCAGTGAATGATAATCGGCCAGAAAATAAAAACTTTCGGTATCGGGCTTCAGGCTGGCAGCAATCGCCGGGCGAATGGCGCCTGCGTAATTGCCCAAATGCGGCGTGCCCGAGGTGGTAATTCCAGTAAGAACGCGAGTTGGCATAAAGACTTAAATAAACCCTGATTAAACATGCCTAGTTTAACCGGTCTGAGCATAAACCCCACATTCAAGCTCGGCACGTTTAGATGGGAACACAACAAAGGAGTGCCCTATGAAACGCTTGTTATCCGCCCTGGTCGCCGCAACTGCCATGTTTACCCTGCCCGCCTGCTCCGCCAAAGGCAACGAGCACCTGGTGGATGTCCAGATCCGCGATATGGATCGCTACAGCACGCTGGAAAGCTATTTCGACCGCAATCAAACCTATGTCGCCGGCCGCCCTGGCCATCGCTATTCCGTCGTACTGCAAAATCAGACGGGTGCACGCGTGCTGGCAGTGCTTTCTGTCGATGGCGTAAATGCAATTAGTGGCCAGACCGCTAGCGCCTCTCAGACCGGTTACGTGCTCGCCCCGTATCAGCGCATGGAAATTCGCGGATGGCGCAAAAGCATGCAGGATGTCGCGCAATTCCGCTTTACCGACTTACCCGATAGTTATGCCGCACGTACCGGTCGTCCGGATAATGTCGGCGTCATTGGAGTTGCCGTTTTTCGTGAGCGCAGTTATCAGACTTACAATAATTACGAAGAAGACTATGGCTACCGTGATGATCGTTATGCGTCGAAATCCAGCGAACGCAATCAAGCCGGCGCCGCCGCAGATGCCGCAGCACCTTCGTCTGCCATGAAATCACGCAGCTCGGCTGCCGAATCGGAATCGCGCCAGGAATTGGGCACTGGCCATGGCGAACGTCGTTACGATCCCGCTCGGCAAACCACATTTGAACGCGAGAGCAGCTACCCGAATCAGGTCAGCAAGATTTTCTATGATTCCTACGAAGCCCTTGTGGATCGCGGCATTATCCGTGACTACCGTCGTCGTGATCGCAATAATGGTCCTGATGCCTTCCCGATCGGTTTTGTTCCCGACCCTTATCGCAACTAGGCCCTGATATGAAAATGAAAAAGGCCGCTGATCCAGCGGCCTTTTTCCATTATTTAGCGTCCGGTTTTTTAATCGTTTTCTTTACGGGTATTTTTGTTTCTTTTTTGACCGCGGTTTTGGTGGTCGATTTCTTGGTCGATGCCTTTGAAGGCATTTTCTTCTTGCTGGACTTCACTTTTTCCAGCATTTCGTCCGCCAGTAAAACATCCTGTGAAATCAGACCGGCCGCCTTGGCAATGGCGATTTTGGCTTCTACCGCATTTTCATTGGGGTCGGCCAATAATAATTCACGAATAGCTTCGCGTATTGCCTTGGCTGCATCGTGCTGCAATTTTACATTCGAGCCTTTTTTTACCAGGCCCAAAATTGCATCAACGACGGGTTTTATAAAGCCCGCTTCAATAGTCATCAACATTCACCCCAGTGGAGAGATTTATTTTTTTTCACCGGCTTTTTCGATTTTGTCGCCGACTTTCTTGACATCCTTGCCCACGCCTTCAACAGTATTGCAAGCACTCAGGGTAAATGCCGACGCAATAATCAGACCCAGTAAAACAAGCTTGGTGTTTTTCATAAAGTTATCCTTCGTGTGTTGAAACAATAAAATGGACGGGTCTCAAATGCTGCGAACGCCCGGACAGATATTCATCAATCGCGCATCAAGGTCGATTTGCCAAACAGACTTTCGACCAAGTCCACCGCCAATTGTGCGGTCTTGTTATGTTCGTCAAAGGCCGGATTCAATTCAACAATATCCAGCGAGCCCAGCTTGCCGGTATCGGCAATCATTTCCATGACCAGTTGCGCTTCACGATAATTCGGGCCGCCGGGCACGGTGGTACCAACACCGGGGGCGATGGCGGGATCCAGAAAATCGACATCGAAACTGACATGCACATGCGTGTTGTCGTCGATATCTTCCAGCGCTTCTTCCAGTGCACGCTTGATACCGATCTCATCGATATATCGCATATCGTAAATATCGAGACCATATTCCTTAACCAGTTTTTTCTCGCCGGCATCGACCGAGCGAATACCGATTTGACGAATATCCTCCGCATTCATGGCAGGACTGAATCCACCAAGATGCGTCAATGCTTGCGGACCCAAACCACACAAGCATGAAACCGGCATGCCATGCACGTTACCCGATGGCGTGACTTCATGGGTGTTGAAATCAGCATGGGCGTCCAGCCAGATCACACGCAGTTTTTTTCCTTGTGCACGGCAATAATTTGCAACCGCAGTGATGCTACCAATACCAAGGCAATGATCACCACCAAGCAAGATGGGTAATTGTTTTTTATCGAGCGCCGCAGCCATCGCCAGCATGACGCTGCGATTCCAGGCCACGACTTCATCAAGATGACGATAACCATCGACTGGCGGCAACCATGGGTTGACCGGGCCGCTCAGATTGCCCGAATCGATGACGTCAAAACCACGCTCGCGCAAGGCTGATTCCAGACCAGCTACCCGCAATGCTTCGGGCCCCATAGAGGCACCCCGATGGCCTGC
>JBOHYH010000300.1:0-4414 GCA_050737775.1 Arenimonas sp.
CCGGTACTGGTAATCGAACCCACGGCGACTACATTCGCACAGTTAGCCGGCGATGAACCCGATACGTTGGCATTGTCATTACCGGCAGCAATGGCAAGCGTAGTGCCATTCGCCACTGCAGTATTAATCGCGGCTTGAGTTGTTGCACCGCAGGCACCGGAACCACCGAGGCTGAGGTTGATGGCATCTGCAGGATTTGCGTTTGCAGGCACGCCGCTAACGGTGCCGCCTGAAGCCCAAATCATCGCATCAGCAATATCCGAGTCGTAACCACCGCAAGTACCGAGCACGCGAACTGGAACCACTTTCGCATTGAAAGCAGTACCGGCAACACCTTTGGCATTATTGGTCAAAGCAGCGACTGTGCCTGCGACGTGAGTACCATGCCAGCTTGAACTTGAAGCAGGTGAACCCGAGTAGCAAGCACCGGCAGTGGTCCAGTCACCTGGATCGGCCGGATTGGAATCACGGGCGTCACCGTCGTTGGAAACCGCTGTATCAATAATGAAATCGTAGCCAGGCAATACATTGGCACTCAAATCACTATGGGTCGTGATACCGGTATCGAGCACGGCAACCACGGAACCTGTACCGGTGTTGATATCCCAAGCTTCATTTGCCTTGATACCACCATTACCGCCCTGGAAACCCCATTGTTGGCTGTAATTGGTGTCATTGGGTGTCAGGAACGCGCGGTTACGACGATCGACTTCGACATATTCCACATTCGGATTTGCTGCAATCTGACGCATCAAAATCGTCGCACCGGCGCGATCAAGTTTTTCAGATGCGGTGATGACATCAGCACCTTGCGTCATGCGACGGAAGTGAGCCATTGCCAGTGGTTTTGCTGATTTGGATTTCACGCCGCTTTGCACGCGTGCGGATTGAATCAATTGGTGAGCACGGACGGATGCATCATTTAAAGTTTTTTGTACGTTAGTAACATTGGCTGCTTCTGGTGTACCGGCACGATATTTGACGATGAAGCGGTCAAACTGTGTGTCCGATTGCAATGCACCCAACAGGACGCGCGGAGCTTGTTGCGCATTGCCTGCTGCCATAACTGCAGAAGTGCTTAACGCAAGCGTCGTTGCAACTACGAGTGCATTACGACGAAGCGAATTGATATTTTTGATAATCACGTATTTGTATCCCCGAAAAAGTTGAAAGTCATCCGCTCGCGCGGCATTCATTACTTGCCCAACTTCATTCCGGCCCCCACCCCCAAACACACACTCTCTACTGCGAAGCATTGGCCTCGATCGAGAGAGGTGGTAGAGCTTTCGTGCCCGGACGACGTGAACTGCATCACATGTAACATCACGTGACACGGAACCTAACGTGACCCAGTTCACAGGTCACGCTGCACTGCAACATAAACGAAACAATCAATTTTTCGTTGAATTTTATTGACGATCGTCCACGCAATGGGGTGGATAACACATCATTTTTATACTCAATAAACGAATGTAAAAAATTTGTTCATATGCTTATGCGCGATTTTAAAAACCACACCCAATGGAAATTTTTGCATTTAGTCGTGGATCATTTTATTTTTTCGTGCCTGGGGAATGTATAAAAAAACCCCGGCATAAGCCGGGGTTTGAGTGCTTCCAGTTTTATGTTGCATTAGAACGTGACTGACCAGCTGTTGATATAGCCCGTATCACCTGCCGCGTTGTCATTCACACGCAATTTCCAAACACCGTTCAAGGCTTCCGTAGACAAATTCAGACTCACGGTCTTGTTGATGTTGTCGGTACCGGCACCGGTGCGATTGTGGATGTTGTACAAGCTACCATCCGGAGCGACCAAATCCACTTTCAGATCACCTTGATAGGTATGCACAATTGCCACAGTAACCGAGGCATTGCTCGGTGCATTGCCGGTACGACCAGAAACAGTGACCGGACTATCCACTGTCGTGTTATCGCCAATCGTGTAGTCAGTCGTGTTGGTGTAGGTTTGTCCGCCACCACCGGCGGTATAACTACCGGTCAAACTGGCACCCGAGAATGCCGAATAGCCTTTCAAACGCACGTAGTATGTACCGGCTTGAGCTGTCGCAATGTTGCAGGTTTCTTCATTGCCCGCAGCATAAGGACGGCAATCGTAGACGGTATCGGTAGGAGCACTCCCGTATTTGACGTACATATCCAGATCGCCGGTGCCGCCGGTAGTCACAAACTTCAAGTTGGATATCGGTGTATCGGTCGGGATATTCATCGTGAAGTTCAACGACGCACCAGTCGCGGCCGCAAGGCCAGTCTTGGCAATGCCATTGATCAACTCAGTGCCGCCCGAGCTACCCACCGTCACTGATTTTGTCACCGTATTGGTGGCGCCACCGTTATCGGTCACCGTGAGGCTTACGCTGTAAGCACCCGCAGCGGAATAAGTTTTGCTCGGATTGGTCGCTGTCGATGTGGTGCTGTCACCAAAATTCCAGCTTCGCGAAGCGATGGTGCCATCACTGTCACTGGAACCATCAGTGAAAGTTACCGTCAAGCCGCTTGTACTGGAACTGAAATTGGCTGTTGGCGCTGCGTTACCACCACTGCCACCCAATGTGTAAAGCAACTTGTTGGGCGAGCCCGTTTTTGCATCGCTGACTACACCGTTGGTTGCTGATGCTGAAAGCGCAGATGTCACTTGCGCTGGTGTGGCGGTAGGATTGTCAGCCAAATAAAGCGCTGCAGCACCTGCAACATGCGGGGATGCCATCGATGTACCGCTGATGGTGTTAGTGGCAGATGTGCTTGTATACCAAGATGAAAGAATATTGGAACCCGGTGCGTAAATATCAAGACAGGTACCATAATTTGAAAAGCTCGAACGAGCATCCGTATTGGTGGTTGAACCTACGGTAATTGCAGACGCCGCACGTGCCGGCGAGTAGCTGCATGCATTACCGTTATCATTTCCTGCGGCAACCGCTACAACAACACCGGCAGCCGTCATGCGGGCAACCGCATCGTCAGTTGCGGTAGAAGCACCGCCACCCAGACTCATATTGGCTACTGCGGGTTTGACATGATTCGCAGTTACCCAATCCATACCGGCGATGACGCCTGAATTCGTACCGGAACCGGTGCACCCCAAAACGCGAACAGGATGTATCGTGACGCCTTTTGCAATGCCGTAAGTAGTGCCGCCTACGGTACCGGCGACATGGGTGCCGTGACCGTTGCAATCAGTAGTACCGTTTGCGTCAGTTATCGCGGTGTAGCCATTCCCCATGCGACCGGTGAACTGTGTATGTGTACCGAGAACGCCTGTATCGATGATGTAGGCATGCACACCGGCAGCATTGGTGTTGTAGGTATAGGAACTATCGAGTGGGAGCGCGCGTTGATCAACACGATCAATGCCCCAGGTCGCACCCGTTTGCGTAACGCTGGCATGCATATAACCATCTTCTTCAACATAGGCAACGCGATCATCCATCAACAAACGCGCAAGAGCCTTGTCGTTGGCCGTCACCACGAAACCTCGCAAGGCATGGTTAAAGCTCCTGGTGACCTTCATGCCGTGCAGTGTTGCCATACGACCGGCCAGCTCCGAAACACGTGGCGCAGCGGATCTTTCATTGGAAAGCGCGGCAACATTTTCTTTCAGTACAACAATGTACTGGCCTTGCACGGGCTGCTTTGAAAAACGCAAATCAGCTGCATTGGCATGAGCTGTTGCCCCTAGTGCCATGGCTGTCGCCATGACTAGAACATTTTTTTTGATAATCACGATTTTTATCCCCGAAAATAGTTGAAAGACATCCGCCTTCGCGGCATTCATTACTTTGCCAACTTCATTTCGATCCCCTCACAAACGTTCGACCCCTATCTGCGCAGTTCCAGCTTCGCTATCAACAGGTGAAATAGATTTTGTGCCCGAAAGACGTGCGCTCCATCACAGAAACACCACGCGATACGAAACCTAACGTGACGCAGATCACGGGTCACGCTGCGTCGCAGCATAGTCATAACCGTAGGAATTTCGTTTGATTTTTTTTACACATTCATAACCTGTGAAGTGTAAATCGCTACACTTTTATATTATTTTTTAAATATACGAATTTTATTTTTTCGTGATGCGCAGTTTTTTTTCAAAAAAAAATCAAATTTTCGTGATTTCAGCTATTCCGCGCTGCAATGATTTTTCATAGACCATAAAAAAACCCCGGCCTGAGCCGGGGTTTGAGTAAAACAATCAGCATTTGTATCAGAAGGTAACCGACCAGCTGTTGATGTAGCCGGTGTCGCCAGCGGCATTATCATTCACACGCAGCTTCCAGATACCGTTCAATGCTTCAGTCGAAGTATTGAGCGTTACTGTTTTGTTGATGTTGTCCGTACCAGCACCCGTGCGGTTGTGGATGTTGTACAAGCTGCCATCCGGTGCCACCAAGTCAACT
>JBOHYH010000301.1:0-37646 GCA_050737775.1 Arenimonas sp.
CGTGAATTGTTGCGGGAAAAACAACCTAGCGGACGCATGTCCTTGCCGGAAGAAATTGCCGAGCTGGTGCTATGGTTATGCCGCCCGGCCGCACATAACCTGACCGGTGCTGCGATACCTGTCGACGGTGGTTGGACATCGCAATAAACGAATTCTTGATCCATTCGCGAAATATTTTTCCATAGATGTCATAACATCACACGATGACCCGACTTCTTATCGCCGATGATCACCCCTTGTACCGGCAAGCACTTATGCAGGCAGTGCGTGGCGTTGTCCCCGATGCTGTGCTGGATGAAGCCGATGATCTTGATGCTGTGCGAAATCTGCTTTCCCTGCATCCGAATACCGACCTGGTCTTGCTCGATCTGCATATGCCAGGTAGTCACGGGCTCATGGGGTTGGTGTCGCTGCGTGCCGAATATCCAGGTGTAGCCGTGGTAATGATTTCCGCGCATGACGACCCGCATACGGTTCGACGTGCATTGGCTTACGGCGCTGCCGGTTACATGACCAAGCGTGCCGATCTTGCCGAGTTGCAGGCAGGTATTTCTGCCGTGCTTGCCTGCGAACAATGGTTGCCGCCGACATTGCGCGATGCCGTATCGAATACGAAAGCCGATGCAAGTGATAGTGCGAATGCCGCACGACTTGCATCCCTGAGCCCGCAGCAGTTCAAGGTCTTGGTGCATGTAGCGAATGGTCGCTTGAACAAGCAGATTGCCGATGATCTTGGTATTCAGGAGCGCACCGTGAAAGCGCATATGACGGCGATTTTCGAAAAACTCGGTGTGCGAAATCGTACGCAAGCCGGAGTTTTATTACGTACGCTCGAGCTGAGTGATCCGAGCCATCATGTGGAAAGCCAGACCCATGAAAGCTCGAATTAATGCCGTCGTCCCCGCGCAGGCGGGGGCCTAGTGGCGTTGTTTTAGATGCTAAAAGTCGCTGGGTCCCCGACAAGAGCATTCGGGGATGACGGAAGTTTATACAGACGGGGATGACGGAAGTTTTGTAAATGATTCAAGCTTCGTTTGCTGACAGTAATCTTGCCATCACCGATTTCAATGCCAGCGGCTTCAGGGGCTTGTGCAAAAGCTGACACCCGCTGGCGGCCACGGCGTGACGAACAGCTTCGCTGTGATCGGCAGTAATCACTACCGTTGGTCGCTCACCAATTCGTGCGGTCAATCTTTGCCGTAGTTGCAAGCCGGTTAAATTGGCATCCAGATGGTAATCGAGCAGCATTAAATCAGGTGCTGAAGTTTGCACCAGCAGCTCGGCTTCATCAGCAGTGCGTGCCGCCAATACTTCGCAGCGCCAGCCACTGAGCAATACCTGCATGGCACGCAAGACATCCGGATCATTATCGACCACCAATACTCGGCTATGCGGAGCTTCAGGGCCGCTAATGAGTGCAGGTTCGGCGAGCGTGAGTTGTGCAGCGATATGCGGCACATCAAGTGCAAACACGGTGCCGTGACCAACCCGCGAACGCAGGGAAATTTTATGGCCGAGCAAATGCGAGATTCGCTCCGCAATCGACAAGCCCAGCCCTAAGCCCTGGCCGCCATGACTCAAGCGCCGAAATTCTTCGAAGATCAATGTCTGATCTTTTTCGGCTATCCCGGGGCCGGTATCCCATACTTCGATTCGCAAGCTAGCACCATCACGACGACAGCCCAGCAATACGCGACCTTGCGCGGTGTAACGCACGGCATTGGCCAGAAAATTTTGCAGTACGCGGCGCAGCAATTGTGGATCGCTGCGAACCCAGGCGTTTGATGGCACACAATGCAATTGCAAGTTCTTGTCTTCGGCCAGCACGCGAAATTCGGCAGCGAGGTGTTGTAGTACATCGTTCACGCAGAAGGGTTGAATCTTCGGCGCCATACCGCCGGCATCGAGTCGGGAAATATCCATCAAACCGGCGAGCAGACTTTCAGCTGAGTTCAATGCACCATCAATATTGCCCACATCACCGCGATACTGCTCATGTTGTAGTCTTTGCGACAAGGCATGGGTAAACAAATGGGCAGCATTTAGCGGCTGTGCAAGATCATGACTAACCGCCGCAAGAAAACGCGACTTGGCACGATTAGCACGCTCTGCTTCGCCTTTCGCACCCGCCAATTGCGCAGTGCGTTCGGCAACACGTTGCTCCAGTGTTTCGGCCACGCGCTTGAGTTCGGTTTCGGCATGACGGTAATCGGTAACGTCGGTAAAGGTAGCAACGAAGCCGCCGCCCGGCATCGGATTGCCGCGAATTTCCACCACGCTGTCGCCGAAACGGCGTTCCGCGACATACGGTGTTCCGGCCATCATGTGAGCGATGCGCTTCGCAACTTCGGCATGGGTATTGCCATCACCCACCAGTCCCTTGCCAATATTGTGCGACACCAATTCGGCAATCGGTACGCCGACACGCAATAGATTTTCCGGATAATCGAACAATTCAGTGTAGCGGCGATTCCAGGCAACCAAACGCAATTCGGCATCGACCACACTGATACCTTGCGACATGTTTTGCAGCGCGGCCTCGAGTACGCGTTGATTGAAACGCAAAGCCTGAGAAGCTTCACCGACAATGGTGGCGACAGTATCGAGATCCTGGCCTTGTTCGCGCCGTGCTGCATTCAATAACAAACGCGCAGAAGCTGCGCCCACGACGGCCGCCAGCTCACGTTCAATGCGTTGTTCCAATTGTGCCAGCGTAGGATTTTCCTCTGCCGATGCATGCAATATGGTGTGTACTTTCGCTCCCGGCAGAAAACGCAAGGCCACTTCGCGTAAAGCCGATCTGGATAGCTCTCCGCTATGGGTAATGGCGGGTTCCGGCGACAGCCATGAAGCCGCAAAGAAAGTCATTGCGGTGCCGGTAAACAAACTCAACACGACTGCGCGCCCTAGCCGCGACCAATCTTGCAAGCCCATGAGTTGATCAGGCGCTAACCAACGCCAGCCGAAGGGTCCTTGTTGTAACCATGCAACGGGTCCGGAGGCTTCTACCAATGCCGGTACCAATAATGCCCAGGCCCAGATCAAAACTGCGGCTAGCAGTCCAATCAAGACTGCGCGTGGTGGTGTTTGCGGACGCCATATAGCAAATCCCAAAGCGGGTGCTAGCGTTGCAAGAGCGGAAAAAGATACCGCACCGATATCAGCGAGCGCATCACTACCGACAATGGCGCGGCTATACGCCCATGCCAACAACACGACGGCCACAATACCGACACGTCGTTGCATCAAAACGGCACCACGCAAGTCACCACTGGCACGTGGTGTCCATGCACTGCGCACCAATAATGGCGTCAACCAGTGATTGCCAATCATGACGCTTAATGCCAGCGTTGAAATTATCACCATGCCAGTTGCTGCGCTCAGCCCGCCGAGAAATGCAAACAAAGCCAGTGCGTCATTGCCTTGTGACAAAGGCAATGCCAGTACATACAAATCCGAAGGCACACCTTGCGGCGCCAGCAAGGCATCACCGGCACGCGCGAGTGGCAGGATCGGCAATGCGATCAACAACATGTAGAGCGGAAACAACCAGCGTGCAGTTCGCAATTGTGATTGATCGCGACATTCCACCACGCCGACATGGAATTGATGCGGCAAAGTAAACATGGCCAATGCGCCCAGTCCGATCAGTGCCGGAAAACCACTTGAACCTTCGGGGTTGTGGGCTGGTGCCGATACCGAGGGTAGGTCAAGTCCAAACCAGACGAATGCACCGAGCGCGAGCATGGCGCCAAGTTTCAATAAAGACTCCAGCGCCATCGCCAACACAAGGCCGCGATTATGTTCAGCGGCTGAGGCACGGCGTGTGCCGAACAACATCGCGAAAAGAGCCATCGCCAAGGCAACATAGAGCGCACTGTCTTGCCAGGGCGGCGGAGTGAGTTCCGATGCGCGAGTGAGCATGCCATAACTCATCGCGACGGCTTTTAACTGCAAGGCGATGTAGGGAACCATGCCGATGACGGCAACGAAAGTGACTGCCGCTGCCAACCATGAATTTCTTCCGAGCCTGGTGGCAATCAAGTCAGCCAGCGAAGTTGAATTATGTTCGCGTGCCAGCGCAAATAATTTCAGCAGCACCGGAAACGCAAAAGCATAAAGCAGAATGCTGCCGATGAATGTAGGTGGTATTGGCCAGCCCGATCGCTGTGCCTGGGTCACGGTGCCGTAGAACGTCCAGGAGGTGCAATACACGGCGAGTGACAGGCTATAGACCCAGGGCCAGCGTGATGCAAGCAGCGCTGGTTTTTTTTCTGCCCATAGCGCCGTGCCGAATAACAAGCCCAACCAGAGCAGGCCAGCGATTATGACCAAGGCATCGGTCAGCATTTTTTCACCGCGAAATTCTCACTGCATCTATCCTTGTACGACATCGAAAAACCATTGCCAGAATACAACAGTGCCAACAAGAACTTCCCGGTCGAGCACAATTTACGAATTTCCTGCGCGATATGCATACGGGCCGCATAGCGGCCCGTATGTTGCAACAATGAAAGTCGATATCAGAATTCGTAACGTGCCGACAAGGTAACCTGGCGAGGATTGCCATAAAAACCCGTGCGCACACCGGTAGATGGAATAACGTAACCCGTGGTCAGATAATGTTTATCGGCCAGATTGCTGCCCTGTAAGGAGAAGGTCCAATCGCTGGCTGTCTTCCAGCGAATACCGGCACTGAGCAATCCGTAACCGTCCTGGTGAATCGGGTTGGTAACGGCCAGGGTGACGGGGTCATGCACGATTTCCGTCGTGGCAGTGACTTCACTTTGATAGCTGTAACCGACACGGAAACTCAAATTGCCTCCGTTGGCCAGTGGCTGAATGTATTCAACATTGACTGCGCCGGACAATTCCGGTGCATTGGTGAATTCCTGTTGATCGGCAATGTTGACGCCCTTGAATATGAACTCGTCGAACTTGGCATCGAGTACCGCAAGATTACCGCTGATAAACCAATTTTCGTTCGGACGTAATTGCAATTCGAGTTCGGCGCCCGACACCGTGCCTTGTCCTGCATTGGTGAAGTCGGCGCAGAAAGTAGGCACGCCGCCAACCACACAGGTGGTAAATACCGACAACTGGATATCTTTATATTTGTTGTGGAAGTAGGCCAGATTCAAAAACATGCGTTGATCAAGGAAAGACATTTTGCTGCCGATTTCCAGGCTATCGACTTGTTCATCGTTGTAGGGTTCCTGCGAGTTTGGCAACACGCTGGCGCGAATATTGTAGCCACCGGATTTGAAGCCGCGTGCGAACAAGCCATACAGCAGGGTGTTGTCGGTGACTTTGTAATCAAGCGACACTTTTGGCGACAGATTGGTAAAAGTTTTCGATTTGTCGAACGCTACCGTGCCGGTCGGCACGCTGAAAGTATCGTTGGCGTAACTACGGTTGAGCACGTTTGCGTGTTTTTCTTCCTTGGTCCAACGCAGACCGCCGCTGAGACTTAATTTTTCGGTCAGATCGTAAATCCAGTCACCGTAAAACGCGATGCTTTTGGTATCGACATCGCCGCGGGTATCACCGTACTGGCCGGCGAAGCCCGGACCAGGTGGATTGGGGAAGAACGGAGGAATGTCGGCACCCTTGAGGAAGATATTCTGTACCAGACCACCCGCTCTGCCCTTGAACCAGTAAAGCCCGAATACCCCGTGGCTCTTGCCTGCCGCATCGTATGCAGCCTGAAATTCCTGGCTTAATTGCTCGTCGTTGTAAAACGCTTTTACGTCGGTGAGTTGTGCCTGCAGGGTATCGAAATCGATATAGGTTGTCGTGTCGGACTCGCGATAAGCCGTGGTTGATTTCAATGTCCAGTTATCGTTCGGTTTCCAGGTCGCCGTCAACGCAGAGCCATTGAGTGTTGTTTCATTGACGTTGGGCATGCCGTTGCGAACATCGTAACGTCCGGGCAAAGGCGCAGAATCCGGGCTCGCCGGATCACGGAAATTGGTCGTCAGCATTTGTGCGCCGCGTACGCCCGAGTCGTCTTTCGTGTAATCAACGCTAAAACGCAGATTGAAGCGGTCGTCTTCACCGAAATAACCGACGGTATAGCGTAGTGCCTGAATATCCTTGTCGCTGACATCTTCTCCGCTCACGACATTTTCGCCAAAGCCATCACGATTCAGGCTGGCAGCCGCGAGTCGCATGCGAACACTGTCGCCGACCGAGCCGCCAATCGCGCCCTTGAAATCCAGTTCATTGAAATTACCGACGGTAATTTCCGCAAAGCCTTCGGTTTCCTGCGGCAAATTGCGTGACACATATTTGATAGCACCACCGATGGTATTTTTGCCATACAAGGTTCCTTGCGGGCCTCGCAATACTTCAATACGGCCGACATCGAATACATCAAGCAGGCCGCCTTGTGGACGGGCGATATAAACGTCATCCAGATACAGGCCTACGCCGGGATCAACACCCCAGAGTGGGTCCGATTGTCCAACGCCGCGGATGTAGGCCGTGATCGTGCTGTTGGAGCCGCGAGCGGCGTAAATCGTGAGATTGGGAACCAGTGCATCCAGATCTCCGATATCGCGTACGTTGAGTTTATCGATAGCTTCCGGCGTGAAAGCCGTTACGGCAACCGGAACATCCTGCAAGGTTTCCTCGCGACGACGCGCGGTCACGGTCACGGCTTCCAGCGTGGTCTCGGATTTTTTCGATGCCGGTGTTCCCTCTGTAGCGGCGTTCTGCGCCTGTGCGGCACCCACGAACAAGGTAAGGCCGATGGCCAGACTCAATCGATTGCGATTCATTTATCTCCCCTTTTCTGCAAAGCGTATGCGAAACACGGCGGAATGCCGAATGTCGTGCAGACTAGGCGCGATGTGTCCTGGCAACACTTGTACCTTAGTACAGTGGGCCGCGAGTGTAAGCAGTGCCTAGACTGCCAGCCTTATATCCACGGGTTTGATTTATGGCATTTCTCATTGTGCTGGCCGCATTGTGCTTTCTTATGCTGGTCGCGTATCGCGGTTACAGCGTGATTATTTTTGCACCGATTGCCGCACTCGGCGCCGTTCTGCTGACCGACCCGACTCTAGTGGCGCCGATGTTTACCGGCCTGTTCATGGAAAAGATGGTCGGGTTTCTGAAATTATATTTCCCGGTATTTTTGCTCGGCGCCATTTTTGGCAAGCTGATCGAAATTTCCGGGTTTTCAAAATCGATTGTCATCGCCACAATCAAGTTGCTTGGCGCAAAGCGGGCAATGTTGTCGATTGTCACGGTGTGCGCATTGCTGACTTATGGTGGTGTTTCCCTTTTCGTTGTCGTATTCGCGGTGTATCCGTTTGCCGCCGAACTGTTTCGCCAGAGTGATATTCCCAAACGCCTTATCCCCGGCACCATTGCTCTTGGCGCTTTTACTTTTACGATGGACTCGTTGCCGGGTACACCGCAAATTCAAAACATTATTCCGGCATCGTTTTTCGGTACCAATGCCTGGGCCGCACCCTGGCTTGGCGTGATTGGCGGCATTTTTATTCTTGCGCTAGGAATGAGTTATCTGGAATGGCGTCGCCGCGTTGCCTTGGAAGCAGGCGAGGGCTATGGCGATCAATTACTCAACGAACCGGCTGCGTTTTCCGGCGAGAAACTGGCGCATCCTTTGATCGCGTTGTTCCCATTGGTGTTGGTCGGTGTAGCGAATAAAGCACTGGGAATTCTGATTCCGCAGCACTACGGAACCCAGCACGAGTTTATTCCCGCAGTGATCGGTACTCCGGCACCGGTGGTACAGGAAGTCTCTAAAGTAGCGGCGATCTGGGCTGTCGAAGGCGCATTGTTGATCGGCATTCTTTGCGTATTGGTTTTTGCGTGGAAAAATATCGCGAATCAATTTGCCGAAAGTACCAAACCAGCTATCGGCGGTGCGCTACTTGCATCAATGAATACGGCATCGGAATACGGTTTTGGTGCAGTCATTGCGGCATTGCCCGGGTTCTTGGTAGTGGCTAATGCACTGAAATCGATACCCAATCCACTCGTCAATGAAGCGGTGACGGTTACCGCATTGGCCGGCATTACCGGTTCGGCATCGGGCGGCATGAGCATTGCATTGGCAGCCATGGCCGATACGTTTATTGCCAACGCGAACGAGGCTGGTATTTCAATGGAAGTGTTGCATCGTGTTGCTGCGATGGCCTCGGGAGGCATGGACACCCTGCCGCATAACGGTGCAGTGATTACCTTGCTTGCCGTAACCGGTTTGACGCATCGTCAAAGTTACAAGGATATTTTCGCCATCACGATCATTAAAACGCTGGCAGTATTTGTGGTGATTGCAGTGTATTACGCGATCGGATTGGTGTGAGGTCGACGTAGGGGCGCTGCTTGCTGCGCACTGATCTGGAGGGCAAATGCCATCGATTGCGTTGCAAGTGTTTTTTTAATATCGGATGCGTTTCGGGCGCAGCAAGCAGGCGCCCCTACGGTCAAGTCGATCCGATTTCTTCAACACCCGCACCCACCAATGCACGATTGAGCCGGTCATTCACTGCCAGCCATTCCGATGTTTGCGGTGTTTTTTCAATCAGCAGAAAATCGGCATTGCGGGCATCAAGCTCGCGCATCGCGGCATAAAGCCCGTGGGCATAGGCATGATATTCCTTTTGCAAACTCAAGCCATTGATGGCATCAGGTAAGGAATCAAGGCATAACACTTCGCAATGCAGCCCCTGTTTTATTTTATCGGCATATTCCGAAAGCAAGTCATCACGTGCATACATGTGCATCGGCGTGCGTGGCGCGTAGTGTGCGGCAAGACTTCCCGAAACCCGCGGGCTTTCACGATTAGCATTCGATGCAATGCTGCCAATCACGCTTTCGATTTCATCCTGCGAAATCATGCCGGGTCTCAGCAAACGCGGTTGCTTGGAACTCAAATCAATAATCGTGCTTTCGATACCCACTTCACATTCGCCGCCATCGAGCACCACCGGAACGGCATCGCCGAATTCATTGCGGACATGTTGCGCCGTTGTTGCTGATATGCGGCCAAAACGATTGGCAGAGGGTGCCGCAACGCCGCCATTGAGTTGCTGCAATAAAACCAATGCCAGCGGATGAGCCGGGCAGCGTAGCCCCACCGTATTCTGGCCGCCGGTCACTTCATCGGGCACGGATGAATGTTTACGAAGGATCATTGTCAGCGGGCCGGGCCAGAAATGCTGTGCCAGGACAAAGGCTTCTTCGGGAATATCAATCGCCCATTTTGAAAGCTGGGTACTGTCGGCGATATGCACGATGAGTGGATGATCGATCGGACGACCTTTCAGTGCGAAAATTTTTCTTACCGCCGAAACATTCATCGCATCGGCTGCCAAACCATAAACGGTTTCAGTCGGCAAGCCGATGACCTCGCCATTCTTCAAGGCATGAACGGCCTGCGATAATAATTCGGCATCGGCAGGGTTCAATTTCATGCGGCTTGGTAATCTTCTTTCAGCAAGCCGAGTAAAACGCTGTCGCAGACTTCGCCATTGACGCGCCAGCGTTGTCGCAGCAAACCTTCTCGTTTGAAGTTCAGTTTTTCCAGCAATTTTATCGAACCGATATTGCGCGGATCAACATCGGCTTCGATGCGATAAAGATTCAATATTTCAAAACCGTATTTCAACGCCGTGCTTAAAGCTTCGGTGCCCAGACCTTTTCCCTGCAGATGCGACAAGAGCGAGTAGCCAACTTCGGCACGGGCATGCGGCCCGCTGATCGAAAAAAATGTCAGTGCCCCGATCAATTCATTCGTTTGCTTGTCGGCGACGGCCCAGGCATGCACGGCGTTGGTCGGCTCGTCTTTTCGCAAGCTCAAATACAGATATGCCTGGGCCGGGTCGGTCCAAGCCGGGTGCGACCAATACCGGGTCACCTTGGGGTCGCCGTACAGGGCGAACAAGGCCGTTGTGTCCGAATCCAGATACGGTCGCAAGCGCAGTCTGTCGGCTTCCAGGGTAGGCAGTGGTGGATTGGCTTGAGCATTCATGGGCTTATTTTCGCACGAGTTGCCGTTAATTTGATGGATATTGCCGCACAGGCGAAAATAAGGATCTACGACTCAGGAGAAATGGCATGCAGGTTTTACGAATGGCGGATCTGGATTTGGCGGGTAAACGCGTTTTGATCCGTGAGGATTTGAATGTCCCGGTCAAAGACGGTCAGGTGACGTCCGATCAACGTATTACTGCTGCATTGCCCACCATAAAGTTGGCGCTCGAAAAGGGCGCCGCGCTGATGTTGATGTCGCATCTGGGGCGTCCGAAGGAAGGTGTCTGGTCCGAAGAAGATTCACTCGCGCCGGTGGCAAAACGCTTGAGCGAATTATTGGGTTTTGATGTGCCACTGATAAAAGATTGGCTCGATGGCGTGCAAGTGGAAGCTGGCAAGGTCGTGTTGCTGGAAAACTGCCGCATGAATATCGGCGAAGCCAAAGACGATGAGGCGCTGTCGAAAAAATACGCGGCACTGTGCGATGTTTTCGTGATGGATGCTTTCGGCACCGCGCATCGTGCACAGGCTTCGACTCACGGCGTTATCGCACAGGCAAAAATCGCCGCAGGCGGCCCCTTGCTGATGGCGGAGCTCGATGCTTTGGCGAAAGCCTTGTTGAATCCGGCACGTCCACTGATTGCCATTGTTGCCGGTTCGAAAGTATCGACCAAGCTCGAATTGCTTTCGAGTCTGGTTGGCAAAGTGGATCAGTTGATCGTTGGCGGCGGCATTGCCAATACCTTTATTGCAGCGATGGGTTATGGTGTTGGCAAGTCGCTATGCGAAAACGATTTGCTGGATACCGCCAGAAAAATCATGAGTGACGCCAAGGCACGCGGTGCCGATATTCCGATCCCGAGCGATGTGGTGGTGGCGCCGAATTTCGCTGCCGATGCTCCCGCCACCATCAAAAAAGTGGATGAAGTGGGCCCTGAGGACATGATTCTGGATATTGGGCCACAAACAGCCGCGCGCTATTCCGAGATAATCAAGAAGGCGGGCAGCGTGATCTGGAATGGTCCGGTCGGCGTGTTTGAATTTGATGCCTTCGGGAATGGCACCAAGGCGCTGGCACACGCCATCGCGGATTCGGAAGCATTCTCCATTGCCGGCGGTGGCGACACCCTGGCTGCCGTTGATAAATATGGCGTTGAAGCGGGTATCAGTTATATCTCGACCGGCGGCGGTGCTTTTCTGGAGTTTTGTGAAGGCAAGGAATTGCCGGCAGTCACCGCTTTGATAAAGCGCGCGCAGTAATCATTTGGAGTATTTGATGTCGAGATTGTTCTGGGTTTTCGCGCTGGTGCTAATGTGCAACGTTGCGTTTGCAGACGAGAAGTTTGAAGAAAAGGTTTTTCGCCGTGGCGAGTACAGTTTCTCGGTTGCTCCGACCCCCGCTTTTGTCGAAGTACAGACAATAGCCCTAAAGTGGCCGGCCGACGCGCCCGGTGTCGATGATGTTCGCTGGCGTAACTGGTTGCTGGATTCGCAGTCGGATTACCGAAACGGCAAGGCGTTGATGTATAGCGACAATGCTTACGAAGCCGTATCGCCGGAATTGGTAAGCAAGGCTGCCAAACAACAACTGTATTTCAATCCGGAATACCAGACGCTGCTAATCCACAAAGTCGAATTGCGTCGCAATGGCAGTTGGAGCAGCAGGCTCGACCCCGAAAAAATTACCCTGGCACGACGTGAATCCGAATTTGAATCGGATATGTCCGATGGCATGGTGTCGGCATTGATTGTGCTGGACGATGTCCGTGCCGGTGATGTGGTTCGCCTTTCCTACAGCATCAAGGGCATGAATCCGATTCTGGTCGGCATGGATCATGATGAAGAGTATTTTGCCTGGGTCGATCCTATTTTGGATCGACATGTTCGTGTCTTGTACGATCCAGGCACCTCAATTGCACATCGAAGCTATCACCAGGCGCCGCTTGTTTCGATAAAAAAGCAAGAGCGCGCCGTCGTTGTAACTGCCAGCGCCAAAAATATTCCGGCATCGCGTGATGAAGGTGGTTATCCACGCTGGTATCGGCCATTTGCCGGCGTCATGTTTGCAAAGCAGCGCACTTGGGCCGACGTAGTCCGTTGGGCCAAACCTTTGTATCCGGATCCTGGCGTATTACCAAAAGAGCTTGAAACAAAAATTCTTGAATGGAAGGCGATTTCAAACCCTGAGCAACGCCTGATGGCAGTGTTGAAAACCATGCAGGAAGACATCCGTTATTTCGGCATTGAAATGGGCGAAAGCTCGCATCGTCCGGTCGAGCCGGGCGTCACCTGGACCCGTCGCTTTGGTGATTGCAAGGACAAAGCCTATTTGATGTCGATCGTGCTGACGCGATTGGGAATTCCGGCCGTGCCTGCACTTGCAACAACACGATTCGGAAAAGGTGTGCGTGATTTCGTACCTGCCGCAACCGCTTTCAATCATGTCATCGTGCAGGCGCAGCTAGGCAAGCAAACGCTTTGGCTCGACCCCACATTGACGCAACAACGGGGAAACGCAGCTGCGATTGACATCATGGATTACGGCTACGTATTGCCTATTGCCGATGGCGTAAGTGATTTGCGTCAAGTGACCAGAACGCCCACATCGAAAAAACAAATGCATGTGCTGGAAAGATACCGGCCGAGCGCGGACGGTAAAACGATTGATCTGAGCATCACCACGGAGTATCTGGGCGGGTCCGCCGACAATATGCGACGTGAATTGGTTTCGCGCGGAGTAAGTGAAGTCGGGAAAAACTACAGCGAGTATTACCGGAAACGTTTTGGCGATCTTGACGTGTTGACGCCCTTCAATACCAGTGATGACCAGACCGGCAATAAATTGACCATCGTTGAAAATTACCGGTTGAAGCAGGCCTGGGATGAAAAATCCGGCAGTACGAAAAATTTGACCGTTTACGCCGATTCAATGGACTCCGATACCAAGCTGCCAGATACCATCGATCGTAAATCCCCTTTGTTCCTGAATTCTCCCATGCAATACCAACATGAGCAGATTCTTGAGTTGCCCGAAGGCTGGACCTGGGTGGGTAGCGCCCAGACGGAAGCAATCAAGGCATCGGGTTTTGACTATGAGCGAAATATCGCGCAAACCGGAAAAACGGTCGCCATCATGCAAAGTATCCAGTTCAAGCAAGATCACGTCTCGACACAGAACTTGCCGGATCATCTTTCCAAAATGCGCGAAGTGCGTGATGGCATGAATCGGCGTTTCGTGCTCTCCATGCCTGCTGTGGTAAAGGACAAGGAACGCGATGCCCGTTTGAAAAGCATCATGCGCGATGTCATCAAAAACTGAGTCTGGTCACTATGAAAAAATTATTCCGATGTGTTTTCAATATTCTTTTGTTTGCGTCTTTTTCGGTGCAGGCACAGGAAAAGGCTTCCGCTACGCTTGACCTCGATGCGGAGTGGAAGCAATTGCTGGCTGAGCGAAGCTACGAAGAAGTCATCGACATATACGCACCGGTTTTCGAGGTCGAGAAGAGCAAAGTCGACGCCATGGACAAGGAAAAATGCACTCAGCATTATTCCGCATTGAAATCCGGAGTCTCGAAATTGCCAATGAGTGCGGCACTCACGTACTGGACTTATCGGTGCGCCGAAGTAGTGGGGGCTGGTCAGGAAGCAGAAAAATATCTGCAGCATTTTTCGCAGATAGCCAAGCACGCCTTTGCACAAGCTTCTGAGCAGTCAGTCGCTAGGCCAATTCGCATCATCAATCAAACCGATATGTTCGCGCTGGTGGAAGCAAGTGGATTGTCGATTGTTGAGCAATACATGGACACTACCAATGTCGGGCGTTACCTTCCGTGGGTAATGGTCTTATGGGACGAGAAAGACCAGCGCGAACGTACTTATTCCTTCGACTTTCTGGAATTTGTTTCTACCACTTCCGACAAGGCACTGGGAACTACACGGGCCTATCGCACGGGTACTGCACGCGGTTTGATTCGTAGCTATGCCAAGGCGGAATGGGGGCCTGCGCAGGATGCATTGGCAACACTGGAAGCCGCTTCGCTGGAAAATGCCCGGGCCAAGATTGATAGATTGAAACCTCAGGCCTTGCAGAGTGCTCGAACCTCATCGACCCAGATGTTTGTTCATTGCATCGAAGGGAAAAACCAGGATTGCGGACAGTCACTGGTAGACGGAATGCTTGATGCACTCGAAGCAAAACAGTCTTCGGCAATGGTGCGAATGGCCGCGTTATACAGTTCAGGCATCGGTGTTAAACAAGATGCTGATGCCAGCATAGGGCTGCTGAAAGCCGCCGAAAAGCGTACTGGCGAGAAAGGTCTCGCCTTGTACGATTTTATGTATTTGCAGTTTGATAAAGACCAGATCGCTGCCATGCCGCCCAAGCTAATGAGTTTCCTTGAGCGGGAATCTTTTCTGCCGAATAAAGGCAAGGCAGCGCCCGGCTATATCTATATGCAGATGCGAAAGATAGGCAATGAAACTGCTCTACAACAATACGGCGCAAAACTCGAACCGTTTGCCTTGGCGGGTGTTGAAGACAGCTATGAATTGTTTGCCAGTTACCACGGTATCAAGAAAAATGATGTTCAGTATCAACGGTGGCTGGAGGCTGCCGCACGTGCGGGACATGCGTTTTCACAACACAACTATGCAAGCGGATTGCAACAAAGCAAGGATAAAGTGAAGCAGTCGCAGGCATTTGACTGGATGCTGGAGTCTGCCAGAAATGGCAATCTGGAAGCCGTCAATTGGATGGCAGACGAATACTATGATCGACAGCAATGGCAGGAAGCTGCTGTCTGGTACGAAGCTGCCTACGACGAAGGTGATATCGATGCCGCACTCGAACTGGCGGGACTCTATGCGCTCGCGCCAAAGGGTACCGACTATACCGAGCAGGACGCGGAAAATATCTATAAGTCGTTATCGGAAAATTACGACTCGGCGGCCGCTCGTCGTGCTTGGGCGGAGCTTTTGATCTTGGGTAAAACCCTGAAACATGACCTGGCCAAGGCAAGACAGTTGATTCAAAAAGATGCTGACAAGAGTGATGCCAAGTCCATGAGCTTGCTTGGTGGTGCCTTGTTGTATGGACAATTTGGCGCAGTGGATGAAAAAAATGGCATGGCATGGCTCGAAAAGGCAGAGTCTGCGGGTGATCTTGAAGCTTTAAATACCATCGCCACGTTTGTGTATTTCAGAAAGGGCGACGAGGCCAGTTTGAAGCGGGCAAAAATGCTATGGCTGAAGGCATCGCTAAAAAAATACATGCCGGCGATCAACAATTTTGCATGGTCTCTTTGTACCAGTAGCTATCCAGGCTATATCGATGCGAAATCAGGCCTTGCCTTGTTCAAAATGTCGAATGTCGATCAACTGAGTATCGGCTATCGGGACACTTATGCTGCTTGTCTCGCCGCGACTGGGGACTACAAGGCTGCAGTCATTCAGCAGCAAAAAGTGCTCGATGAAATGAAAGCACGTGGTTTTGATGATGACGGCTTGTCCGACATGAAGGGGCGTCTCGTGCTGTATCTAAAGAACCAGAGCTATCTTGAGCCTCTCAAGAACAAGAAACCATGAGTATCCTTTTTTTTGATCTGGACGGAACCCTGATTGATTCCGCCATCGGCATTACTCGTTGCGTTGCTTATGCGCTGGAAAAATCCGGCGAACCGATTCCACCGGAACACGAACTGCGGCGCTGGATCGGACCACCCTTGCGCGACAGCTTTGGCCCCTTGCTAAACGATGTAGAAAAAACCGAAGCAGCCGTCGCTTTTTATCGCGAACGTTTCGAGACTGATGGCTGGGCCGAGCACGAAGTTTATGACGGCATTCCGGGCGTAATCGGTACACTCGCGCAGCGCGGTCATCGCCTGGCGGTGGTTACCGCAAAAAACGATTCGCATGCCCGAAAAATTATCGAGCATCTTCCGTTCGGTCATCATTTTGAAATGATCTCCGGCGCAAGTCTGGACGGTCGGATCAGTTACAAATCGCAGTTGATCCAGATCGCGATGGAGACCATGCAAGTGCCTGCGGAAGATTGCGTCATGATTGGCGACCGCTATATGGATATTGAAGGCGCACAACATCATCAAATAACCAGTGTCGGCGTGTTGTGGGGTTTTGGTGGAATGGAAGAATTGTCCCGGGTCAATCCAACGCATTTGATCGACAAGCCGGAACAATTGCTCGCATTATTTCAATAATGCAATTTTCTGCATTAAGATGAACCACTAAACAAATTATCGATGAAGTGGGAATCAGAAATGCAGGCTCCGTTACGACGCACGAAAATATTGGCCACGCTTGGCCCGGCTACCGACGCACCGGGTGTACTGGATGAATTGATTCGTGCCGGTGTCAATGTGGTGCGAATGAATTTTTCCCACGGCACTCCAGATGATCATGCGGCACGCGTTCATGCAGTGCGGGAGTCTGCGGCCAAGCAGGGACGCGAGGTCGGCATTCTGGCCGATTTGCAGGGACCTAAAATCCGTATCGAGAAATTTGCCAATGACAAGATTCACCTCAAGGTGGGCGACAAATTTTCCCTGATCTGTCGAGCCAATGCACCGCTGGGCGATAACACCCAGGTAGCTTGCAGTTATCTTGGTCTGGTCAACGATGTCAACGCAGGCGACACCTTGTTGCTCGACGACGGCTTGATGGCCTTGGCAGTATCGTCGGTAGAAGGCGACAGCATTCATACCGTCGTTTTGACCGATGGTGCCTTGTCGAATCGCAAAGGCCTGAATCGTCTGGGCGGCGGCTTGTCGCTGGGTGCACTGACCGATCAGGACAAGGAGCACATCATCGTTGCCGCAAAACTCGGCGTCGATTTTCTGGCGGTATCGTTTTGCCGCTCTGCCGAAGATATGCACGAAGCCAGAAGACTGGCCAAAGCGGCCGGCAGCAACGCCAACATGGTCGCAAAGATTGAACGAGCAGAAGCGATTACCAATCTTGATGAAATCACGATTGCATCGGATGTCGTCATGGTGGCGCGTGGTGATCTGGGGGTTGAAATCGGCGACGCAGAATTGCCAGGTCTGCAGAAAAAAATTATTCGCACCGCGCTTGAGCACAATCGCGTCGTGATTACCGCAACGCAAATGCTGCAATCGATGGTCGACAATCCAATTCCGACCCGTGCTGAAGTGCTCGATGTTGCGAACTCGGTCATTGACGGTACCGATGCCGTGATGTTGTCCGCCGAAACCGCTTCCGGGAACTATCCTGTAAAAGCCGTCGAAGCCATGGTGAGAATTTGCCTGGGTGCCGAACGGCAATTTCATCACGACACCGATTTCGAAGCCGCCCCACGCAATCTGCAGCGTGCCGATCAGGCCATTGCCATGGCGACCATGTTCCTTGCCGAGCATATCCAGGTGCGGGCGATTATTGCCTTGACCGAATCCGGCGGCACTGCACGCTATCTGTCGCGCTTCCGCTCGACCGCACCGATTTTCGCTTTATCAAAACATGATTCCGCCCGCCACAAAATGACCATGGTGCGCGACGTATTCCCGATCAATTTCGATTCGACCGGATTACCTACCCGCGAAGCGGCACGCAGCGCAGTGAAAAAACTGTTCGACATGAATCTGCTGTCGATAGATGACCGTGTGGTGTTGACCTCCGGCGACAGCATGGAGCAACGTGGTGCTACCAATACATTGCGTTTGCTGGTGGTAGGTGCGGAAGGCAAGGCCGAAGGGTTGGGTGATTTGTAAATCGTAGGAGGGCCCTTGGGCCGACGTCGCCCGCAAGCGGCCTCCTACGCTATAATCACGCCCCTCAATCCAACATTCGGTAAGCCCCATGAGCATCGACCAACTCGCAGAAACCGCCCTGGCCATGGTGGCCGCCGGCAAAGGCATTATTGCCATTGATGAATCCAACTCGACCTGCGCCAAGCGCTTTGAAAGTGTCGGCATTCCCAATACCGAGGAAAATCGCCGCGCCTATCGCGAAATGCTGCTGACCACGCCGAATTTGAATCAATATATCTCCGGTGCAATTTTGTTTGACGAAACCCTTCGTCAAAAGACCAAGGATGGCGTGCCGTTTGCCGAAGTAATGCGCAAGAACGGCATCATCCCGGGCATCAAGGTAGATAAAGGCCCGCAGCCTTTGGCCGGTTTTCCCGGTGAAGTCTGCACCGAAGGCTTGGATGGTCTGCGTGAGCGCCTGAAAGAATACGCCAGCCTTGGCGCCCGTTTTGCCAAATGGCGCGCGGTTATTACCATTGGTGAAGATAGTCCATCGGGCACTTGCATCGAAGCCAACAGCCATGCGCTCGCGCGCTACGCTGCACTTTGCCAGGAAGCCGGCATTGTTCCGATGGTCGAACCGGAAATCATCATGGACGGTGACCACGATATTGATACCTGCATGGAAGTGACCGAAGTCGTGTTGCGTTCCCTGTTCGGTGCGCTGTATGACCAGAACGTCATGCTGGAAGGCACCATTCTGAAAGCCAGTATGGTGATCTCGGGTAAAACCTGCCCGGAACAAGCCAGTGTCGAAGAAGTGGCCGAAATGACCGTGCGTTGTTTGAAGAGCGCAGTGCCTGCCATTCTGCCGGGCATCGTGTTCCTCTCCGGTGGTCAAGGCGATGAAGATGCAACGGCTCACTTGAATGCCATGAACCAAATGGGTCCGCATCCTTGGCCTTTGTCGTTTAGTTACGGTCGCGCGATGCAGGCTGCTGCTTTGAAAATCTGGTCGAAAGATCTGGTCGGTAACGTAGCTGCGGCCCAGCAAACCGTTTATGCCCGCGCCAAAGACAATGGCCTGGCTGCCTTGGGACAGTGGAAAAAATAAATCCATTCCTGATGCGAAGACCAAAACACCGGCCACGTGCCGGTGTTTTTTTATGTCTGGCCGAGTAGACAAAGCCATTCGCATTTTCACATCGCCGTGACATAGTTGCTCAGTAAAAACAGAATAAAACTGTGACCTGCTTCATGAAAAAATACCGAAATTCGCGTGCCTGTGTCAAAAGGTGTTACGTCGCAAATACCGGATTAAAAAAGGTGTATCAAGTAATCATCCACATAAATTTAGTGGATAAAAGGAGGTTCCCATGATGACTAAAAAAGAGGAATTGCCGAAAGTACTCGTCGTTGATGATGATGCCGAGATGGTATATCTCGCGCAATACCTGCTCGAACAATGTGGTTATCAATCCGACACGGCAATGGATGTGCAGGGCTTCAAAAAGGCCTATGCCGAATCGCCAGATGTTGTCATGTTAGACCTCACCATGCCTAATGGCGCCAGCGAAGACATCAGTAACCTGATGGTGCAGCACCATGCAAAACACCCGGTCATTTTTGTGACCGGGATGCCGCCGGAAGAAATCGAACGTCGTCGCAAACTGGCCGAAGCCCAGGGTTTGAAAATTGCAGCGGTATTGCACAAGCCATTCTGGATTGAAGATATTGCCAGTGCGATGACAATAGCCATGACTTTAGTCATGGCCGAGAACTGATTGCAACGATCTGTTCCATAACATTCTCTATACACGCCAGGGCATTCAGATAGCCTAGAATAATGGCCTCGCAACAGGAGGCTGGGCATGGGCGATATCATAAATCCGATTGCCGTTGATGTTGAGAAAGGCAAAGACTATTGGTGGTGTGCCTGCGGCATGAGCAAGACGCAACCGTTTTGCGATGGTTCGCATCAAGGTAGTGGATATACGCCGCAAAAATATACCGCCGCACGTAACGAGCGGGTCTGGTTTTGTCTTTGCAAGAAAACAAAACATTCGCCGCTTTGCGACGGCACACATAATAAATTGGGAAACAAAGCATGAAACATTTTTCTATTGCCGTTTGTGCAATAAGCATGACGCTTTTAATCAGTGCTTGTGGCAAGGACGAGGCGCAAGCTGGGCCGGGCGCGGGTAATGCACGCGGCGGCCAGGCTGGCCCACCTGCCGTCGTCATCACGACATTGGTAGCAGAAAAAAATTGGGGTGAACGCGTACAGGCAGTAGGCACCGCAAAAGCAAAAGAATCGATTGAAATTGCATCCCGCGTCAGCGACAAGATTTCCCGCGTACATTTCGAAAGTGGCGATAGCGTTCGTGCCGGACAAATATTGGTGTCTTTGCAGACCGGCAGTGACGCCGGCAATCTTGCGGTTGCATTGGCGCAGGTAAAAGATGCCGACCGTCAATTTATTCGCGGCGAACAATTGGCGAAAGAAAAACTGGTATCGGCAAGCCAGCTCGATACCTTGCGCAGTAATCGCGATGCCGCGCGTGCTCGCGCTCAAGCCGCACAGGCAACACTGGCGGATCGTGTCATCGCAGCACCGTTTTCCGGTGTGCTGGGTTTGCGCCAGGTAAGCCCCGGCCAATTGGTCAGTGCCGGTACCATCATCACCACGCTCGATGATGTTTCCAAAATAAAAGTGGATTTCTCGTTGCCGGAAGTTCAACTCGCCAAATTGAAAACTGGTCTTGCCATAGAAGCACGCAGTGATGCTTATCCTGGACAGATTTTTACCGGTCGCGTTATCAGTGTCGATAGTCGTGTCGATATTGCAAGCCGTTCAATTGCGGCGCAGGCAGAAATCGACAATCCCAATAACAGCCTGCGCCCCGGCATGTTGCTCGAAATCAATGTGTTGCAATCGCAGCGCAGCGCCTTGGTGATTCCGGAATTGGCCTTGCAGCAAATTGGCAGCGAGAGTTTTGTCTATCGTGTAACGTTGGACGGCAACGCAGAAAAAGCCACCGTAAAACCGGGTTCACGCAGTTTTGGTTTTGTCGAAATTGCGCAAGGCGTGAAAGCCGGTGATCGCATCGTGGTCGAAGGTACCTCGAAATTGCGACCCGGCCAGGCCGTAATTGAATTCAATAGCGAGCCAGTCAAGGCTGACGCAAAAAAAGCACAGGCTAACTAGCATGTCATTGTCGGATCTCTCCATACGACGCCCGGTATTCGCAGCCGTTATCAGCTTGCTTCTAATGGTGCTCGGCATCATTGCTTTCACGCGTTTGCCGCTACGCGAATTGCCCGATGTCGATTCACCGGTGGTGTCGATTGATACCGGCTATGCCGGTGCATCGGCGGCCGTGGTGGAATCGCGCGTAACGCAATTATTGGAAGATGCGGTCTCCGGCATTGAAGGGGTTGATCTGTTACAAAGCAATTCACGTAACGGTCGTTCAAGCATCACGATTGAATTCAACCAGCAGCGTGAAATCGAATCTGCCGCGAATGACGTACGCGATGCGGTCAGCCGCGTAGTCGATCGTTTGCCCGAAGAAGCGGATGCACCGCAGGTGAACAAACAATCTGCCGATGCCGATGTGATTATGTGGTTGAATTTTACTTCGCCAAAGCGCGACACGCTGGAACTCACCGATTACGCCGAACGCTATCTGGTCGATCGTTTTTCCAGTTTGCCGGGTGTGGCGCAGGTTCGAATCGCAGGTGGTCAACGTTTTGCCTTGCGCATCACACTGGATGCCCGGGCACTCGCTGCCAGAAACCTCACCGTGACCGATGTCGAAACTGCATTGCGTCGGGAAAATGTCGAATTGCCGGCCGGCCGTCTTGAATCGCAAACCCGTGATTTTATTTTGCGAGTAGGGCGTGCCTACAACGGTCCGAACGACTTTCAGGATTTGGTATTGAAAAGCGAAGGTAACGAACGCGTTTTGCTTCGCGATGTTGCCAAGGTGGCAAAAGAATCCAGCGAGCGTCGCGCCTGGTTCCGTGGTAACGGGCAACTGCAAGTCGGCCTGGGCATTATCAAAACATCGACAGCCAATGCACTGGATGTCTCCAACTCCGTGAAAGACGAAGTGGAAGCCATCAATAAACGCCTGCCTGTCGATATGAAAATGGGTCTGACGTTTGACTCCACCGTCTTTATCGATGACGCGGTAAATCAGGTTTACAAAACATTGTTTGAAGCCGTGATTCTGGTGTTGCTGGTGATCTGGTTATTTCTGGGAAGTGTGCGCTCGGCTTTGGTGCCAGCAGTTACAGTGCCGGTCTGTCTGATTGCCGCTTTTATAGGACTTTGGGTTTTTGGTTATTCGATTAATTTGCTGACGCTGCTCGCATTGATTCTCGCCATTGGTTTGGTGGTGGATGACGCCATCGTGGTGCTGGAAAACTGCCAGCGTCGTGTCGATTTGGGCGAGCCGGCCTTGCTCGCGGCACAACGCGGAACCAAACAAGTGGCGTTCGCCGTTATCGCTACGACAGCCGTGTTGATTGCGGTTTTCGTTCCGGTGGCATTTATCGAAGGATCGAATGGCCGCTTGTTCCGCGAGCTTGCCGTTGCATTGGCAGGTGCGATTGCCATTTCAGCCTTCGTCGCGCTTTCACTAACACCGATGATGTGCTCGCTTATTTTAAAACCGCACAACAAGGAAAATACCAAAGGCTTTGCGGCCTGGATTGATCGCCAGCTAGACAATGTCTCGCAGGCCTATAGCTCGCGGCTCGCAAAAATTGTCGAGCGCCCCGTCTTGATTGGTATCGCGATGCTGGCGACAGTCGCGCTGGCTTTCCTTGCTTCGACCTTCGTTCAGCGCGAATTGTCACCGGCGGAAGATCGTGGCGCATTTTTTGTCACGGTGTCGGGGCCTGAAGGCGCGGGCTTTGATTACACCGTCACCCAGTTACAGCAAGTTGAGAAAAAAATTCTCGATATCACCGGTGACAAAGGTCCGGTCATGCGAATCAATGCGCGCGTGCCTGGCGGTTTCGGTGCCAGCGAAGAAATGCATACCGGGCAGGCGATTGTCATTCTGAAGCCCTGGAAAGAGCGAGATGTCGACACCCAGACAGTCGTTGAACAAGTCCGGAAATCCTTCAACGAAATTCCCGGTGTGGTGGCCAGGCCGCAAGTGCGTTCGGGCTTGACCCGTGGCGGCGGTGGCGGTTTGCAGATTGTGCTGGGTGGACCGGATTACGAAGAAATCGTGCAGTGGCGCGACGCCTTGCTGAAGAAAATGGAAGAGAACAAGCAGCTCGTCGGTGCCGATTCGGATTACAAGGAAACCCGTCCGCAATTGCGTATCGATATCAATCGCCAACGCGCTTCTGATCTGGGCGTGTCGGTGCAGGACATTGGTCGCACGCTGGAAAGCATGATGGGCTCGCGTCGTGTGACAACCTTTGTCGAAAAAGGCGAAGAGTACGATGTCATCGTGCAGGCTCAGGCAAGTGATCGCTCAACGCCGGAGGATTTGAAAAATCTGACGGTACGTTCGAGCAGCGGTGTATTGGTACCGATGGCGTCGCTGGTGACGGTGAAAGAACTCGCCGAGCCAGGCAGCTACGGTCGTTTCAATCGCCTGCGTGCGATTACCGTGTCGGCCAATCTGGCGCCCGGCTACACCATGGGGGAAGCACTTGTCTGGATGGATGAAGCGGTCAAGCAAACCTTGCCCGATACCGCACAAATCGATTTCAAAGGCGAGGCCCGCGAATATCTGCAATCAGGCAGTGCATTGTTCTTTACCTTTCTGATGGCCTTGCTGATCGTGTATCTGGTACTGGCGGCACAATTCGAAAGCTTCCTGCATCCGTTGGTGATCATGCTGACCGTGCCGCTGGCTGTATTCGGTGCGGTACTCGGTCTGTGGCTAACCGGAAAGACGTTCAATCTGTTCAGCACCATCGGTATCGTGATGCTGGTCGGCCTGGCCGCGAAAAACGGCATTCTGATCGTCGAGTTTGCCAATCAGCGCCGCGACGCCGGACTTTCGGTTCGCGATGCCATTCTGGAGGCCAGTGCGACACGTCTGCGTCCGATCCTGATGACATCGATTGCTACCGTCGTAGGTGCCTTGCCATTAGTATTCGATGGCGGCCCAGGGTCGGGTAGCCGCAGTGCAATTGGCGTGGTGGTGGTGTTTGGCGTTGCCATCTCGACCTTCTTCACCCTCTTCATCATTCCGACCGTTTATCGCTGGTCCGCACGCTTTACCACGCCACCTGATCAACGCGGTGAAGAATTGGATGCTTTAGGCGTTAAAATGAAGGATATTGAATCGAAGCATTGATGCGAGCCGGAGAACTGCCATGAGTGATGAAGAAAAACCAAGTGGCAGTTCCCTGTATCGCGGACCCTCGGGCGACAAGCGTGACAAACGCGAGCGCACCCGTGATCGCGAACAAGGTCGTGCACCGGAAAGTCACGGGCGTGGCTATCAAGGCGAGCGTCCAGCTTCGCGAACTCGTGACGACTACCATCCCCCGCAACGCACTGAACGTGCGCCACATGAGGAACGACCTGCGCCGCGTCGCGAGTATCCATCCTCCAGTTTCGATTCCTACGAGCAGCATGAAGCAGCGCCACGTGCGGCACGCGAACAGCGTTTGTACGGCGTAAATGCCTGCCTGGCGAGTTTTGCAAAACGGCCCGAAGCCTTGAGAAAAGTCTATTTGCTGGAATCTCGCATTCCGCAATTCAAGGCCGTGCTTGCACATTGTGTGCAAAATAAACTGGGCTATCGTGTCGTCGAAGAACAGGATCTGGCCAAGCTCACCAGCAGTGTGCATCACGAAGGTATTTGTATCGACGTGTTGCCAGCTGCCGAAGAAAATCTCTCGAACTGGTTGCAGCATTTACCGGCGGGCCCCTGCGTGGCGATCTGGCTCGACGGCGTCGGCAATCCGCACAATCTTGGCGCGATTCTGCGTAGTGCTGCGCATTTTGGTGTTGCCGCCGTGCTTTTGCCAAAAGAGGATGGTCTGGGATTATCCGGCGCTGCCGCCCGCGTTGCCGAAGGTGGTGCAGAACAGGTTTCCATTGTGCGTCTTGGCCGCAGCGAAAATGCTGTGGCACAACTAAAATCGGCGGGCTTCCAATTGGCTGCCACAGTGGTACGCGGTGGCGTGTCTTTGTACAAAACGAAATTGCCATCGCGCTTGGTGTTGGTCATGGGCGCTGAACAAATCGGTGTCGACAAAGAACTCAGTGCCGTCGCGAATCTTCAAATCGGCATTCCCGGTACCGGCCATGTAGAAAGTCTGAATGTATCGGCTGCAACAGCAGTGCTATTAAGCGAATGGAAGCGGCAGCAACAATCGTAATTTTTTGATTTGCGGAATGTGTAGCCCGGGTCATGGCTCTACCTGACCCGGGGATGTCATATACGATGTCAGAACCAACTCGATCATTGTCGAAGAAAAAATTGACGGCCTGTTACAGCCCCTAGGCAGGAAATTACCAATCCGTGGGAGCGTCCGTCAGGCGCGACAAATTACGCTGGATCTATCGATGAGAATTTGTCATGTCGGTAAGGAGAATGTCGCAGGTTTCCCCGGGTTAGATAGAGCCATGACCCGGGCTACGTTTAAAGAGATATTTCCACTGAGTCATCTAATTCTGCTTCGATAATTTCCTGCTGCAGGTATCCGTACCACTCGGCTTGTATTTGATCTACTGGCCCGACAATCCTTTCAAAATTTTCAAGCGAGCCACCTTCGGTAATCAATTGCATGTAACGGTCGGCATAAAGCCCGTCTTTGTAATGAAAAAGAAAATGCGAGAAACTCCAATACTCGATGTAGTAGAGATTTACCAGCTTGTTGATATCCGGTCCGCCTTTTCCTGAGATGATTGCTCGTAGCGGAATGATTTTGCCTGTATCGATATCGCTCTCAAGATCTCCACTCAAGTCGAGACCAGAAAGCCACCAGATCGGATAGGTGTTTTTGTCGATATTTCCCGGTAACAATTTGCCATGCTCAATTTTGCTGGTTCCGAAATACGTGGCGAGACCTTCGTTAACCCATTTCGGTATTTCAAGCTGCGCCAATTCATTGTTTAACTGATGCGTCGCCTCATGAATCATCCAATGGTAAGGATTCGGCTGCTCGTCTGAAAAATACGCATAGCAAACAGGCTTTCGATAATAGGCTTCCGCCCAGGAGCTGCTTGTGTTGTAAACAGAGAATTCTTTTCTATCTTTGTAAAGCATCAGCTTTAGTTTTGCAGGATTTTTCTTGTTGCGAATTCTATCCTTGAAGAATTCCACGTAGGCGGCATGCAAACTCTCGACGGCATCTGAAACAAGCGTGGTTTGTTCGGGCGTTGCGGTGGAAGAAATGGCGTAATGCGCGGTTTCGGATTTTTTCCCAATAGCGAGCAAATTTTGTAGCTTTGCATCGGTATTTTGTGTGTTCTGCTTGCTGCCATAGCCATGAGTTTCAAGCCAGTAATTCCGGCCGAAATACGCTGATATAAAAAATGCAATGACCAACAGAATTTTCAGCTTGAGTGTCATGGTCCAGATGCTGTTATTTATGAATTGGCATCATTAAACCAGTAATCATAATCTTTGTCGCAGATCATTCGCGGCTTACACCGCTCCTACGTATGGTGGATCGCGCCGATCATTATTTCTTTTCTTCAACTTTCTTTGGCGTGGTTCCGAAATCCATTTTGCTCTCGGCGCTTAAGTACGCAAACGCGGCATATGCGGCAACCTGTTGGTCGAGCGCTTTCGGATCGACTTTATCGAAGGTATCGTTGGCCGTGTGGTGCAGGTCGAAATAATCGGTACCGTCTTGTTGCAGTTCGGCCCAGGGCATGCCAAGTGCAGAGATCGGGCCAACATCGGGGCCGGCACTGCCTTTCCCCCTTTCAGTGACGATGCCGAGTGGTGCAAGCACGCTACCAATTTGTTCGATTACCGGCCAGACATTGTCATTAACGCCGGCACCAAATGAGTAAATGCGCCCAGCGCCAAAGTCGCTTTCTGCACCAATTTGATGATTGTCGACATTCGCCTTATTGGTGTCGGCGTAAGCCTTGCCACCATATAAACCTTGTTCTTCGTTGGCGAATGCAATAACACGAATAGTTCTGCGTGGCGCCTGTTTCATTTGTCCGATCACGGCGCCGGCTGCCATGGTGATGCTCACACCAGCACCATCATCGACCGCACCCGTCCCCAGATCCCAAGAGTCGAGATGACCGCCGATGACAACCACTTCATCGGGTTTTTCGCGACCGCGAATTTCGCCAATCACATTGTATGACGTGTACGTACCGGTCAATCCTGCTGTGATATCCAGACGCAAAGTCAGCGGCTTGCCTCGTTTCAACATATGTTCGACCAAGTCGGCATCCGGCACCGATAATGCGGCAGCCGGAATTTTTTTCACGTCATCGCTGTAACGCATCATGCCGGTATGCGGCAGCCGATTATCGTCGGTGCCGACCGAGCGGATGATCACGGCGACTGCCCCTTTTTTTGCGGCTTCAACGGCACCTGCGCCGCGGCCTGCAACGACTGGCCCGTAGCCCGAGCCGTCCTTGTGACGTTCCATACGCTTATTGATGAAAGCGATCTTGCCGTTCAAACTATTTTCCGGTGCGGCTTTCAAAGCATCCAGGCTTTCAAATTCGACCACTTCTGCGTCCAGTGTTTTGCCATCGGTACCGACACTGCCGCCCAATGCCGTGATATGCAATTTTTGCGGAAATGGCGAAAGTACTTCGGCCTGTTCGTTTACGCGTTGCCAGACCGGGTACGTCACCGCTTGCAAATAGACTTTGTCGTATCCCAGCGCCTTGAATTTTTGTTCTGCCCAGGCCACGGCCTTTGCATCGGCAGGCGAGCCAGCCATGCGCGGCCCAACTTCGGTGGTCAAGGATTCAAGCAAAGCGTAGGCTTCATTTTTTTGCAATGCGCCATCTCGCAGGGTCGCGGCTTTATCCAGAGTTTTACGGTCGAATGCGGCATCATTGGCAAAAGCAGACTGACACAGAAAGCACAGACTTAAAGACACTACTGAAAGACGCATTGATAGCTCCAGAAAGTACAACGCCGACACAAAGTCGGCGTCGCGAAACAGGTGTAACCGTAGCTTACTATTTTTTGAGCAAATCGCGAATTTCGGTAAGCAGGACGATATCTTCAGCCGGTGCCGCAGGTGCCGCTTCTTCGGCTTTCTTCAGACGATTCATGATCTTGATCACAATAAACAGCACAAAAGCGATGATGGCGAAATCGATAATGGTTTGAATAAAGGCACCGTATGCAAGCAGCACGGCGGGTGCTGTTTCTTTGCCATCGGCGCCGATCACAGCTGGTGTTAAGGTGTAGGCCAGATCTCCGAAATTTACGCCGCCAACAATGTCGCCGATGATCGGCATGATGACGCCATTGACCAGTGACGAAACAATCTTTCCGAAAGCTGTGCCGATAATCACACCAATGGCCAGATCTACCACATTACCCTTCATTGCAAATTCTTTGAACTCAGAAAGCATTCCCATCGTTCTCTCCCGGTGTTTGTCTAAGAAGCTGTTGCAATATTGCCATGAAAATCGATCAAGCCTTCCAGGCTGGCGGTAAAACGATCGTCGGGCTGCAGGGCCGCAACGCCGCTGGGCGTGCCCATGAAAATCAGATCACCGGCTTTCAGCAAATACAGTTTCGACAGCTCGTGGATAATCTCGGCAACAGTGAAAACCATATCGGACAACGGCGCACGCTGACGTACTGCATCATTCACCCGTAAAGAAAGCACCAGGCTTTCGATATCACTTATCTGGTCTTTCGGAATGATGGCGCTGAGCGGTGCCGAATAATCAAAGCCTTTGGAAGTATCCCAGGGCAGGCGTTTTTCCTTCGCGAGGTTTTGCAAATCGCGGCGCGTCAGGTCAAGGCCTACGCCGTAGCCGAAAACATAATCGAGCGCAGAATTCACATCAATAATCCCATCGGCATCGCGATTGAGCGCAACGACCAATTCAACTTCATGGTGTAAATCACGGGTCATGCCGGGGTAGGGAACATCGCCACCCTTGGTAACGACGGCATCGGCCGGTTTCATGAAAAATACCGGTGTACCGCGAGCGGGTACTTCGGCGCCCATTTCTTTTGCATGCTCGGCGAAGTTGCGACCCACGCAGTAAATTCGATGTACCGGAAATAGAGCGTTTTGGCCTTGTATGCGCACGCTGGCTTGCGGCGGCGCTGGAAACAGGTATTCGTTTGATGGCATCTCAGCACTCCATGGTGAGCGCCGATTTTAGCGTATGAGGCTTGATTCGTTCTATTGAACGTTAATCGAGACCGGCTTCTTGTCTACTACATGGTATTCGGCATCGAGCACGTCATTGGCTTGATTGGTAACGGCTGACGGTTTGCGCGAAGCCAGTAAACGGCGCGCGGCAGCAAACAGCAGCATGGCGGCGCCAATGAAAATTCCGAACACCAGCAGGAAAGCCAGCAATACCAAGCCCAGCAAACCGAAGAGCAGGCGCATTAGCGTGCTGCGAGGCTTGCTGGGGCAATAACTGAATACGCGGTGCATGAAAATTGGCATGATGGGCATGTCAAAATAGGTGGAACCGAAGTATGGCGAGCGACGAAATGAAAAGTGTAAGCAGAACGTTAATTTCGCGGACAGAATTACCGAATCGTCAGATTGTCGTCGTTAATGCAGATATTGACGGTGAAAATGAAGCTATTTTGCTCTATCGTGATCAGGACGAAATTCACGCCTGGTTGAATATTTGCCCGCATGCTGGACGCCGATTGGACTATGCCCCAGGAAAATTTCTGATCCAGGACGGCGACCTGGTATGTGCGGCGCATGGCGCCACATTTCGCCTGGATAACGGCGAATGCGTTGCCGGGCCTTGTCGTGGCGCCAGTTTGAAAGCGGTGCCAGTCAAGTGGCTGGATGAGGAAGTCTGTCTAGTGTAGGGGCGTCTGCTTGCTGCGCCCAAAATCTGCCGTAACCTCTGGGCGCAGCAAGCATGCGCCCCTACGGTTTGGATTTATCGGATGTGTTTGGGCGCAGCAAGCAGGCGCCCTTAGGGATTGGATTTATCGGATGTATTTTGGGCGTAGCAAGCATGCGCCCCTACGGGATTATTTTTTTGATGGTTTGATCATTCCATATACGAAAAGCAAAACAATTGCACCGACCACTGAAGCAATGAAACCGGTGGTTTCGCCCTCTCTATACCAACCCAATGACTGCCCGACATATTTGGCCAGCAATGATCCCCCAATGCCTAAAATAATTGTCCAGAAAAAGCCCAGTTTGTCGTCGCCGGGTTTCAGTGCACGTGCCAGCAGACCAGCTACAAAGCCGATGATGACGGTCCAGATAATGCTCAACATAAAGCTCTCCCTCGTTTATTTAAACACTCAGCAGCAACCGTGGTCACCAAAATTGGCATGGCCTGCATGAACACCCACACCGCGTGTTAAACCTTTTTCACTGGCTTCATAATGATCGCCAATCACTTTTGCCACCACAGAAGTAACACGTTTGCCGGTCGGAATATGCAGAAATTCATTCGGGCCATGGGCATTCGAGTGCGGGCCAAGCACACCGGTAATCATGAATTGGGCACCCGGAAATTTTTCACCCAGCATGCCCATAAAAGGAATGGTGCCGCCTTCGCCCATGTACATCGCCGGTGCGCCATAAAACGCCTGGCTCGCCTGATCAATACTGTTCTCGAGCCACGGCGCCAGCAAAGGTGCATTCCAGCCAGTTGATGCTTTTTCGACTTCAAAACTGACTTTCGCGTTGTAAGGCGGGTTTTCCGTTAGTACGCGTTGCAATACTTCAGACGCTTTTTTCGGATCAAGTGTTGGCGGCAAACGCAGAGACAATTTCACGGCAGTATGGGGCCGGAGCACATTGCCGGCATTGGCAAGGCTTGGCATGCCGTCAACACCGGTAATGGAAAGTGCAGGCCGCCAGGTACGATTCAATACGAGCTCGGTCAGATCCGGATTCATCGGCTGCATGCCGGCGATAAATGGAAACTTGTCATACACCGCAGTATCCAGAACCTGCGAGCAGGATTTGGCTTGTTGCAAACGTTGTTCGGGAATTTCGACGTATAAATCTTCGATCAGGATTTTCCCGGTGATCTGGTCTTCAAGTCGCGACAATAAATGACGAAGAATGCGGAAGCTTGAAGGCACGATGCCGGAAGCATCGCCGGAATGCACGCCTTCCTCCAGCACGCTGACTTTCAGATTGCCGCCGGCCAGGCCGCGCAGCGAAGTGGTGCACCAGAGTTGATCGTAATTGCCGCAGCCGGAATCAAGACAGACCACCAGCGAAGGTTTTCCGATACGTTCGGCGAGGTGATCAACATAATAAGGCAAATCGTAACTGCCGGATTCTTCGCAGGCCTCAATCATCACAACACAGCGACTATGCGGTTTGCCTTGTGCCTGCAATGCACGAATCGCGGTGAGCGAACCAAAAATCGCGTAACCATCATCGGCACCGCCACGGCCATACAATTTGTCCTGCTTCAGCACAGGTTTCCAGGGACCCAGATCGTCGGCCCAGCCGGTCATTTCAGGTTGTTTATCCAGATGGCCATACAGCAATACACAATCATCGCCAGCACCGGGGATCTCGATAAAGATCAAAGGTGTGCGGCCCTCAAGACGAACCACCTCGACGGTCATGCCGAGGATGTCCTGTTTTTTGGCCCAGTCAGCCATCAGATCCACTGCTGCATCCATATAGCCGTGCTTCTGCCAGTCGGCATCAAACATCGGGGATTTATTGGGGATGCGGATGTATTCGATTAATTGCGGGACGATATCGCCATCCCAGGCGTCACTCACTAAACGATCGGTTTTTGCAGTATCCATAAAAAGTAGAGTTCCTGTTCGCAGTGCCCAATTCTAGACCTCATTAAGCTCAATCGCACCTTTGGTGATGTGACGTTGTAGGAAAAATCCGACATTCACGCAGTGTAAGCCCTGACAAAAAGCCGGGTGTTCGGACGATAGAGCGGGTATTCCGGAATCAGCAAACTGTCTCCACCGAAACGGCATGACCGCTACGGACTAACCCACCAGGAGACTCACATGAAAAATTTATTTATTGTTTTGAAAACCCTCGCACTGTCTGCCTTATTGGCAAGCTCGGCATTTGCTGCAGAAAAAGTGAATATCAACACGGCCGATGCCGCTTCGCTTGATCGAGTATTGATCGGTGTCGGCCCAAGCAAAGCCGAAGCGATTGTTGTTTACCGTAAACAAAATGGTGCTTTTCGCAGTGCCGACCAATTGACGGGTGTGAAAGGTATTGGTTTGGCCACCATCGAAAAGAATCGTGATCGCATTGTCGTAGCTGGTGTCGCTGCTGTCCCGGCAAAAGCCGTCGCTGGAAAAGCCATGGCCGCCAAACCTGCACCGGCAAAAACAAAAGCACGTTGAGTGATGTTGCGAAGATAAGCCGTGCTTGATCACTCGGATTAGGCGCGGCTTTCTTCAAAAAGCGATGGGAGCAGTGATGAGCACTTTTATTGAAGCAACCCCACACGTCATGGATATTTCAGGCAGCAATGTCTTGAATCAGGAACAAGTTCCTATTTCCAACCAAGCTTTTTTGCTGACGGCAAGCACCCTATTCAGACGCCCCGTTTTTCGTGATTTTAGTGCTGCCAGGTCAGCAGCATCCGTGCATAGCATGCGTTGGGTATGGCGCGACAGCCAGTTACTGGCCTGGGTATTAATGCCCGATCAATGGCATGGTCTGGTGGCGCTGGATCAAAGCGACGATTTGCATCAATTGATGGGCCGATTCAAATCCGCGACGGCCAAGAGCATGGATGCACGCTTCAAGTGCAATGGCTGGCTATGGGGTCGGGGTTTTCAGGAGCAAGCGCTAAGCCCGGATGTAGATCTTCGCGATGCGGAAAGACATCTCATTACGCATCCGATAAGAGCAGGTTTGGTGGACGAGATGGGTAAATACCCGTATTGGAATGCGGTATGGGTTGCCGCTGGAAATAATACTGCGGCTTGGCCGAGGTCGCGCACCTGAGCCAAGCTGAAGTAAACTGGTGGCATGCATATCCAGCTTATCCCTGCGAATGAATACCAGCGTACGCGCTGGAAAAACGGTTTGGGCTGGACTCGGGAAATTGCCCGGTATCCTGCTGGCATTGATAATTGGCTATGGCGTTTGTCCATTGCCGAAGTGGATAAAGATGGCGCGTTCTCTGCTTTTGAAAATATTGATCGTGAATTGGTGTTGTTGAGCGGCGAAGGCATGCGTTTGAATTTTGCCGATGGTGAATCGATTAGCTTGAATCCGCCGCATGACAAACACCGCTTTGCCGGCGAGCGCGAACTGTCTGCTGAATTGATCAATGGACCCACACAAGACTTCAATGCCATGTGGTGGCGTGACCATTATGACACCCAGGTGTTGCATCGTCCCTTGGTCGGCCCCATGGTTTTCTTCGCCGAGAAGAACGTGACATGGGCGGTTTACATGTTGAGCGGTATCGCGCAGTTCAAGGACCAGTTACACCCGATGCGATTGCAGCAAGGCGATAGCGCGTTATTGTTGCCGGATGAAAATGCCGGGCGTTTGATTCTGGATGGTGGTGGTGAGGTGCTGCTGGTGAAGCTGCATGAAACGTAGGGGCGCATGCTTGCTGCGCCCGGGGTGCACAGTAATTTTTTGGTACAGCAAGCATGCGCCCCTACGGGTTAGATTTAAAGTGCGAAGGTAGGGCATTACCTGCCCTACTTTTTTCAATAGCACCGCAGGTTTTTCGCGCCTGACGGACGCTCCCACGGCTTATCTAGATTTCTTCGTGAACATTGCGTTTTGTTTTTTATTTTCGAATTATTTAGTGAATTAGTTATAACTTCTATCGTCGCAAGTAAACACCGCACCAGCTTCTACCTTGACCGGAAAAACTACCGTCGGCGTATAGGCCGGTGCACACAGGGCTTCACCGGTTCGCAAATCAAATTTCGCACCGTGACGAATGCATTCCACGCTAAAGCCTTCAATCGGCCCGCCGGCTAGCTCGCCACCATCATGGGTGCAGATATCTTCGATTGCGTAAAATTGGCCATCGATGTTGTAAACCGCAATGGCGGTATCGCCATCGAACACGAGTTTGAATTCGCCCGGTAGACAATCAATGGTGGCGCAGACGCGTATCCAGTTCATAGGTGATTTTTACCCATCGTTGTGGTGGTGTAGGAGCGCCTTTAGGCGCGATAGGCCTGCGTAGATCTATCGCGCCTAAAGGCGCTCCTACAGGTCTTTGCTCAGCAACTCAAAACGCAAATCGTCGCGTTTCGGAATGCCAAAGCGTTTATCACCATACGGAAATGGTTTGTGTATGCCGGTACGGACATAACCGCGCCGTTCGTAAAAGGCAATCAGGCTGTCGCGAATATCGATTACCGTCATTTCCATACGGGGGCATTGCAAGTCATCACGCGCTTGGCGTTCGGCTTCTTCAAGTAAACATTTTCCGATGCCGCCGCCTTGCAAGCCGGGATGTACCGAAAACATGCCGAAGTAGGCAGCAGAGTTTGCCTGTTTTTCAATATGACAGCAGGCCAGTATTTCGCCGTCTTTTTCGGCAATCAAAATTCGGTTGTCCGGTGCAGACAGGGTTTTTTGCAGGCTTTCGGCATCGATGCGCTGGCCTTCGAGTATATCGGCTTCGGTGGTCCAGCCGGTACGGCTGGCGTCGCCGCGATAGGCTGACTCAACCAGGGCAATCAATGCGGGAATATCGGCAGTTTGAGCAGTACGAAATGTGAGCATGATTAGACCAGTAGTTTTCTGACTTTATGAATTGCCGCGACCAGCGCGTCAATTTCCTGTTCGGTATTATAGAAAGCCAATGAAACGCGGCAAGTGGCTGCAACGCCGAAGAACGCCATTAATGGGTGCGCGCAATGTTGCCCCGAGCGCACCGCTATGCCTTCAAGATCGAGCAAGGTCGCCAGATCATGCGCGTGTGCGCCTTCTATCTGGAATGAAATGACGGCGGCTTTTTCGACGGCTTCGCCGAAAATACGCAAGCCTGGGATTTGCTTCAAGGCATCGGTTGCGTAGGCAAGCAAGTGTTGTTCGCGCTGATGAATATTCACCATGCCAATGGCTTCAAGATAATCCACGGCGGCGCCCAAACCAATCACGCCGGCAATATTCGGTGTGCCGGCTTCGAATTTATGTGGTGGATCGTTGAACACGGTTTTCTCGAAAGTCACTTCCTTGATCATTTCGCCACCGCCAAAAAACGGTGGCATGGCTTCGAGATGTTCGCGTTTTGCCCAGAGTGCTCCGGTGCCGGTTGGTCCGCACATTTTGTGACCGGTGAAGACATAGAAATCGCAGCCAATGGCTGTGACATCCACCTTGCGATGCGGCACCGCTTGCGAGCCGTCAATCACGGTAACTATTCCGCGTTTGCGTGCTTCGCGACAAATCTGTTCCACCGGATTCACAGTGCCGAGTACATTCGAGACATGGGTGATGCCAAGAATTTTCACGTCAGGCGTCATCGCTTGCCAAAGAGCAGGCAAATCAATTTCGCCCTTGGTAGTCATTTCGGCAACACGAATTTCCGCACCGCTGCGTTCGGCAATCAATTGCCAGGGCACGATATTGGCGTGATGCTCCATGCGCGACAGTAAAATAACATCGCCTGCTTTCAGACGCGGCAGTGCATAACTGTAAGCGACAAGATTGATGGCTTGCGTAGTGCCTGAAGTCAGCACAAGCTCGTCGGCACGCACATTGATAAAACGCGCCAGCTTCTGGCGTGCCGCTTCAAAGGCCTCGGTCGCTTCCATGCCCAGCGTATGCACGGCTCGGGAAATATTGGCATTGTGTTCGCGATAAAAACTATCGACAGTATCCATCACGAGAGAAGGTTTTTGCGCGGTATTGGCTGAATCAAAATAGATCAGCGGTTTGCCATTCACATCGCGGCCAAGTACAGGAAAGTCATCACGAATTTTTGCCCAGTCGGTACTCACGCCTGAACCTCGATCGTCTGCAATGATTTTTCAAGACTCGGTGCAACCTGATTGACCAATCCGTCATTTGCCAATACCTGCAAGGTCTCCTTGCAAAAGGCATTGGTCAGCATGGCTTTTGCCTGCGCTTCGGGAATGCCGCGTGCACGCAAATAAAATAAATGTCCCGAATCAAGCCGGCCGACGGTTGCCCCGTGGCTGGCGACAACTTCATCGGCATGAATGACGAGTACCGGTTGTGTATCGATTTCGGCATTGTCCGACAATAATAAATTCTTGTTGGATAAATGTGCTGCGGCACCATCGGCACCTTTTTCAATCAGGATGCCGCCATGAAACACGGCACGGCCACGCTCGGTTGCCAGGCCACGCCATAGCAAGTTGCAGGCTGTGTTTTTTGCGATGTGTTGAATATCCAGCCGCGTATCCAGATGGCGTCTTCCGTCGGCAATCAGGCTGCCATTCGCGTGAACCGTTGCACCATCCCCCAGCAATTTTGCTTGCAGATCATGGCGGGAAAGATGCGAACCCAATTCCAGGTCGAGGCGGCGGTAGACGGCGTTGCTTTGCAAGGCAGCTTCGGTACGAAGGAAATGGCTGGCACCGGGATCGTCTTGTTGAATTCTGGCATGGGTTAATTCGGCGCCATTGTCCAGAACGATTTCACAGAAATGATTCGACAGATTTTGATGCGTACCTTGCGAAATATGATGCTCGATCAAATTGAGTTTCGCGTTTTGATGCAATTCGATCTTGTGGCGATAATGAATGGCAAGGTCTTGCGTGGTTTTAACCGAAATGAAGACCGCATGCAGGCAAACATCATTATCCAGATACTTGCTTGAACTAATCTGCAGGCCTTGGCGTGCAATGGCGGTATTTAATTTGGCAAAAATTTCATGTGCGTTTGCAAAGCGTGACTCATCGCCTGAATCGGCGTCTGCAAGGGCTTGAATGACAAGGCCGCTCGGCAGGCTCGACAAGCTTGAGTGTGCAGGATCGAAAATGCCATTGACGAATACCACGCGTGGGACGGGAATCGCGGCAATTGTCTGGACGGTACTATCATCCAGCACTGCCAATGCAACCGGCGCCGCCGCAAAGCGGCGTGTCGACAAGGCGCGCAGGGAGGTGTATTTCCATTGCTCGCTACGTGGCCCGGGCAAGCCTGTCGCCACAGCTTGATCCAGCGCAAGCTTCGAGGGCGCAATCTCGGCAAAAGCGGTTTGCAATGATTCGAGCAAAGCGGTCATGGCGCTACGCGGTCCTTCACCCAGGAGTAACCGTGGGCTTCGAGTTCGAGTGCCAGTTCAGGGCCGCCGCTTTCTACAATCTTGCCATCGGCCAGTACATGCACCACATCCGGTTTGATGTAATCGAGCAGGCGCTGGTAGTGGGTAATGACAAGAAAGGCACGTTCGGGTGCGCGCATCAGATTGACGCCATCGGCGACGGCTTTCAATGCATCGATATCGAGACCCGAGTCGGTTTCATCAAGAATGGCGAGTTTCGGTTCGAGCAAGGCGAGCTGAAAAATTTCGTTGCGTTTCTTTTCACCGCCGGAAAAACCTTCGTTGACCGCACGATGCAACAGTTCATCTTTCAGATGCAGCACCGACAGTTTTTCACGGACCAGTTTCAGGAATTGCATCGAATCGATTTCGGTTTCGCCACGATATTTTTTCTGGGCATTCAGGGCCGAACGCAGAAAATACGTATTGTTGACGCCGGGAATTTCGACCGGATACTGAAATGCCATGAAGATGCCCTCACAGGCGCGCACTTCCGGCGGCATCTCCGCCAGGTTCTTGTTGTTGTAGGTGATCGA
>JBOHYH010000302.1:0-1457 GCA_050737775.1 Arenimonas sp.
GTGCAAGGGTTTCATCGGCATCATGGCGAAGTTGCAATTCACGCTTCCAATCGGCAAGCTACGTTCTACGGCATTCATGGCTAATTGGCAGCGCGGCAGCTTCAAGTTCTGGCAGTTCAAACATCGGGCGTTTCGGCTTCTAACTACGCAATCAAGCGGGACCTCCGTGAAAATACTAGATTCAAATCACACATCCGGCGCGTCAGCCCCTTATTTTGAAAGTTAGGCGGCGTAAGCAAAAGCATAAGAAAGTTGGCTTTTCGCGAAATTTTTTTTGCGGTTCTGCGTTTTGCATCTTTTGTCACCAGTCCGCTGCCTGTGCCGGTTCATCATCCGGCGCTTAAGGTTTCCTTCGTCTAAATCCGCACTTATCGTTTCGGCGGCCTTTTAGTCATGGCAACAATGTCATCAAGCAAGGCCGCGAGCCTCGTTGGGTAGTCGCGGCACAGGCACAACCTTCAATCTTCGTAGTGCCGGGTTTCGTTCTCAAGCCAGTTTAGGTTACGCTTTGCATCAGCAGTACGACGTCATTTTCAAGCAAAGCCATATTCTTTGGGTTGGCGGTACTCATTGAGCCCTCGGCCTAACTAATCAATCAAGGGGACCTCCGCATGGATATGGCATTCAAATCATCAACATCCGGCGGTTATGCGTCGGTCCCTTATTTCAGGCGTTAGGTGTTGCTTTGGTCATACTCTGGTGATACCATTTCGCCATGAAAGTAGCCATATCTCTCCCAGACCCCGTCTTCTCTGCCGCTGAGCACCTTGCTCACCGCCTTAAAGTCTCTCGCAGCCAGCTTTATGCTCAGGCTATCCAAGAGTATTTGGGTAAGCGTCAAGACTCTGTTATCACTGAGCGCCTAAACGCCGTTTATGGTGTCGAGAGCGGTGACATTGACGCAGCGCTGATGAATGCACAACTTGGGGCTATTGGTCATGAAACGTGGTGAGATTTGGTGGGCCTCACTACCTTCGCCAGTAGGTTCCGGTCCAGGCTACAAAAGACCTGTTCTTATTATCCAAGCCAATCCATTTAACGCTAGTCGCATATCGACAATTATTGTTGCTGTAATAACGTCCAATCTCGCTCTTGCCGAAGCACCGGGCAATGTTCGCATTGGCAAATCAGACTCTGGCCTTGCTGAGGCATCGGTTGTTAATGTGTCGCAAATTATCACTGTCGATCGTAGTGTTCTCACCAAAAAGGTAAAGGCATTGCCTAGCGTGGCAATCGAAAAGGTCGCCGAAGGGTTGAAGCTGGTTCTTGGGCTTCCGTAGGCAACACCTAACTACGCAATCAAGGGGACCTCCGTGCATAAATTGGATTCAAGTTCTGCATCCAGCGCGTCGGTCCCTTATTTCAGGTGTTATACCCATGAAAGATCTTGAAGCGAATCCAATAGATTGGTGGCGCGCCAACTATGGCAACATCGCACCAATTGGACACGTTTTAAG
>JBOHYH010000303.1:0-11139 GCA_050737775.1 Arenimonas sp.
CAGCGCCCCTACGATAATAAATTACGAATCAGAACGGCTTTGCGATTACCAGATAGATCGCACCGAATGCTAGAAGAATCGGCAATTCGTTGTACCAGCGCAGCGCCGTGTTCGACATCAGTTTTCCTCCGGCCGCTGCACGCTTCAGCAGGATGCCGGTAAAAATAAAATAAGCGAACAGCAAAGCAACCAAACCAAGTTTGGCGTGTATCCACTTCATCGTGCCGACGACGCTAGGCAGCGATTCGGGGAGAAAATAATGGCCAACGAAAAGTGCCAGTCCAAACAGAAATGCGAGCCCAAACATCGAGTGCCCGAATCGGTACAAACGCATGCCCATCAAGACCAGACGCTCCTGTACGGCCTGCTGTCCTGCGCATTCGTTGATATTGAGCAAGATTCTGGGCAGATAAAACACCGAAGCCAGCCAGGCAATCACAAATAGCAAATGCAGCGATTTCACCCACAGGTAAGCCATGTAGCACTCCATAGAAGCCAAATATCGATGTCACATCATGCCACAAGCCCAAATGGAGCCGCGGCTCCACCCATAAGAGAGTAAACTATGCGCCGCGTTCTATCGCATTGGGCGACTCGAACGAAACTGTGAGTACACCATGTCTGAAGCGCCAATATCCCTATTTTCCGATTTGAATTTGAGCGAGCCGCTGATGCGGATTCTCAAGGAAATCGGCTACGAATCTCCGTCCCCTATCCAGTCGTCCTGCATCCCGCTGATTCTTGCAGGCGGCGACATCATTGGTCAGGCGCAAACCGGTACCGGCAAGACCGCTGCCTTTGCTCTGCCGATTTTGAACAAGATCAAAATTGATCAAACCAAACCGCAAGCACTGGTGCTGGCACCAACACGCGAACTTGCCATTCAAGTCGCCGAAGCCTTCCAGAAATATGCGACTTATATGCCCGGCTTCCATGTACTGCCGATTTACGGCGGTCAAAGTTATGGCCCGCAATTATCGGCACTGCGTCGCGGCGTTCACGTCGTGGTCGGTACGCCGGGTCGCGTGATCGATCACCTGGATAAAGGCACGCTCGATTTGTCGAACATCAAAACCCTGGTGCTCGATGAAGCCGACGAAATGCTGCGCATGGGCTTCATCGATGATGTCGAAAGCATCCTGAAAAAAATGCCTGCCGTGCGTCAAACCGCTTTGTTTTCGGCCACCATGCCCTCGCAAATCAAGCGCATTGCACAAACCTATCTGAAAACACCGTCGGAAATTACCGTCGAAGCGAAAACCCGTACCGCCGATAATATTCGTCAGCGTTACTGGATGGTCAGTGGTCTGCATAAACTTGATGCCTTGACGCGTATTCTCGAAGCCGAAGCTTTTGACGGCATGATTGTTTTTTCGCGCACCAAACTGGGCACTGAAGAATTGGCAGAAAAATTGTCGGCACGCGGCTTCTCCGCTGCTGCCATCAATGGCGATATTCAACAAGCCCAACGTGAACGCACCATTCAAAATTTAAAAGACGGCAAGATTGATATCCTGGTAGCCACCGATGTGGCTGCACGTGGTTTGGACGTTGATCGCGTCAGCCATGTGATCAACTTCGATGTGCCGTATGACACCGAATCCTATGTGCATCGTATTGGTCGTACCGGCCGCGCTGGCCGCACGGGTGATGCCATTATTTTCATCACCCCGCGTGAACAAAGTCTATTGCGCAACATCGAACGTCATACCAAGCAACCCATTACGCAAATGGAATTGCCGACGCTGGAAGACGTCAACACGGTTCGCATTACCAAGTTCAAAAACCAGATTGCCGACACATTGGCTGCTGGCGGCTTGAGCCTGTTCCAATCGGTCGTGGAAGATTTTGAACGCGAGAAGAATATTCCTGCCATTGAAATTGCTGCTGCACTGGCAAAAATGGCGCGTGGCAAAGTTCCGCTGGTGATGGAAAAACCAAAACGCGAACCGAAACCGGAAGTATCGCCAAGCAATCGTCCATCGCGTGCCGACCGATTTGCGCATGAAGAAAAACGTCCACGCAGTGAACGTTTTGAACGCAGCGAACGCCCTGCCATGCCGAAGAAAGAACGCATTCATCGCGATGCCGATGTTGGCAAGGAAACCTATCGCATTGAAGTCGGCCATGACCATGGCGTGAAGCCGGGCAACATCGTTGGCGCGATTGCCAATGAGGCCGGTCTGGACGCGAAGCATATTGGTCGCATCGAAATTTATGATGACCACACCATCCTCGACTTGCCTGATGGCATGCCGAAAGATGTACTGACGCATCTGAAAACTGTCTGGTGTGCCGGCCAACAATTACGCATTACCAAAGACAGCGAGAAACCCGATACCGAAGGCAAAAAATCCGGTGGCGGCGGCAATAAGTCTTTCGGTGCGGAACGTCCGGGCGGCAAGTCTTTCAAGCCAAAACGCGAGTTCGGTGACAGCCCGTTCAAATCAGGCAAGCCGGGCGCACATCGCAAAGGCCCGCGCTCTTAAGGTTTCATGATGGCGAAAATCCTGATGCCACTGCCCTCCACGGATTTCGATCCGACTGAAAGTGCAGTGCCATTTCGATTCCTGAAAAAACACGGACACCAGTTCGTGTTCGCCACCCCGGATGCAAAGCCGGCACAAGCTGACCAGCACATGCTGGAGGGAAACGGTCTGGGTTTACTCAGGCCGTTTTTAATGGCCGACAAGAATGCACGTTCGGCGTATGACGAAATGCAACAGTCGGAAGAATTTTTATCGCCGATCAGTTATGACGACATCGATATAAAATCTTTTGATGCGATTTTGCTTCCCGGCGGCCATGCGCAAGGCATGAAGCCGTACCTGGAATCTTCAAAACTGCAAAACAAGATTGCGGAACATTTCTCTGCCGGAAAAGCCACGGCAGCCATTTGTCATGGCGTTGTACTAGCAGCCCGCAGTGTTCGCCAAGACGGAAAATCCATCTTGTACGGCTTTCAAACAACCGCCCTGCTGCAAAAACAGGAAATGCTGGCCTGGCAACTCACACGTGCCTGGCTCGGGAACTACTACCGCACTTATGATGAAAGTGTGCAAACGGAAGTCACGGCAGCGTTGGCCAAGCCCGGTGATTTTCAGGAAGGCTCGATACCTTTAACGCGTGATAGCGAAAATAATCTGAAGCCTGGCTTTGTCGTACACGACCGACATTATTTGTCCGCGAGGTGGCCGGGAGATGCGCATAAACTGGCAAATGAATTGCAGAAGATGTTAACCCGTAGCCCGGGTCATGGCTCCATCTGACCCGGGGCTCGCCTAATTGTTGGCATTACCAATCCTTAAAACACTGATGCGGTTATTACAATGAATTCTGATATTTCCGGGAATGTTTCCCCGGGTCAGGTGGAGCCATGACCCGGGCTACGGGTGCTTGTTTTATTTTTCTGTCGGGGGCTTGACATATTCGATTACGGCTGTAATCTACAAGAAATTACAGGTGTAATCATAACCATGCAAATTAGCGAAGCAGAAAGTCTGGTCATGCAGGTGCTTTGGCAACAAAGCCCCCGCTATGCCGAAGAAGTCATCGCACAATTGCGCGAGGAACAGGATTGGCAAGAGCCCACCATCAAGACCTTGTTGAATCGTCTGTTGAACAAGGGCGCGATCCAGGCAGAGAAACACGGCAGACGTTACAGCTACAGCGCAGTACTCAAACGCGAAGATTGGGTCATGTCGGAAAGCAAGGGTTTGCTTAATCGCATCTTCGATGGCCGGGTTGCTCCGTTGGTGGCGCATTTCAGCGAAAAGGGAAAATTGAGCAAAAAAGATATCGCCGAATTAAAAAAATTGATCGAGGGGATGGACGATGAGCGTTGATTTTTTGAAGTTGTTGATGGAACTCACACTCGCATGCAGTGCTGCCATTCTTCTGGTGCTGTTGTTGCGGGTGCCAATGCGAAAATTTTTCGGCGCTAATGTTGCCTATGCGATCTGGGCCTTGGTACCGATGGCGATGATGGCGGTATTGATTCCTGCGCCCGACTTGGTTGTTATTGTCGTGAATCAGGCGTCAGCCATTGCCGCAGTATCGACGGCAGCGGCACCCGTAGCCATGCAAGTTCCGACGAGGGACATGACGCCAGATTTGGTCTTGGCTATCTGGCTGCTGGGAGCCTTGGCCTGCGTATTTTGGTTCTTTCATCAGCAAAAAATATTTCTCGACGCACTCGGTGCCTTAAGCCATAGCTATGAAAATATTTTTCTGGCTCAAAACAATCAGCAAGGTCCTGCGGTAATCGGTGTTCTACAGCCACGCATTGTGCTGCCCATCGATTTCGATCAACGCTACAACCCGGAAGAACAAAAGTTGGTGCTCACCCACGAGCTTTCGCATGTTGCCAGCGGCGATACCCGAGTGAATTTTATTGTCGCGGCTCTGCGTTGCGTGTTCTGGTTTAACCCCTTGCTGCATTGGGCTGATGGACGTTTTCGCTTTGACCAGGAACTCTCGACCGACGCCAAAGTACTGTCACGATTTCCTTCATCACGTAAATCCTATGCCGATGCCATGTTGAAAACCCAAATGGCCAGCATCGGTCTTCCTGTCGTCTGCCACTGGCAGGCCAATCACCCACTCAAGGAAAGAATTCTTATGTTGAAAAAATCATCACCGGGGAAAATGTTTCGAATCTTTGGTTTTGGATTCGTTACCTTACTTTGTCTTGGCGGTACTTTTGCGGCGTGGTCTACGCAACCGGCGAATATTATTGCCATGCAAGCCGACGCTGGTTTGCAATATGAAATACGAATTGACAGCAAGATTGATCATGTGGATCTGTCCAGAATCACGTTGCGCGAAGTTCCAGGAAAACCAGTTGCGGTTTCAAACGGCAAGGGTGAAAGGGATTGGTCGTATGAATTCACCATCTTGCCAATCGATTCCGAATACGTTCTGTTGAAGGGCAAAATGTTTTTTGGTGAGACCCTGGTTTCGGAGCCGTCAATGAAAGTCGCGACTGGAAGGAACGCCAGCCTTGCCGTGAGTACGAAAGGCAACGGCTCTCATTTAATAATGAACGTGGTTGTAACCGAGATACGCAACGGCAAATCAAGCCCGATTATCGAATTTGGCGACAACGATACCAAAGATACGAGAGATACCAATCATTTTATCCAGGGTGGCAATGGCACGCAGGTGATACTGTCTGAAAATGAAATGAAGCTTCAAAAGCCAACAGTCGTCAGCGACGATGAAATTGCAACGCCGGCAAAACTACTGCCCAGCGATAAGTTCCAGCGACATGTCATGGAGGGTAAAAATGCCGGAAAGAAAGTCGTCCGCGTCACCGTCGTTGTCGATGAGAAGGGTTTTATGATAGCTGGGGAGTTCGTTGACAATTTCGAGAACGACAGTTCGAGTGTGCTCAAGCAGGCAACGGATTTGCTGATGAAAGAAAAATATCAGCCTGCAATCGGTAAAAACGGCAAGCCTGTGCCAAGCAATATCACGGTTGAGTTGTACGACAATTTCCTTGATACGTAAGAACGTAGCCCGGGTCATGGCTCCACCTGACCCGGGACCTCGAGATACCGGGCCGGTCAAGGCGCTTCTTTCATAACCCCGGGTGAGATGAAGCTATCACCCGGGCTACGTGAATAATAATTTTCCCGCTGCCACGAGCAGCACAAGACTCAAGGCAAAGCGCAGGCCGCGTACAGGCAGGCGATGAATGCCGAGTTGGGTTCCAATCAGCGCGCCGATGGCAACGGCAATCAACCAGTATGGCAACGCGTCCGGAAAACTGGCGCCACCTTTCCATAGACCCGCCAACGCAGTCAGCGAATTGATAAAAACAAAGGCGACTGAAATACCCGAAGCTTCTCGTGTGTGCGCCCAATGAGCGATCAATAATAGCGGTGTCAAAAAGATGGCACGGCCAGTGCCGGTTAATCCTGAGAGGACGCCGATACAGGCGCCCGCAATCGCGGCGATTGGCCAGAACACGGGGCGCAGCGTGTATTTGCTTTCGTCCTTTTCAAGATTCAGCGCCATTTTTGAAAACCGCTGCAGCGGCAAAAACCAGGAACAGCCCCAGCAGCAAACTGTAATGCTCTTTGGCAATCGTAAATTTCGCTGCAAAAAATGCACAAGGCGCCGATGCCAGCACGAATGGCAATACTCTTTTATAGTCAATCAGGCCGGCGCGATAAAAACGAAACAATCCAATGCCGCCGACTAGAATATTCAAGGCCAATGCTGTTGGCCGCATGTGTTTCGGTGCAAAACCGAGCAGTGCCATCGCGGCAAGGTAACCACTGGCGCCGGCATGGCCGACCGAGGAATACAAAATGGCAATACTGAAAAACAGTATCGCCAGGTAAATTTCGAAAGCACTCATAAAGTGTTGAGAGGCGTTTTCAGGTACACGATTCCATTATTATCCGGCGCGGGGAACTCACCAGCGGTGATATTCACCTGCACCGAAGGAATTATCAACGCAGGCATGCCGAGCGTTGCATCGCGAGCTTTTCGCATGGCAATGAAATCATTTTCCGAAACGGCATTGCCGACGTGGATATTGTTTTGCTTCTGCTCGGCTACCGTGGTTTCGCAGCGGGGCTCGCGACCACCGGGCGAATAATCATGGCAGACGAACATGCGAGTGTTGTCCGGGAAACTAAATAATCTTTGTATTGAATGAAACAGCACGGCGGCATCGCCACCCGGGAAATCACAACGTGCACTGCCACCGTCAGGCATGAACAATGAATCGCCGACAAAGAGGGTATTGCCTATTTGGTAGCTCACGCTGTCATTAGTATGGCCTGGGGTTGGAATTACGCGGGCCTCTATGTTGCCGATTGAAAATGCTTCATTGTTATCGAATAAATGGTCAAATTGCGATCCATCGGTGGCAAAGTCATCACCCAGATTGAAAATGGGCTTAAAGACTTTTTGTACCTGCGTAATGCCGCGACCAATCGCAATGTGACCGCCAAGATTTTTTTTTATAAAAGGCGCGGCAGAAATATGATCGGCATGGGCGTGGGTTTCCAATATCCATTCAAGTCGATAAGTATTCGCAAGCACGGTGTTTATCAGTTGCTGAACGCTTACAGTGCTTGTGCGACCTGACTTGGCATCGTAGTCAAGCACTGGATCAATAATGGCCGCAACACGTGTGGCCGGATCGGCAATGACATAGCTCCAGGTGCCGGTGTCCTTGTGATGGAAAGAATGGATGCTCGGGTTTGTCATTTCAGCTTTCAAGCTTTGTTGACAGCAGGAATTCGCGAGGCCACCAACTTGATGAAAGCCTCCGGCGTGTCGAGCGCAAGATATATTTCATCGATGGATTTTTTTCCCAGCAGAGTGTCGAGTCGTGTCTCTGGGGCAAGTTGCAGATGTACATTGGCATGCTGGGGGCCGGTGAATCGCAAGCGATTTTTGGCACGTCTGATTCTGCCTTCGCAGTGTTTAACGCCGACAATATCTTTCAGCAAGATGATTTGGTCGGCAAGTACGCCGTAACGTATATGCAAAGTTTCGCCATCGATGCTGACAGGTCTGTAAAGAGTGGCCCGATACTCGGCAAGCAGGAAAATAAAACCGTAAATACTGGTCGCGGTAATAAACAGGGCCAGAGTAGGGCTATACAAATGCAAGAGCACATGCGCGATGGGAATCTCGGCACCAATCAGAATGAGAAATGCCTGTTGGTTGGAAGCATTGCCCTGGTGCAGATGATAATGAAAATGCTGTTCGCCCGGGAACGGATGCTGGATGGGTTTTCTCAATAGCGCATACAGCCACATGCGGGCTTCGATGCTCATCAGGTGAGCGATGCCGTCACCGCCAAAGCGACGATTGACGGCCTCGCCAACGGCGATATCGAGATTCCGAGTACCTTTTTTCGCCATCACTTCATTGATCATCAGTACGATAAGCACGGCCTGCACCAGCACGATGCCAAGCAACACAATAAACCTCAGTTGCTCCAGTACTAACCAGACATTCTTGCTCTCGGTCGGCAGAATCCAGCTCCCCAGCAAAATGCCAAGCCCAAACAAGGCAATCGCGCCGATAAAAGCCTGGCGGCCTTGTTTGCGATTGAGCCACAGGTAGGTCAAGGGGACGAGTAAAAGCAGATCGACACCGACAGGCCATTCCGGAACGGCGAACGCGGAAGACTCAGACAAATACCGGACAAGCAGCCAATTCGCCGTAAAAATCAGCAGGGCAAATAAAAGAAAATATTTTTTGTTGTTTTGCAGTGTTGCTGGTGAGGTCGACATGCGATTGCCTATCTGCCTAGGGCAAAATTAATCATTGCGGCCAAACGCGTGGCCGCTTCGCGCAAGCGACGCTCCTGCAAAGGGCGATATTTTGTCAGGTAATCATCCTTGATGACATGCGTCTTCGGATACGGATTTTCCTGTTTGATGATGCGACAAGATTGCACTGCCCAATCCACGGCAGGGCGGTCGGAACGCTTGGTTTCATCAAAAGGCAAGGGTGATTGTTTCCATAGGAAATCGGCGTAGGCACCGGCATCGCGGGTTTTGCTTTCGATGATCATCGAATCCCAGACGCTGTGGATATTCCAGCCATTGGGGACATAGTCGCCGGGTTTTGGTTTCGACAATCTTTGCCAGGCCTTGCCTTGATAATTGATCTGGAAGCTATTGCCGCCCTTATCGTCAACCGGACTGGCATGGAAGGGTTGATGGACATCGCCGACAAAATGCACCAGGAATTTCAAGGCTTCATTGCGCTCGGCATCACTGCGGGTCTTATCGGAAAGAAGGGTGAAATTCTTGTTGATGGCAGCAATAACGCAGTTACCATCGGGACAATCGCGGGCTGGCACATAGTCACAATTGTCTACAGGCGAAAAATTGACGTAATGCCAGCGCCCGGTTTTTTTGCCGAGTTCCGGATCGCTCTCGCGCAGGTTGTCGGCCCAGCTTGCCACACCGGCCAGCGTGGGCACGGGCTCGGAAGACAATAGCCGTGAGACTTCTGCCTGTGCTTTTGCATTGATCTGGCGCTGCGCCAGATTGCCGATTATTTCATGTCCCTCTTTGCCCCAGGCCCATGTTTGCAGGGGTATCAGTAGAAAACAAAGTGCAATACAGCTTGATTGGATAGCTTTCATAAGAATTTTCAAGGGCATGAGGGGTGTTAAGGAAGGGCTGCAGACGCTAAAATAGCGGTTCTTCAGCACTTATGCATCCCGGGAGTAATTGTATGGCGATTAAGGTAGCGATTAACGGTTATGGCCGCATTGGCCGCAATGTTTTACGGGCCATTTACGAAGCAAACCGTCAACACGAAATTCAAGTCGTCGCCATCAATGATCTGGGGGATGCCGAAACCAATGCGCACCTGACGCAATACGATACCGCGCACGGTAAATTCCCCGGTACCGTATCGGCCGAAGGTGGCGATCTGATCGTCAACGGCGACCGCATCAAGGTGTACGCCGTGCGTAACCCGGCCGATATTCCATGGGGCTCACACGATGTGGATGTCGTGCTGGAATGCACCGGCTTGTTCACCTCGAAAGCGAAAGCATCGGCGCATTTAGCCGGCGGCGCGAAGAAAGTCATCATTTCGGCACCCGGCGACAAGGATGTTGATGGCACCTTTGTTTTCGGCGTGAATGATGACAAGTTAAAATCCGAATTCACTGTGATTTCGAATGCTTCTTGCACCACGAACTGCCTGGCGCCTTTGGCAAAAGTGCTGAACGAAAAAATCGGTATCGTGCATGGCTTGATGACCACCATTCATGCTTACACGAACGATCAAGTGCTGACCGACGTTTATCACAGCGATTTGCGCCGTGCGCGTTCGGCTACGCACTCGCAGATCCCGACCAAGACCGGCGCTGCCGCCGCTGTCGGCCTCGTATTGCCGGAACTCAATGGCAAGCTGACCGGCTTCTCAATGCGCGTACCCACCATCAATGTCTCGGTGGTCGACCTGTCGTTTGTCGCTGCGCGTGAAACGACCAAGGAAGAGATCGACGCTGTCATCAAGGAAGCCAGCAACGGTGCACTCAAGGGCATTCTTGGCTTCAACAGCAAGCCGCTGGTCTCGATCGACTTCAATCATGACCCGCATAGCTCGATCTACGACAGCACCCTGACTCAGGTCATGGGCGGCACGTTGGTCAAGGTGTGCTCGTGGTACGACAACGAATGGGGTTTCAGCAACCGTATGCTGGATATGACGATTGCATTGATGAATGCCAAATAAGATCAGCAAAATCTGCATAATAAAAAAGCCGACGAAAGTCGGCTTTTTTTGTAGATTGTTACCGCACGTAATAATGACGATTGCTTCCATCACAGTTTCCGGATGCTAGGCAGCAGTTTTTGAAATCTCTGGCCAGATCCGCAAACGCACGGGTCATTTCTGCCAAGTTTTTCCAATAGCTCCTTGTCTCCATGAACCGTTCGGTTTCCGCGCTTTACCTGCGTTTCCGATGGGTAGCCTTTGCGTCGTTTACTAGTGATCTCAAAAGCTGGTTTCGTTGTAGTTGGATTTATATTTCATGGTGCACCTCCAGTGCAGTGTTAATTTTGTGGGAGCGTCCGTTAGGCACGAAGTATTCCACCAGATCTATCGCGTTTACGTACCCAGGCATTTCTGCAGGCAAGGCAAACTGCAAAAGTCAGGCTGCAGACTGGAACACCCAAAGCAGCAATACGGAACTGACGGTGGAAACTGTTGCAATAGCTGCGCTGGCACCAAATGAAGTGCCCAAACTGACCTTGAATCCAAAAACGTAGGCTACAAAAAAGCCCGCGAGCAATACGAAAACAAAAATTCCTGATGCTTGGATGCCCCCCATCGCAGAACCCAGCATGAAGGCTGAGAGTACGACGAAAAACAGCGAAAGTGCCACAGCTTTGAATGCTTCAGAGAAACTCGGTTCTATGCCGGCAAGTACTTTGGCAGTAAAGCGCACAATGCTCGGTATCAGAATCAAGGCGGCGGTAGTCAAAATGGTAATACGAAGTGGCGCCACTGCAGCAAAACAAAAGTATGCCAAAGCAATTACAAAATAATGCATTGATGTTCCATGAAAATAACTTCGAGTACACAAAAACGTAGGGGCGCCTGCTTGCTGCGCCCAAACACCTCGATAAAGCAGGGCGC
>JBOHYH010000304.1:0-1736 GCA_050737775.1 Arenimonas sp.
GCCCTTGGGCCCGACCGGATCTTGTCGCAATGCGGTCGGGCCCAAGGGCCCTCCTACGGGGGAGTTATGCTACCGCGCGGTCCGGTTCAGGATTACGCCACTGCAGCAATAAATCGTCCCTGCGGACTTTGGCCTTGGCGAAATGCTCTTCCTTCACATGACCATAGCCGCGGATATGCTCCGGCACTTTGGCAATATCAAGCGCCAGTTCGTAATTCGATGGATTCAAACCATTGATCAGTTCTTCCAGCGTACTGCGATAATCGATAATCAACTGACGTTCCATTTTGCGTTCTTCGGTTTTGCCGAAGAGGTCGAATGTTCCACCACGCAGGCTTTTCATCTTGGCCAGCAATTTGAAGGCCTTGAATACCCACGGACCGTATTGCTGTTTTACCAGGTGGCCATTGCTGTCGCGTTTGCTGAACATCGGTGGCGCCAGATTGAATTTGATTTTGAAATCACCGTCGAAGGTTTCCTTGATGCGTTTTTCAAAATCGCCCGTGGTGTAAAGACGCGCCACTTCGTATTCGTCTTTGTAAGCCATCAGCTTGAACAAATACTTCGCGGTCGCTTCGCTCAAGCCTGTTTTGCCAGAGATATGACGCGCTTCGGCACTACGCACTTTTTCGACGAAACTTTGGTATTGCTGAGCGTATCCAGCGTCTTGGTATTCGGTCAGGAATTTAACGCGTAGGGCGATGGTTTCATCGAGTGATTTGGCGATATTGCCTTCGCCGACGAATGCCGCCGAAGTCGCGATTTCACTCATCGATGCAAAAGTCGAGGCAGTCGGTGCTGCAACGATACCAGCAGCGGTTTTGACGGCATTGATATCGTGCACTGCCATACGGCACCAGTTGAAGGCTTTGCGATTCATTTCAACGGCAGCACCGTTGAGTTCAATCGCACGCATCAGGGCTTCGTGCGAAATCGGCACCAGACCTTGCTGCCAGGCATAGCCGAGCATAAACAGATTGGTCGCAATCGCATCGCCAATCAGTGCCATCGACAATTCATTGGCATCGACCAACATCGGATCACGATCGCCGAGCGCGGTTTTAATCGCAACGACAATATCGTTTGCCGGGAATTGCATATCGGTGTTACGGGTAAACGATCCAGGCATCGCTTCATAGGTGTTCAATACAACTTCAGTCCGGTCGGCACGGATTTTCGACAAGGCCCAGTAATCATTGACCACCACCATGTCGCAACCGAGCACCAGATCGGCTTCACCAGCGGCAATACGCACCGCGTTGATATCGGCCGGTGTTTTCGCGATGCGAATATGCGTCGTCACCGCGCCACCTTTTTGTGCCAGACCGGTTTGGTCGAGCACACTGCCGCCTTTGTTTTCCAGATGGGCTGCCATACCGAGCAAGGCACCAATGGTCACCACGCCAGTACCGCCAACGCCGGTGATCAGAATATTCCAGGGCTCGCTTAAATCGGTTCTGAAGGTCGGCATCGGCAACACATCGAAATTCACTTCGGCAGCACTGCCTTTTTTCTTTTTCAAACCGCCGCCTTCAATGGTGACGAAGCTTGGGCAGAAACCTTTGACGCAGGAGAAATCTTTATTGCAATTGCTTTGATCGATTTCGCGCTTGCGACCAAATTCGGTTTCCAGTGGCAGCACGGCGACGCAATTGGACTTCACGCCGCAATCGCCACAGCCCTCGCAGACCGCAGGGTTGATGAAGGTGCGCTTTGCAGGATCGACCATTTTGCCG
>JBOHYH010000305.1:0-34897 GCA_050737775.1 Arenimonas sp.
GGAACTTGTCTGCGACTGCTCCATTATGGCTCGAGAGCGTTAGCTCTCACTTTGAAGCCGGATATACGCTTGCAATCGTACCGAAGCCAACATCACTTATTGCAAATCAGGGGGAGTCCATATACGACTTATGGCATCGAAGCGGTGTAAGTGACGCGACTATTATTGGTATTTACACCACCATAAGTGCCCGGGGCAACAACATTCTGGTTTAAATAGGTAAATGTCCAAGATGCGTCGCGATTAATCAGCCTGCCAGAGGCAGGTATCAAAGAAACTGATGTGGTATCGGCATCCGCAAGTGCAGGGTGGGCCAACGCAACTGCAGTGGTCAACGTGCCAACGGTAGCGACTATTTGACTATGAGAAATGGTATCCCCAGTTCCGTTTTGCAGTGCGCCCAATGTAGTCGAAGTAAAAGTAATGGTGCCGTTATTGCCTACTACTTTTGCAGTCACGGCCCCGTTCCCAAGATCGCCAGAGGCGGCAGTGCCTGCAACGACGGAACCATCACCAATGTTTGCAGCATTCACATTGAAAGTAATCAAATTAATATTTGGGTTGGTCGTATAGTCAGCACCCCCGCCAACACGCAAAAACAAAACCTTCGGAATTTCGATTCGAAAATCCAGGTGTGCTGAAGCCGTGACAGGAGTCGTGGTAGTCGTTATGAACTGGGATTCGGCGTTTACTAGTACTGGTACAGCAACAAGAAAGGCAATGGCCAAAAACGTCTTTGTAAAGTACATATCGTACGCCCCCCCTGATAACCCAGAATGACCAGATATCGCATTGATAGTATAAGTAATACGCAACTACGCGGGGATGCCTCGCAATTAACCGTCGCCGCAAGATGCAAAACATTGTCTTGCATCACACATTAGAATTAAGTACCAAGCGCTACTAGCCCCTTGTATTGGATAACGTTCTAAACCATCAAATCAGGACAAATATTTTATTGGGGGAAAACACCCCGTGCCAAAAGACTGGTTGGCGTTTGTTGGAATGGGTCGACTTTCAAGAAGACTGCGGGCTCTGCCAGTCATGAATAAGTTCTTGGGCGCTTTCACGCATAACACGCGTCGCAACCCTCAAGAGCTACAGGACAACATTGAACATCCGGCACGATTACGAGCCCATTCTGGTCGCGGCAATGCAAAACGTTCTCTGCCAATTTGCATTTGATAGGGATGACGTAGCACGTCCATTAACGTCTGCAACTCTGCTGCATCGCCCTGCTCGGCTGCGTCAATCGCCTGTTGCACCAGCCAATTACGCGGCACGTATAGAGGATTGACTGCATTCATGCGGTCACGTCTTGCATCGTGGGTTTCATCTTGCTGATTGACTCTCGCAGCGTAACGAACAAGCCAATCAAGAAATTCGCGATCATGCTCATTCCTTGACAGCTCGTCATAGAAAACAGATTCGAACGGCGCCAATGAAACTGCATTCAGGTCAATGTTGGCTAGTGCCCTGAAAAATAACGTCATGTCTATCTGCATTTTCTGCATCAAGCGGAATAAATCTTGCACCAGCACGGAATCACTTTCATGCGCCAGCGCGAAACCGAGTTTTGCCGCATTCATGGCTCGATGAGTTGCATTGAAAACATGACCGTAACGATTTAATCCAGCATGTAAAATTTCGTGATCCGGCAATAAGGGCGCGATCGAACCTGCCAAACGACTTAGATTCCATTGGGCAATCGCGGGCTGTTTTCCGTATGCATACCGACGACCCTGGGCATCGGTCGTATTCGGTGTCCATTCCGGATCGAAATTTTCGAGCCAGCCATAAGGGCCATAATCAATGGTCAACCCCAGTATCGACATATTGTCGGTATTCATTACGCCATGTACAAAACCGACCCGCATCCAGTGCGCCATCAATACGGCGGTGCTTTCGCAAACTTCAGCAAACCATGCTCCAATTTTGTTTTCACCGTGATTCTGCAAATGCGGAAAATCACGAGCAATGCAAAACTCTACCCATTGCTGCAGCAGTTTTGTGTCGCCACGGGAAGCGGGCAATTCGAAATTACCGAACCGGATAAAACTGGGAGACACCCGACAGACAATCGCGCCCGGCTCTGGCTTAGCATCACCGCTGTAAAACATATCGCGTACAACATCTTCACCCGTCGTGATCAACGATAGCGCGCGCGTTGTCGGCACGCCTAAATGATGCATTGCTTCACTACACAAAAATTCACGAAGCGATGAGCGCAAAACAGCACGGCCGTCAGCGTGACGGGAATAGGGTGTCGGCCCTGCTCCTTTCAGCTGCAATTCCCAGTGCAATCCATTATTCGAAACAACTTCACCCAAGGCTATCGCACGGCCATCACCTAGTTGGCCGGCCCAATGGCCAAATTGATGGCCACCGTAATTCGCTGCATAGGATTCCATATCGGGCAACAACGCATTCCCGGAAAATGCATTTAGAAATTCGTCGGATTGAATATCGGAGTCGTCGAGATCAAGCAATTCAGCGACTTCGGGTGAATATGCCAATAAATACGGGCTGTGCACCGGTGTCGTAGCAACGAGCGAATAAGCGGCTGCCTGCACTTGCCGCGTACCCGAGCCAATCTGCAAATCTGCGGGTAACTCCCGAATGAAACGATTATCAAAATTCAGCAGCCTCACAAACCACCGTCATCGTTTTGAATATGTCCGACTGCAAATTCACGTTCGAGATTTGCACCAGCCACATTGCTGATGCTCGCCAGAAAAATCTCGTTGGCTTCCTGTTTCCTGTCGCCAAATACCTTGACGTTGAGACTTATCGTCGTTTGTCCTGCGGGTATGGTGAATAAAGTCGAACCGACTGCTGCATAGTCCTGCCCCGCCAACGCGGCGTTACCGGCAGAACGTACATTGGCCGTTTGCAGCCTGAAACTCACACCTCCGGCAGGTGCGGCTTTTGACAAGCTTGCCGTAAAACTGGCAACGCGCACTCCACTATTTCCTTCCATGACGGTCGCATCCGACAGATTCAGCGTGGGTGGCACGTCTTCAATTAACACCTGCAAGGCATCAACACAATCCAGAAAAGGATAGCTGCGTCCCGACACGGTATCGGTAACGCTGGTAGGTGCGAGCTTCATTGCATCCATTCGCTGGTTCACAGTGGAAAATGGCACCGCTTGTTTCAACGCGATGGCACATGCTGCCACCATAGGTGATGCCATCGAAGTACCACCAAAAGTGGAAGTGGTACCCGTACTGCCGGTTGAAGTAACGAATGCGCCCGCGCCATATATATCCGTCGTCACGCTTCTGTTACTGAAGCAGGCAGGTTTTTTCGGAGCCGTGGAAGTATCGGTACAGCCTAAAAAAGTAACCTGTCCGCCGGTAAAATCCCAGGTTGCTCCGACACTCATCGCATTTTGTACGCAGGCAGGCGCACTAATATTATTGCTGTTGCCCTGGTTCCCGGTCGATGATGCTACTACGGCACCTTTTGAAATAAGGTTGTTCACTGCAACCGACATCGCCTGCGTAAAAGACGTCGAGCTATCGCAATTACCCGAAAATAAACTGCCGGTACCTACACTCAAATTCACCGCATCGACATCCGGATGATTGGTTGCAACCCAATCCATCGCCGCCACCACATCGGAACTGCAACAAAAACTGTTGTTGTTATCCAGCACTCTTACAACAACCAACTCCGTCGCAGGTACTGCACCGCGTGGGGCGACATTGCCTTGCCCAACAATAATGCCGGTCACATTCGTGCCATGGCCATGACCATCTTCAGCAGCACCCGCACCCGACTGTGTCGCCTGTCCGTTGGGACAGCAGCCACCAACGCCACTGCTATTGGAACAGAAGCATTGTTGCCCGACCAGAAACGGTTGCAAATCGACGTGATCGGTGTCGACTCCGGAATCAATCACCGCCACCTTCATGCTAAGACCATCCAGCCCCAAACCCTGAAGCAGACTGACGTTATTCAATACTGAAGACTCATCGGGTGCGATGGCACTACCCACCCCCGGAGCATCGATATCGATACGGCTTACCGCAGGGTCATCCTGCAAACGTTTCAATGTGTCAGGGCTTGCCTGAATTGCAAAAGCCGGTACGAAATTAAAACGATGAAAAACACGCATGTTTTTTTCAGGAAGCCTGCTCAATACCGAGGATACTTTTTGTTTTACCTCATGCTGGCGTTGCACGCTGCTTTTCTTTTCAATTGCTGCAGTTGAATCATCATTCAACATCACCAATACACGAACGCTTCCTTCGGCACGTGCTTTTTTAAATGCGTCGGCAGAAAGCTGTCCAGCAAGACAACTGGAGCCACTCAGCACCAGAAAGGCAAAGCAGACAAATTTGAAGGGGTTATTTGGCATACGGGAAAGTCCTGGTTTGGTGCGGCGACGCAGCAAATAATACGGGAAATTACCTGCAGATCACTGAAATACAAGCGATGGGCACAAAAAAACTTCTCGCCTATGACAAAAGGCCTTGCTTGATGGCTGCCAATACAAATTAAACGAAATGCAAGGTACATCACTGGCAGGCGGCCTGAATTTCGGGCAATCTAGACAAAGCTTGTAAATTAGAGCCAAGACTCGCCTGCTGCCGATTACGTTTACGCTTATTCGCATGCTCCCAAGGACCCAGTGATGACAGACTTGCACCAACTTCATGAAGCTCTTGAAAGCATCAAGCAAAATCGCAAAACAGCGAAACTGTTCTTTTACTTCGTAAATAAAGATGACGGCCAAATGCAATCTGGTTTTTTTTCGATAAGCGAAGGCAACTCATGCTGTATCAGCTATCTTAATAAGCCTAACGAAACGGCACTGGCTGAAATCCCACATCTGCGTTTGACCAAGGTCATGTCGCTGCCGGCAACCTTGATGGATCTCTCCAACCAGCCATTCCCGGCTTGTGAATTGGACGATGTGTTGAATCGTCTCAACCCGGCCAACTTCATCAAGACAGCTCCTGATCCAATACCGGAACCAGAGCCGGTATTCGAACAGGTGCATGCCGAAACCGCAACTCCTGCACAGCCCCACGTGTTCTATTCCCATGTAACGATGCAGCAGGATGCGATCCATTTGCTCGAATCACTTTACGGTGCCGGCGCAGCCAAGCGCGTAGAAGAAATTGCACTCACCTTGCCACCGCATCAATATCCAACCGAGTTCCTGGACAAGTGCAAGCTGCACGCCAGCATGATGCTGGGTCCGAAAAAGGCAGATGAAATATTCCAGTCGATTTACGACAAACTGGCGCATGGACATGGTTCACATCATTAATATCTTGAAAGAAAAAGCGTCACCGCGTATTTCCATAACGACATCGTAAATTCAGGGGGTTTTTCTATGAGTGCATTTTCAAAGTCAGGAGCTTTTATCTGGGTATTTGCCACCTTATTGCTTGCCGTGTTTCCGTTTATGGGCACAGACCCGCAATTCCGCTTGTACTACTCCAACGCCCTGCAAACATTATCCAGTTTGATCTCCGCTTTTCTTTGCTTTAGTGCAATGAGTGCATTTCCGGAACAAAGCCCATTACGCAAGGTCTGGGCGGCGATCGGTGCCGGAGTTTTAGCATGGGGCGTCGGTGCCACTATATTCGCCGCCTATCCTCTGCTAAATGAAGGCGCAGATACACCCTATCCCTACTATTCCGATATCGGTTACCTACTTACAGGTCCGTTTATTATCGCAGGCCTGTTGATATTCAAACGTTCGCTTAGTCTTGAGTCGCCACTATGGGGCAAAGGTTTGGCATTGGTGGCACTCGCTGTTTCAGGTTTCTTTGCATACAAAGCAAACTGGGAAGGCGTGCTGGATCCCGATCTTGCGATGAAAACAGCCGCTATCGGATATTTAACCTTTGATCCGATCCTGCTCGCAGTCACCATTCTTACTGCCTCCTCGTTTAGTGGCGGCGAAGTCGGCAAAGCATGGTGGTATGTGGTGATCGGCATCCTGCTGTATTTCATCGCCAATCAGGCCTACACCTATCTGGTCGGCATTGAACAATATGTTACCGGACATCCTATTGATATCGGGTGGATGCTGGGCTTCGGATTTATTGCTTGGGCCGCCATCAAGACCCGCAACCTGATGAACTGAAGATCTTTTTCTCCGCAGCAAAAAACACCCGCTCTTGCGGGTGTTTTGTTTTGTGAAACGGTATGATTCCCAACAACAAGACTGCTTGTCGTATCGAGGAAGAGTTAGCGCATGGCCACTCCAACAAAAAAAATAATTCGGTCGAGCTGCTCCCTGCTATTGGTTATCAGCAGCATGATTGCGTTTGCTGCCACGGCACAAAACCCGCCGCCGCCAGGACAAGGCATGCAGCCGCGAAATGGACCTCCGCCACCAGGCACACCCCCACCTCCGCCTCCCCCCGGCATGCCGCCTCCACCACCTCCAAGCATGCCTCCACCTCCGCCGCCCCAGGTAATTCAACAGACCTTGCCGATACCGCAAGAGCCCGCGAAACCTGCTGCAATTGCCGAAGTACCAATAGTGGAAAATACGCAGGCTCTCGATTTGACTGCAGATGAAAACAATAAGGTTTCGCCAGTTGCGACAGAACCCTCTACTACTGCCACCCAATCACCAGTCCAGCCTGTAAACGCCGCCAGCAATGCACAGGCCACGCCCGAAACCAAATTTGTTTTGGTGAAAGAACCCCCTGCCCGCTGGCCATGGTTTGCGCTGCTTGCCAGCATTGTTTTATTTTCAGGCTGGTGGCTCAGCAACAAACGCACCGCACATTTTGCGAGTGAAACCGAACGTCTCTCGCGTAAGCAGCGTCAATTGCAATCGGCCCACCAGCACCTGAAAAAACACTCTGAACAGTTACGTGAACTCTCGATACATGATCCGCTGACAGGTACCTTGAATCGCCAGGCATTTGCCCACGACTTTCGAAAATCGCTCGACCATTTGGCAAAATTCAGCCGCACGATGAACTTAATCGTGTTTGATCTGGATCACTTCAAGTCGATCAATGACAAGCAAGGCCACCTCGCAGGTGACAATGCATTGAAGTTGGTAGTGGGAATTGTTCGCCAGCATTTGGTAAGCGAAGATTTGTTCTCGCGTTTCGGTGGCGATGAATTTGTCATTGCCTGTGCCGACCAGCCTATCCAGGCAACTTACACACTTGCCGAAAAAATCCGCATCAGCGTTGAACAAGAAGCCAACGCGGCACAGCCTGCATTAACCGGCCTTAGCCTGAGCATGGGCATCTCGCAATCGAATCCAGAATTGGGCTATGACGCTGACAACCTATTTGAACGTGCCGACAAAGCTTTGTACGCCGCCAAGCACAGGGGCCGCAATCAAGTCATTGTTTGTGATGATAGCTTGCCGGAGTTGCCGGATAGCGAGTCAACCCGGCGACACATCTAGGCTTCATCATGATAGTGCTTGATTCGAATCGCAACGCTCCAGTCACAGGCCTGGTTAGTTATTGCACTCTTTGCATATAGACTTCTTCATATGGCTGCACCACCACCCAGCCTTCGCCGGAAAATTTCAGCTGTATGCTCTCGCCGGAACCACGGCCAAGCAAAGTACCGAGAGAAATATCGGTGACAAAGTCCTGCGTTAATCCATCGGACCAGGCAACGGTGGCGTTCGGATCGGTGAAGACCGGGCCGCCTTGTGCACTTACACGCAAAGTCAGTGGTTCGTAATGCGAGGTGATTGCTACCACGCCTCTACCGCTGAGCTTCACATTGAACAAGCCGCCGGACATCATGCCCGCCATACGTTTCATCATGGTAATGGTCGATTCAATACCCTCTTCAAATGCCAGCACATCGTTGCCGTTGACGAAAATCGACTCTCCATCCAAACGCAACAAGGTCACTTTTTTGCCTGCGTCGGCAACATAAACACGGCCATTGCCCTCCATCTTCATCAACTGCATGCCCTCGCCACTCAGCGCTTTTTTCAGCAGATTACCCAGTCCTTGCTCCATCACGCCCTGACGAATGAATTTAACAGCGCCCTGGTAGGCCACCATAGAACCGGCCTTGGACCAGACACGGCCATTCAATTTAATTTCCAGCAGATGCGAACTCTCCAATTCAAAAGCTTCCGGACTCAAATCTTTTTGTACGGAGGCATCAAGAAATTCTTTCAATGATTTAATGGCCATAACTATTCCTGTGAGCGGTGAGCGGTGAGCGGTGAGCGGTGAGCGGTGAGCGAATAATAGCTAAACAGGATGCACTGTTGGCAAGTCGGTCTTCGCGATATATTCAAAATCATTTACGAAAAACAGATAGGGCTCCGTGATGACACCAAAACACTTTGTGCCGTTTTCAACCGAGAATGCAGAACGCACGGATTACCATGTTGCTGCCGAAAAACTCATCTATGGCAACACCGCACAAAGCACACTGAACATGTTTTCCGATCCGGGCATGGAATTCCATTGTGGGATCTGGGAAGGTGCACCCGCATTATGGCGAGTCAGCTATAGCGAGCACGAGTTCTGCCATATTTTGCAGGGCCGAATTCGTATTGCCGATGAAGCCGGCACGAGCATTACCGTTGGTCCTGGTGATAATTTCGTGATTGCCGCAGGTTTTAAAGGCACTTGGGAAACCCTGGAACAGGCTAAAAAGATTTACGTTGTTTTTGAGCGATGCACACCTCCGTAGGAGGCCGCTTGCGGGCGACGTATCTACATTCACATCGGATGTTCCTATTCAGCTGCCTGCCAGCAAACTCTGCATGGTATTTACTCGCACATTAATCTTCGTCACCCCCAAGGGAGCCTCCTACGCTGTGCCTGGTATGGAGTTGCAAACGTGTTTTCAATACAAATTCCCAAGGCGCGAGTCACAATTAAGCGCGACAGCCAAGGCCCAAATCCGCTAAACTTCCGCTGTTTGCCCAGACCGGAGTCTATGAAATGAGCCCTACGCCCCTGAAATACAAGCGCATCGTGCTCAAATTATCCGGCGAAGCCCTGATGGGCAACGAGAACTACGGCATTGACCCAATCGTTATCAACGCGATGGCCAAAGACATCATCGAAGCGCAAAAAGCCGGTGCACAAATCGGTTTGGTCATAGGGGGTGGCAATATTTTTCGTGGTGCCGGACTGGCCGAAAACGGCATGGACCGGGTAACCGGCGATCATATGGGCATGTTGGCAACCGTGATCAATGCTCTGGCAATGGCCGATGCACTTGAAAAACAAGGCGCCTACTCACGAGTAATGAGCGCGATTAAAATCAACGAAGTCTGCGAAGACTACATCCGCCGCAGAGCCATTCGTCACCTGGAAAAGGGCCGTATCGCCATTTTCGCTGCCGGCACCGGCAATCCCTTCTTCACGACGGATTCGGCCGCAGCTTTGCGCGCCACCGAAATCAGTGCCGATTTATTGCTCAAGGCCACTAAAGTCGACGGCATTTACGATGCCGACCCGAAGAAGAATCCGAACGCCAAGCGTTTCGAAAACCTGACCTACGACGAAGTCATTGCCCGTAATTTACAAGTCATGGATACCGCCGCATTCGCACTTTGCCGCGATAACAGGGTTCCGCTACGCATCTACGACATGATGCAACCTGGCGCCCTGATGCGCATTTTGCGGGGCGAAGAAATCGGCACTTTGGTTCACGCTTAAGCGTTTTAACCAGCCTGGCGACTGCCCCAAGCTGCTTCACAGCGGCTATAATCGACTGTCAACACGTTTTAGGTAAGCCCCATGTCCCTGATCGACATTAAAAAAGACGCACAAACCCGCATGACAAAAAGCGTGGAAGCGCTGCGCCAGGATCTCACCAAATTACGCACTGGCCGGGCCACCACCGCTATTGTCGATCACATCAAGGTGAATTATTACGGTTCCGATATGCCGCTTTCACAAGTAGCAACCGTCGCCGTTGCCGATGCCCGCTCGCTCGTGATCACGCCCTGGGAAAAACCCATGGTGGCCGCAGTCGAAAAGGCCATCCTTGCATCGGATCTGGGCCTTACTCCGAATACTGCCGGCCAAATTATCCGGATCAATTTGCCGCCGCTAACCGAAGAGCGTCGCAAAGCGCTGTCCAAGCAAGTACATGGAGACGGTGAAGATTCAAAAATCGCGATTCGTAACGTACGCCGTGATGCGATCCAGCACATCAAGGAAATGCTGAAACAAAAAACCGCGACCGAAGATGAAGTACGCTCGGCGGAAGACGATATCCAGAAAATCACCGACAAAGCCGTCAAAGACATCGATGACGTGGTGAAAGCTAAAGAGCAAGAATTGATGGCGGTTTAAGGCTTCACCGACAGCATGAATGCTTCTTCCCCCAAAACACCCCAACACCTCGCCGTCATTATGGACGGTAACGGCCGCTGGGCCGAACGTCGTCACCGCCCCAGAAGCCTTGGCCATCGCGCTGGCGCAAAAGCCGTGCGCGTATGCATGGAGTTCTGCATCAAGCAAGGCATCACAAGTCTGACGCTGTTTGCGTTTTCCAGTGAAAACTGGAATCGCCCTGCCGAAGAAGTTGGTGCACTGATGAAACTGTTTCTGCATATGCTCGACAGCGAGGTGGACGAACTGCACCGCCGGGGCGTGCGCATTACATTCATCGGCGAGCGCAAGGGCTTTTCCGAACTAATTCGCAACAAAATGCTGCGTGCGGAGGAGCTGACAAAACACAATCGACAGCTCAACATGAATATTGCTGCCGGTTATGGCGGTCGCGCCGATATTGCCCAGGCGGCGAGATCGCTTGCACAAGACGTTGCCGATGGAAAAATCAGTGTCGACGATATTGATGAAGCCGTGCTCGGTGCCAGAATGTCACTGGCAGACCAGGCTGCACCCGATTTATTTATCAGGACGGGCGGCGATTTACGCATCAGCAATTTTTTGCTGTGGCAATTGGCATATACCGAAATGTGGTTTACTGAGACCCTTTGGCCAGACTTGGATGAAACTACTTTGCAACAAGCCATGGATGATTTTGTCAGCAGAGAACGCCGTTTTGGTCTGACCAGTGCACAAGTTAAACCAGGAGATGCGGCGTGAGTAGTCGCAGAACCAGAATTATTGCTGCATTAATCATGGCGCCCTTCGCGATTGGCGCCGTGTACTACCTGCCGACGCCTTATCTCGCAGCGGCAGTCGCGGCAATACTACTCGCTGGCTTATGGGAATGGTCAGCACTGGCCGGCCTGACGGAGAAAATTCCACGTTCGCTATATGTTGCCGGGAATGCCTTGATGATGCTGGCGCTGGCCTGGGGTAGCGGTCGTGGCTTGTTTGGCCTGAAATTGATCAGCTTGATTGGTGCTATCTGGTGGATATTCGTCTGCCTTTGGTTATGGCGTTTTGAATTTGCCAAAGCCGACACTTCACTCAATCGCAGCATAAAATTACTTGCAGGCAGTTTGTGCGTAATTCCTGCCTGGTGTGCTCTTGCCTGGCTCCACGGCAGCAGCACGATTGGTCCCCGCTGGGCATTATTCGCACTGGCCATAGCGTGGGCTGCCGACAGTGGCGCCTACTTTGCCGGTGTGCGCTACGGTAAAACCAAGCTGGCACCGCGCATCAGCCCCGGCAAAAGTTGGGAAGGCGTCATCGGTGGCGTAGTTGCCATTTTATTACTGGCCGTCGCGGCGACACCATTGCTCGGATTATTCTGGTCCGAACTTGGATGGCTATTGCTGTTAACCATTGTCACGATGATATTTTCAGTCGTGGGTGATCTATTCGAAAGCCTGATGAAACGGCACTCCGGCTTCAAGGATTCCAGCGACTTGATACCTGGGCACGGCGGCTTGATGGATCGACTGGACAGCCTGCTTGCGGTATTGCCGATTTTTGTCATTGGCAAATCATGGCTGGATCTGTAAAAAATATTGCACTGCTCGGTGCGACCGGCTCGATTGGCTTATCGACTCTGGACGTCATTGCACGCCATCCGGATAAATATCGTGCAGCCGCTTTAAGCGCGAATACAAAAGTCGACGAACTGTTGACTCTCTGCGCGAAATTCAAACCCGATATTGCCGTTATCACGGAACCCGCTGGCTATCCCTCACTCCGCGATGGATTGAAAGATCGTGGTCTCGCGACACGTGCAATGTCTGGTGCCCAGGCACTGAATGAAATCGCCGCTGCACCCGAATTCGATACGGTACTTGCCGCGATTGTCGGTGCTGCCGGCATGCCATCTACCCTCTCTGCCGCGAAAGCAGGCAAACGTTTGTTGTTGGCGAACAAGGAATCGGTTGTTGTAGCCGGCGAAATTCTGATGCGAACAGCGCGCGAAAACGGTGCGGAAATATTGCCGATCGACAGCGAGCACAATGCAATTTATCAATGCTTGCCTGCGAATGGCCAACACAAAGCGATTCGCCGCTTGTTGTTGACAGCTTCTGGTGGCCCATTCCGTGGCCGTACTCGAGAATCACTGGCTTCCATAACGCCACAGCAAGCCTGCGCCCATCCAAATTGGGTCATGGGCAGAAAAATTTCGGTCGATTCCGCAACGCTGATGAACAAAGGCCTCGAAGTCATCGAAGCACATCATCTGTTCAACATCGGCGTTGAAAAAATCGAAGTGGTCGTGCACCCGCAAAGCATTATTCATTCGCTAGTCGATTACATTGATGGCTCTGTACTGGCACAACTGGGCAATCCTGATATGCGCACGGCGATTGCCTACGGTCTGGCCTGGCCCGAACGCGTGGATTCCGGTGTTGCACCACTGGATCTGGTTGCGTTATCGCGATTCGACTTTGAAAAAGCTGACACTGATGTGTTCCCCTGCCTGGCTCTGGCATTCCACGCTTTAAAACTCGGCGGTACAGCACCCACGGTATTAAATGCGGCCAATGAAATTGCCGTGGAAGCCTTTCTCAACGAAAAATTAAGCTTTCTCGATATCGCCAATGTCATCGAAGCCACACTTTCTGCATTTTCTGCGGAACCTGTACGCGATCTCGATGTCCTAATGGCCGTTGATAATCAAGCCCGCATCAAGGCCCAGGAGTTCGTGAACAAGATGGTGAAGCAATGAACGAATTCGTCGGATCGTTTTGGTGGCTCATTGTCACGATTGGTGTATTGGTCACCTTTCACGAATTTGGTCATTACATCGTTGCCCGCTGGTGCGGCGTAAAAGTATTGCGATTCTCGGTTGGCTTTGGTCGAAGCTTGTGGTCGCGTACCGACAAACACGGCACCGAATTCCGTCTCGCCATGATTCCACTGGGCGGTTACGTCAAAATGCTCGACGAACGCGACGACCTGGTGACGCCAGCCGATCGCAGCCAAGCCTTCAATCAACAACCGGTCGGTAAGCGCATCGCCATCATTGCCGCCGGACCGATGGCAAATTTACTGCTCTGCCTGGTGTTTTATTGGGGAATGTTTGTCATTGGCAAGCCTGATTACGTTCCTGTAATGGGTCAAACCAGCGGAATAGCGGCGGAAGCCGGCATTCTTGAAGGAGACACCCTGCTCAATGTTGATGGCACCGACACCCCTACTTTTACCCAATTGGTGCCGCCTCTAATGTTAGCGGCGATTGATCGCCGCGACGTGGCTGTATTGCTGCAAGACACTATGGGCAAGAAGCGGACAGTCATGCTGAAACTGACCCAATTACCGGTTGATTTTGATCAAACCAGGGTTTTTCAGGTCATAGGTTTGGCAACATCGTGGATGACACCACCCGCCATCGTAGATCGTCTTGCTCCCGGGGGAGCTGCCGAGGGGCGATTGAAGCCAGGCGACCGGATTAAACAAATCGGCTCTATTAGCATCAAAAACTATTCACAGTTATCTCCTGCCGTCGAAAAGCTGGCCCGACCTGACCAGGCCTTGGCCGTGGTTTTCGAGCGTAATGGCTTGCTCATGGAAGTCATGATCCAGCCAAAACAAGGGGTTCCTGAATCCGGTTTTCTGGATAAAGCAAAATCATTGATTGGCATCGAGACCCCGAAACAGCAAGGAGCTTGGCAAATCGGGGTGTATGGCGTTGCGGTCATGCCTGAAAAAACCCTATTGCGCTACGGACCCATCGAGTCAGTTGGAAAAGCTTTTCAGCAGACCTGGGAAACCACTCGCACCACCTTTGCCATGCTTAAACGACTGCTCAGCGGAAAAGCCTCAGCCAAAAACGTCTCTGGTACAATAACCGTTGCACAAGTGGCTAATCAGGAAGCCAGTACGAGTGTCGGTTCATTTTTAGGGTTTCTGGCGTTCTTTTCGCTGAGCCTGTGCATTATGAATCTGCTGCCGATCCCGGTACTGGACGGCGGACATCTGCTGTATTACCTGATTGAGCTTGTCACCGGTCACCCGGTGGCAGAGCGGGTCCAGATGGCAGGTCAGTTTATCGGTCTGGCTCTTCTGGCCGGTTTGATGTTGCTTGCCCACTACAATGATTTTGCTCGACTGCTTTCGAACTAGTTTCAACTACAAGATATTTACCCGTTAACTTTGGCGATAACCTCGCCTCCATTTTGGATTAATCAATGAAGCGACCTATCGCCCGCCGCCATATCCTCAGCCTCGCTCTCGCTGCAGCCCTAGCTGGCCCCGTGAGCGCACAAACGATTGAAGCTTTTACGGTCAGCGATATCCGGGTAGAAGGCCTGCAACGCATTTCAGCCGGTACCGTTTACAGCTATCTGCCGGTCGAAAAAGGTGAGGCAATGAGCCAAAGCCAATCAGCGGCAGTTATCCGCGCACTCTACAAGACCGGCTTTTTTACCGATGTAAAACTCGAGCGCCAAGGCGACATCCTGGTCATTACTGTAAAAGAACGTCCGGCAATCAATACCGTTAAGCTGGTGGGTAACAAAGACATCAAGTCCGAAGAATTAGAAAAAGGCCTGAAGAATGTCGGTATTTCCGAAGGCGAAACCTATAACCCCGTCAATCTGGATCGGGTAACGCAGGAATTGAATCGCCAATATAATAATCGCGGCAAATACAATGCCACGGTCGTACCAGAAGTTGCCGAACTCGACCGTAACCGCGTAGATATCACGCTTAGAATTACCGAAGGCAAGGCAACCAAAATTCGGGACATCAACCTGGTCGGCAATGAAAAATTCACCGACGCCGAACTGCGTGAAAGCTGGGAATCCGGGACTAGCAACTGGCTGTCCTGGTATCGTCGCGACGATCAATACTCGCGCGAGAAATTATCGGGCGATCTGGAAAAGCTATCCAACTTCTATCTTGATCGCGGCTATGCGGACTTCAATATTGAATCTACACAGGTAGCCATCTCGCCGGACCGCAAGGATATCTTCCTCAGTGCCAACATGACCGAGGGCGATATCTACAAGGTATCGAGCGTTAAAATCACCGGCGATACGGTTTTGCCCGTTGAAGAGCTCAACAAACTATTGCTGGTTAAAGAGGGCGACACCTTCTCTCGTGCACGTCTGGAATATACGTCCGATAGCATTACCTCGACACTCGGCAATATTGGTTATGCTTTCGCCAAGGTAAATCCCGTTCCCGATATCAATCGTGAAGCAAAAACAATTGGTTTGAATTTTGTGGTAGACCCTGGCCCACGCGTTCAGGTCCGTCGTATTCGTTACTCGGGTAACGTCCGTACTTCCGATGAAGTTTTGCGTCGTGAAATGCGCCAGTTTGAAGGCGCCTGGTATTCACAAGCCGCGCTGGACCGCTCGAAAATTCGTCTGCAACGTCTTGGCTATTTTGAAAGTGTTGATGTTGAAACACCTGAAGTTGCCGGCAGACCCGACCAGGTCGACGTTGTCATCAGCGTCAAGGAACGTAATTCCGGTAGTTTCGTGTTTGGTCTCGGCTACCAAGGCTATTACGGCGTAACCACGAATGCCCAAATCAATGAAAACAACTTCCTTGGTACCGGCAACCGCTTGGGATTAACCGTTCAAAATAGTTCTATTTCCAAGCGTCTAAGCCTGAACTACTTTGACCCCTACTTCACCGATGATGGCATCAGCGTTGGCTATAACCTGAACTTTTCCGACAATACCCAGGCCGATAGCAATAGCGATAATTCGTTCACGCGCTTTAACGGAAAGATTGCTTCGGGTGAAGCGATCTTTGGCGTTCCAATCACGGAAACAGATACCGTGCAATTCGCCCTGGGCATTGATCGCAACCAGATCACTACTTCGGACGGATCGACACCATTCACCTTGATTAATTATTTGGTTAATACACTGGGCGATCGCGAACGCGGCCCTTCGTTCAGTTACCATGTTGACGATGATAACAACACAGCAACCCCGTCTGAAAATGACGATGCAGATCCTTTAACTACCGACACTCTAACCACAAGCAACGGTGGTTTGCGCCTTTGGAATATCAATGCCTGGCGGATGCGTGCGTCGTGGTCTCGCGATTCCCGCAATGATTATTTGCTGCCCACGCGCGGCACTTATCACCGACTGGGTGCGGAAATTGTATTGCCTGGCAGTGATCTTGAATATTACAAATTGCAATACACCTTTGAGCACTTCATGCCGCTGGCTTCCTGGGTGGTTCTTAAGGTCAGCACCGATATCGGCTATGGCGATAGTTATGGCAAAACCAACAAGTTCCAATGCTCAGACTTTGATCGTATTGGACTTGAAATTGCAGGTACCCAGCGTACTTGCGGCCTGCCGTTCTTCCAGCATTATTATGCCGGCGGTCCAAACTCGGTTCGCGGCTTCGAGCAAAACAGTTTAGGCCCTGCCTTGGTTCAAACTAACTTCTCCCAGCCACTGGGCGGCGGTCTTAAAACCACTGGTAGCGTGGAGTTCCTGTTTCCGAAACTGTTCAGTAAATCACGAGGCACCCGCCTTTCTGCCTTCCTGGATTTCGGTAACGTGTACGCTACACCAAGCGATTTCGATGCAGGCGAGCTCCGCGCTTCAACAGGCATCGCACTGCAATGGCAAGCGCCGGTTGGCCCAATCTCGATCAGTTACTCCCTGCCTCTACGCAGTGAAGATAGTGATCGCGTTGAGCGTCTGCAATTCAGCTTCGGCCAACAGTTCTAAGCTGGGGCCTGAAGATGTCAGGCCCATGCTTCACGCTGGCTGAGCTCGCTGATAAATTTGATCTGAAGATCATGGGAAACGCCGATACGAAAATTATCGGCGTTGCTCCTTTGGCGACAGCCAATAAAGATCAAATCAGTTTTCTTGCGAACTCTCTGTATAAAAAACAATTGGCGCAGACCGATGCCGGCGCAATTATTTTGCGTGTTGCAGATGCATCGCTGTCGTCGGCACCCTGCCTGATTGCGAAAGATCCTTATGTCGCATTCGCCAAGATCTCGGCACTGTTTGAAGTAAAACCATCTGCAAAAGCAGGCGTCCATCCAAGCGCTGTTATCGACCCCGCTGCCAGCATTGACCCAAGTGCCAGCATCGGCCCTTTTGTCAGTATCGGTGCGCATACCCATGTCGACGCCAACGCAGTGATCGGCTCTGGCTGCGTAATTGGCGAGCATTGCCATGTCGGTGCCAGTAGCGAACTCGTTGCACGCGTCACTTTGGTGACGCGAGTGAAGATTGGCCAACGCGTATTAATCCATCCCGGCGCGGTATTGGGAGCCGAAGGTTTTGGTCTGGCCATGGAGGCTGGTCGCTGGCTAAAAGTCCCGCAACTCGGTGGCGTAGTGATTGGTGATGACTGCGAAATCGGTGCCAATACCACAATAGATCGCGGCGCACTGGGCGATACCGTATTGGCCGAAGATGTGCGTCTAGACAACCAAATCCAGATCGGCCACAACGTACAAATTGGTGCGCACACGGCAATTGCCGGTGCGGTGGCGGTGGCTGGCTCCGCAAAAATCGGCAGTTATTGTCTGATCGGTGGCGCGGCCGGTATCGTGGGTCATATCGAAATTTGCGACAAGGTCCGAATCAATGCCTTCAGCCTGGTCACGCATTCGATTACCGAACCCGGCGAATACACTTCCGGCACGCCCCTGCAAGAAAGCCGCGAGTGGCGAAGAAATGCCGCCCGATTCAAGCATCTGGACGAAATGGCGCGTAAAATTAAGGGTAATAGTCAGAAAGAAGAATAAGCCCAATGAGCATTACCCTGCCCGTCGATGTCATCAAAATCCAATCGTTGTTACCGCACCGCTACCCTTTTCTACTCGTAGATCGAGTCATTGAACTGGAGCCGCACAAGCGTATCCGTGCCATCAAGAACGTCACCATCAACGAACCGTTTTTTCAGGGTCACTTCCCAGGCCACCCGGTCATGCCAGGTGTTTTGGTGGTCGAAGCAATGGCACAAGTCGGTGGTTTATTGACCCAATTGTCAATAGCAGAAGCACCGGAAAAATCCGAAAAACTGTTTTATCTGGTCAAAGTCGATAACGCTCGTTTCTCGAAAATGGTGGTGCCTGGTGACCAACTGGATATCGAAGTTATTTTGAAGCGCACCATTCGTAATATGGCAATGTATGAATGCACCGCTCGCGTGGACGGCAAAGTGGCCGCCAGTGCCGAAATTCTTTGTGCAGAAGGCAAAGCATAATGATTCACGCAACAGCCTTGATTGATCCCGGTGCGAAAATCGGCGCCAATGTGTCGGTAGGTGCCTACACCCTCATTGGTGATCGCGTTGAAATCGGTGATGGCACCAGCATTGGTTCACATTGCGTGATTCAAGGCCCGACTAAAATCGGGCGCGAAAACAAAATTTATTCACATGCCAGTATTGGTGGCGACCCACAAGACAAAAAATTCTTCGGTGAAGATGCCGAGCTGATCATTGGTGATCGCAATACCATTCGCGAGTTCACTACATTTAGTCGTGGTACCGCTGACGGTGGCGGCAACACCAGAATTGGCAATGACAACTGGATCATGGCCTATGTACACATCGCGCATGATTGCCAGGTCGGCAGCAATACCATTTTTGCCAATAACGCCACGCTTGCCGGTCACGCGATTGTCGAAGACTGGGTCATTCTGGGCGGCTTTGTCGGCATACATCAATTCTGTAAAATCGGCGTCCATGCGTTTATCGGCATGGGCAGTTTGATCAATGCGGATGTACCGCCTTTTGTCATGGTTGCCGATAAATATGCCGAAGCTCGCGGTATCAATTCCGAGGGTTTGAAACGTCGCGGTTTCGATGCCGAACGCATCAGTGCGATCAAGCGCGCCTATCGCACCGTATTCATGTCAGGCAAACCACTGGCCGACGTGAAGGAAGAACTCGCACTAAGCGCAACAACATCGGCCGATGTCAGCATGATGCTGGAGTTCATCAATCGTAGCGAACGCGGCATTCTTCGCTAGGCTGTGAGCGAAACAAATACATCGAAAAAACCACTTCGATTTGCCTTGATTGCAGGCGAAGCCTCTGGCGACCAACTCGGTGCCGGATTGATCACCGAAATAAAATCCCGATATCCCGATGCCGAATTTGTCGGTATCGGCGGCGATCTAATGCGACAAGCGGGCATCACCGCCTGGCATGACAGTCAGGAACTTGCAGTGATGGGCCTGGCCGAAGTGATAAGGCACCTGCCTCGTCTGCTTCGACTTCGACACAGCATTTTAGAACGCATACTTGCCTGGCAACCGGATGTTTTTATCGGTATCGATGCGCCGGATTTCAATCTCGGGCTCGAAAAAAAATTGAAACGCAAAGGCATCAAGACCGTGCATTATGTCAGCCCTTCCATCTGGGCCTGGCGTGAATCCCGCGCAAAAAAAATAGCCGATTCGGCCGATCGCGTACTCTGCCTGTTCCCGATGGAACCCCCCATTTATGCACGCTATCAAGTGACTGCAGATTTCGTGGGGCATCCCATTGCAGACCGTTTTGAATTCCATCCGGATAAAAATGCGGCACGGCATTGCTTGAATCTACCGCCAGATAAAAAAATACTCGCCATACTGCCGGGGAGTCGTAGAAGTGAAATCCAGCGCTTGCTGCCGGTTTTTCTCAATGCGATGAGCTTGCTGCAAAAAGAAAATACCGATTTGGAATTTGTCATTCCCTCCGCGAATAAGCACTGTCGCGATGTCATAGAAGCACTGACACAAAATTCCAATATTTTGAATCTGAATATTGTTGACGGTCAATCGCATCAAGTCATGGTGGCTGCCGATGCCATCTTGCTGGCTTCAGGCACGGCAGCACTGGAAGCACTGCTTGCCAAGCGGCCGATGGTAGTGGCGTATCGCATTTCAGCACTCACCTATTTCATCGTGAAAGCCTTCGGCATGATGAAAATTGATTATTACAGTCTGCCGAATGTACTTTCAAATGAACTGGTTGTGCCGGAGTTGATGCAGGCCAATTGCACTCCCAGCAATATCGTACATGCCATCAAGCCAATGCTGGACACCCCGCAAAACTACCAACTTCTGATGCAAAAATTCGAGCACATCCATCTGGATTTGAAGCGCGACGCAAACTATCTCGCGGCAGATGCGGTACTCGAATTAGCACAACAGCAATGAGTAAAATCCATCAATTCGTCGCGGGTGTTGACGAAGCTGGTCGTGGGCCCCTGGCTGGACCAGTCGTTTGTGCTGCCGTTATTCTTGATCCAAAAAAACCTATTGCCGGCCTGGGCGATTCAAAAGCGCTCTCCGAAAAAAAACGCGATGCGCTTTTTCCGCTGATCCAGCAACATTCACTGGCCTGGAAAATTGTTTTTATCGAAGCCATCGATATTGATCGTCTGAATATTTTCAAGGCCACCATGGAAGGCATGCGACGCGCCGTGGTGGAATTGAATATCAAGGCACAGCATGCGCTCATCGACGGCAATAAAATCCCTCCCGGGCTGCCCTGTTCGGCCGAAGCACTGGTGAAGGGGGATGCACGCGAAACCTGCATTATGGCAGCTTCCATCCTGGCCAAAGTGGCACGCGATGCCTACATGCTCAAACTGCATGCAGAATTTCCGCAGTATGAATTCGCAAAGCATAAAGGCTACCCGACGGCAGCCCATTTTGAAGCGCTCAAGTTACATGGCCCCTGTCCCGAGCACCGCCGCAGTTTTGCGCCTGTGCGCGATCTTATTGGACCTTCGCTGTTTTAGGCTTTTCCGAGAAGTTTTGCAAAATTGCGGGGAGCACTTTCGCAAAATGGGTTTCAATCGGGCAATGGCCGGCACCTGGAATCATCAAAAATTTTGCGGTCGGAATATTTTTTGCCAACGTCTTTCCCACCTCCGGTTTTACCCAGGTGTCTTTGTCACCCCAGACAATCAAACTCGGGATCGAATTGATTTGGGTTGACCGAGTATCTTCCGACCATTTTTTTGCATAGCCGGAAAACGCGGCCGTTACCGTGCCCGGTATCAATAATGGCTTCAAATAGCCCTGCGTTTCCTCACGCGTTGCCGGTCGTGAATAGGCCTGACTTAATAATTCGGTAAATTTCTTCTCGTTCAAATAATGTTTTTCAATCCATTTGATCGCGGCATTACGAATAAAGCCGGAACTGGAAAACCATTTTTTTCTACGTTCGGAGGAGACGAGTGGAGAGCCATCGGAGTAGGCAATGGCATGCACGCGGTCAGGCTTCAACGCGGCCATTTGACCGACCAGTTTTGCGCCCATCGAATGCCCCAGAAAACACCATGATTGACCAGGCCTTTCCTGTTCAAGTAATTGCCACAAAGCATCGGCCGCCGTGCCGCTAAACGAAGTGCGTTGGCTGTAACCATAGCCGGGCAAATCAATTGCCAATACCGGATGGCCGGCTTTTGCCAGGGCCGGTGCCAATTCGCGAAACGAGAAAGTAGAACCGGCAAATCCATGTATCAGCAATACCGGACACATGCCCGGGTTGTTGCCGGTCCAGTCACGCACATGCAAACGAACCTCATCGACCTGCACATAACGCGAGTTGGCAAACGCCATCGGGTTTTCCGCAATCTGGACCGGCTTTGAAAGCGCAGCCACAGAAAAGCCGGAGAATAAAACAGCAAGGACCAGCAATTTATTGAGTTTCATGGCTTTATTCAAACAAAAACTCCGTGATGTATTTGTGACTTGCCGACCAAACCTGCATGACTTTCGGCATGGACTCGAATTGTTTTTTATATGACGTTGGTCACTAGGACTTAGGCCACGCGAAAACCATTGTGCAACCATTCAAACTGATCCTGCATCAAAACATATACCAACCATTCAAGGAGATTTTTATGAACGCCTACAACCACACTGACAATGTCGCTAGTTTGCGTCTGCCGGTGTCGTATGGCGCCGCACGCCGCAATGAACTCAATGGCAAGCCGCTGCAAGTGGATGCCGTTGTTCATTTCAACGCATTGCTACGCACTCTATATCGCAAAGCAGAAACCGTAAATCCCGATTCACTTGTCAGCCTGGCACGTCGCCTGCAAACCCTGCCGGCAGAGCAGGTGGCTTCTATGATCGCCGAACGTATCGCACGCGCCGAAAAATTGCGCCGCATGCTCGGTGACAAGGATTGGGTAATGGATTCGAAACTGCGCGTACGTGCACGCTTGCTTTTGGCATATCTCGACAAGCATGAAGACCTGATTCCCGACGGTCGCGCCCTGTTTGGTCATCTGGATGATGCTTTGATGATCGAACTTAGCTGGCCGAGCTTTGAAAACTCCGTCAGTGATTACCGTGAATTCTGCGAATATCGCCTGGATAATCCATCCGAATTTCCTTTGACCGCATGGCAGAACCATCTTGCCGTTGAAAACGCCTGGAGACGCCAAGCCGATCTGCGCCGCGAACGCAGCTATGTTTTACCGGTAAACACACGCTTATTCCGGGTTTTGTGACCAGTCGTCTAGACGTGGGGATGCGCTTTCTCTCTCAAGCCATCCCCGCGTTTTTTATGCACGATAGTTTCACGGATTAATGTTTCATGAGACATGCGGGCTATCTCGATAATTGAGACACCGCCGATTAAAAATCATGATGAATTTCATTCCATCACGGACGTATCGGCGTAGACTAGATTCCCCGCGTCGAGGAAAACATCATGACGCTACGCAGCCTTTTCGTAGATTTTAATTCCTATTTTGCTTCGGTCGAACAGCAGGAAAATCCTTCGCTGCGTAATCGGCCGGTCGTGGTCGTGCCTGTTGTTGCCGAGACGACCTGCTGCATTGCTGCTAGTGTCGAGGCGAAAAAATACGGCATCAAAACCGGTACGATTGTTTCCGAGGCACGAAATCGCTGCCCGGACTTGGTGGTGATGCAGGCACATCCGGCGCTGTACGTGACATATCACAAGCGATTGATGGATGCGATTGAAAGCTGCATTCCAAGACAGGCTGCAAGCTCGATTGACGAAGTCGAATGTCTGTTGATTGGCCGCGAGCGTGAACCGCAACATGCCATTGAAATTGCTCATCAAATCAAGCAAAGCGTGAAAGCCGTGGGTGATAGTTTACGCTGCTCCATCGGCATTGCCCCCAACGGGTTTCTCGCCAAAACGGCCAGCGACATGCAAAAACCGGATGGTCTTGTTGTAATCGAACAAAAAAATCTTCCTGACGCTCTCTTCGGTCTGAAGCTCGGCGATCTTTGTGGTGTTGGCTACAATATGGAGAAGCGATTACGCCACTACGGCATTCATAGTATCGAGCAACTATGTTATGCATCGAGAGCAAAGCTAAGGGAAGTCTGGGGCAGCATCGAGGGCGAGCGTTTTCACGACCTTTTGCGCGGCGAAATTATTGAACGACCCAAAAGCAAGAAATCCTCGATTGGCCATTCGCATGTACTGGCACCGGAATTACGCAATACTGCCAGCGTGAATGCCGTTCTGAAAAAACTGCTGATGAAAGCCGCGATGCGGATGCGGGGTGAGAATTTGCTGGCCAGTCACTTGCATGTGCGGGTGAAATATCTCGGCTTCGACGCCTGGGAGGTTTCTGAACGTATGGATGCCACCGATGATTCAAAAATACTGTTGCATCGGCTGATACGCATGCTCGCCCAACGCAAAGACACCCGCAAACCGCTGGCGGTAGCGGTAACCTTGACTGGCCTGATAGAAAGGGAAGGCACTTGCCCTTCCCTATTTTCCGAAATACCGGAAAACCCGGCACTGACAAAATTGCTGGACACCATCAATAAGAAATATGGCAACAACAAGATGTATTTCGGCAGCATGCAATCAGCACTGGATTCCGCACCGATGCGAATATCCTTCAACCGGATTCCCGATGTCAGCCTTGAAGATGAAAGCGAAAAGAATGAGTTGTGGATGAAGCGCATCAACCAATTTCGCGTACTGGCAGAAGCAGAGCACAAGAAGCACGATACAAAAAGATTGGGCCAAGCACCAAGATAATCCAGCAAGCATTCTGTGGGAGCTGCTTCTGTGGGAGCTGGTTTACGACCGCCATGGACGGCGGGAGTGTCGAAAATGCAGGAGCATTTTTCGACCCAGCGATTTATACTTTCAGACTTCGATGGTCTCAAACATTTAATCGCTGGTAAACCAGCTCCCACAAAATTATGGCTTATTCATTTATACCGCAGCAGAAAAAAATGCTGCCTGCAAATAACCATAAATCGAAATGACAGCCATGCTTAACATCAATAAAAATGTGATCAGCATGCCGCTCATGCGTCCGGCAGAAATTCCTTTTTGATGGCTCAGACCCCAGGCATGAGCACAGCGCGATACAAAAATGGCTGCGCCGAAAGCATGAATCAGCCATTGCGGGTAACCGTTCAATTCCATACCCCCCAGCAGCAAAAACAGCATCGGCATATATTCGACCGCATTGGCATGAACACGAATACGCTGCAGCAAATCGACATTGCCGCCGTCGCCGATGCCGATTTTATGGGCACGACGAAGTTCCACCACCCTCCAGGCCAGGAACATCAACAGCAATACACAAAGGCCCGCATAAAATAAAGTCGTCATAATTTTCCGGTTTACTTGATTGAAATCGAGGAAGCAATGATTTGAAGCTCGCTGGTAGCAACAGGCTCGGGGGCAGCCACTCCCGCATCTTCTGCGAGGTGTTTCGCCACTTCGGGCTTGAGTTCTACACGCTTCAACTCACCGAAGACAATGGCTTCGCCTTTTGAATCTTTTGGAATCACGAATCCATGGTCTTTGGTTTTAATACGCGCAGCCTGGGCATTTGATTCGATCATCAGCCAGCAGCCTTCCATTTGGCAGACCTTCGTGATGCGACCTCTGAATTTGGCCGGTTTATTGACGTAGTTATCAAGATTTTTAGAAGCCACCGCAATATCAACCGCTTTTCCCTTCGGCATGGTCTCGCCATAGTTTTTTGCCTGGGCCAAGCCGGCAAAGAACAGAAGACTGGCAAAAATAAATAATTTTTTCGACATGGATATCCCTTTCAGTTTAATTGAGTTCGAAAGCATGCAGTGACGATAGCTCGGCAGCGGTTGAAAACCGTCCTTTTTCATCACAGTGCACATCCGCCATGGCGCAATCGACATCATGCGTGAAAAACAATTTTACATTGCGTGATAATTTATCCTGCAAGAAAACCTTCTTTTCGTCGATCAGAATTTCCGGAAACCGGTCATAGCCCATCGTAACCGGCAAGTGCACCCAAGGGCGGCCTGGAATTAAATCGGCACAAAATACTACACCGCCATTTCCATTGGCTCCCGCGATTTCAGCCAACATCAGGCCCGGCGTATGGCCCTGACTATAATGAAAACGAACAGACTGCCCCAACGCCCGGGAGCATTCGCCGTCGACAATTTCCAGCCGTCCGCTTTGTTCCAGTAGCGGCACTAACTCCGGAATAAAACTGGCGCGATCTCTGGCATGTGGTTTTTGGGCACGCAGCCAGCATTCCTTGCTGACCACAAACACGGCATTGGGAAACAGTAGTCCGAGCGGTTTATCGCTCTGCCAAGGACTCAACAGACCGCCGGCATGATCAAAATGCAGATGCGAGAGCACAACTACGTCAATGTCGCTATCAGAAAATCCAGCTGCATGCAGTGAATGCAGAAGTACATGCTCTTGTTCCTGCACGCCAAAACGCTCGCGCATTTTAGGATCGAAAAATGTACCGATACCGGTTTCAAACAATACGCGCTTGCCATTCAGGCCATCTGCCAGCAAAGCACGACAGGCAAGCGGAATGCGATTCTCCGAATCCGGCACTATCCATTTTTCCCACATGGCTTTCGGCACGTTGCCGAACATGGCGCCACCGTCGAGCTTTTGCGAATTACCCAGTATTGACCAGAGTCTCATGATTGCTTATCCAAACTACTTTTGAACAACACGCGTATTGAAATAAAGCACAAAGGCAGCGCCGTCGGCTTTTTCGGATTTCACCTCTATAACCAAACTATCATCATCGGCATCCAACTTTGCTTTTCCGATCACATCGGGCACTTTGGCTTTTCCGGACCAGCCTTGTTTCCAGCCACGAACGATAATTTCCGGCATATTCGCCGTTGCGTTTAATTTAGCGTGTGCAACTGCCGCGTCTTTCGGTACAACAATATTGTCGCCAGCGGTGTCGGCTAGTGCTTTAAAAGGCACTGAAAACAATGAGCGTTCACCGTTTTGTATATCGAACGTCCAATCCGTCGTACCCATGCTGCCGTCGTTGTCAACACGCATGCGTTCCAGCTGCAAATCAATAATCTTTGCTTGCACGGGCAAGGGTTTCGCCGGAACCGCAGCAAGATCCTGTGACACCACGACAGGTGCCGCTTGCACGGCTGTGGCAGGTGCAGACTTGTCGTTACGGACATTGATATAAACCGTTGTCAGGGCAGCAATCAATGCCGCCAATCCAGTCAGAATGCTTGGAGCCAACGCGATCCAGTGCTTTTTGGTTTCTTCGGTTGACATATTTATCCTTGGAAATATGGTTGCTTCGCTAACGCCGGGCCAGAGCCAGAACTATCTATTTCTTGTTTTCCGTCTTTTTCGGAACCACGATTGCTGAACCCACCTCATTGCGTGGGTCGGCACCAGCGTTCAATGTATTACTGCGAACATTCCAGTCCACTGAATGCATCAAGCTTGTCCACTTCGCCGGACTCACTGTTAGCTTATGCCCCATCGCTTCAAGCGCCTTCACGGTTTCAGGCGTCAGAGCATCAGGTTCGGTAAAAATCACATCAGGCAAATACTGATGATGAAACCGCGGAAGCGCAACAATCTGCTCCGAACTTTGACCTTGCTCGATTCCCAGCATTCCCAGCAAAACCATCGTGATGATACGACTACCACCTTTGCCACCCAATACCGAGATTTTATCTTTGCCCAGCATGAAACTGGGTGTCATCGAACTCAGCATACGTCTACCGGGAGCTACGGCATTGGCATCATAGCCAAGCACACCAAAGGCATTCGGAGTTCCGGGACGCAGGGCAAAATCGTCCATTTCATCATTCAAAAGAAAGCCGGCGCCATCGACTACCATGCCGGAGCCAAACGAGAGATTGACCGTTTGCGTGGCGGCCACCAGATTCCCGTCGCCATCGATAATCGAAAAATGGGTTGTATTGACGCCTTCCAGCGGCGGATTCGCACCTGGCAACATTGCGCTTGGTGTTGCCTTATCGGGAAGAATGGAAGCACGCAAACCTGCTGCATAATCATCACTGGTCAAACGTGCTATCGGCATTTTTACGAAATCCGGATCGCCGAGATACAAGGTACGGTCACGATAAGCACGACGCATGGCTTCGGTGACGATATGCACACGGTGTGCTTCATCCAGCCTAGCCATATCCCAGCCTTCGAGTACCTGCAATATTTCGGCCAATACAACACCTCCCGAAGATGGCGGCGGTGCGGTAACAATATCCCAATCGCGATATTTGAAACGAATGGGCGTGCGTTCCTTTACCGTGTAGCCGCTTAAATCTGCCGCACTCCAGTTACCTCCGTATTTTTTGACATCGGCCAGCATTTTTTGTGCAGTTTCGCCGCGATAAAAACCATCATTGCCATGCGCGGCAATGAGTTCCAACGTGCGCGCCAAATCCGGTTGCAGTAATTTCTCGTCAAGCTCAAGACCGTCACCATCGGCAAGATAAACCTTGCGGGTTCCGTCATAACGCTCCATCACATCCTTGCGATCGGCATATTGAATGACCATGCGCGGATAGACTTGAAAACCATTGCGCGCAATGCGAATGGCCGGCGCCAATGAAACCGATAAGGGCAAGCGACCATAACGCTTCGCCAAATGTACCAACCCTGCCGGCAATCCGGGGATACCGGCCGACATCGGGCCGTTCTCGGCCTTGTCACGATCAAGTTCGCCTTTGGCATCGAGATAGGCGGCTGGTGTTGCCGAAGCGGGTGCCGTTTCACGCGCATCAATCATTACATCACGGCCGGTTTTGGCATCATGCAAAAGGAAAAATCCACCGCCGCCGATACCGGAACTGACTGGCTCGACTACCGAGAGAACCGAAGAAACGGCAATCGCCGCATCGAATGCATTACCGCCTTGCGCCAGAACCTCATGGCCAGCCTGGGTTGCCAGAAAATGGGCAGATGAAATGGCCGCACCAGAAGGTTTTATCTTCGGTTGCTTATTTTCCGTTTTAGCCTGAATACTGAAACTCAATACCAGACACGCGATAACAACGAAACGCTTCATGCTGCGGTCTCCTGCTGAAGCTTCAGAAGCTTAGCCAATAATTGTTCTTCGGTTTCGACATAGAGCGGGTCTTTGTCGATGCACTCCACCGGACAAACCACCACGCATTGCGGCTCGTCAAAATGACCCACGCACTCGGTACAGCGATTCGGGTGGATAATGTAAATCGATTCACCCTGCGTAATGGCCTGATTCGGACAAGCCGGCTCACATACATCACAGTTCACGCAAAGTTGATTGATGATCAATGCCATTGTTTTACCCAGAAAAAAACCGCGCAAAAACTACGCGGTTTTTTCTTGATGATTATTTAGCTTCTACAAAAACAAGTTGGGCACCGGTAGATTCGACCGCAACTTTAATGCGATCGCTATCGTCCGCTTTTCCGATGAAAAGAACTTTGGAGTCTTTCAATGCGTCTTTGGGCGGATTGGCAAATGCTTCAACGACAAGGTCTGCCATGGTCTTGCTGTCAGGCGAGCAGAAAACCAGCATGTTCCCCGGCAATACCGTACGCTGTACCGCCAAATTCACCACTTCGACCTGACGGCTGTATTTGCTTGCTGTCAGATTGTCTTTTTGATCCGGTTCCATACTGGCGCGTGGCAAGTAATACGGAATCAGCTGACCTTGAGTCTGCGCGGAATACTGGGCAGAAATCAGCCCGCAATACTTGCGCCATGATTCATCCTTGCCATCTTTTGGCGCAGTCAGGATTTCTTCCGACAGCTCAACGCCACCGGCAACTTCGCCGCCCTTCTTGCCGCAGGCAGAGAGCAGCACACTGATTGTTAGTAGTGAAACGATAAATCCTGCACGTAACATGGTCTTACCCCCTTATGTTTTATTGTGACTCTGTTTTAAGCAAACGTGTAACCAGTTGAAATTTTACTGCTGCTTCCATTTTGCAGCCAATGCTTTTGCCACCGCGGGATGCACGAAACCCGAGACATCTCCGCCCAGACGCGCCACTTCCCGAACCAGGGTCGAAGAAATAAAGCTGTGCTGTTCGGCCGGCGTCAAAAACAGGGTTTCAACATCCGGAATCAGATGCCGGTTCATGCTGGCCAACTGGAATTCATATTCAAAATCGGATACTGCTCGCAAACCCCGAAGCAATACACCGGCACCGACTTCATGAACGAAATGTGCCAGCAGCGTATTGAAGCCGCGCACCTCCACGTTCGTGCAATGCGACAAGGCAGTGCGAGCCAGTGAAACGCGTTCTTCCAAAGGCAAAGCAGGCCCTTTACCAGGGCTTTCAGCAATCCCGACAATGATCTTTTCAAACAAGACTGCCGCCCGATTAATCAAATCGATATGACCGTTCGTAATCGGGTCAAAGGTACCGGGATATACCGCAATACGGCTACGTGCTGGGGTCATGCTGGCTGCTCTCGTGAACTTGGCGACAGTGTAGCAGTGTCGTGTCGAAACAACCGATACCAGACTTCACGGGTACTGCCCTCTCGGTAAAGTTGGAACGTGTTCGGCACTTCGATCTGGGTCGAACGTCCGGTTTCCACATAAACCCAGGCCAAATCCGACAACCAGGGCCCAAGAAGCGGAATAAGCTGCTGCGCATAATCAGTGCCAAACGGCGGATCAATGAAAACCAGATCAAAGCGGGTACCAAGCGATTGGCCTAACCAGGCAAAACTATCGCTGGTTTCAACCTTGATATTGTCGGCTTTCAGGCGGCTCGCGGTATCTCGCAAGGAATTTGCCAAGGCCGGGACTTTTTCCAGCAACACCACTTCAGCCGCCCCACGCGATGCCGCCTCGAAACCCAAAGCCCCGGTGCCCGCAAAACAATCCAGAACCCGCTTGCCCGCAATATGCGATTGCAACCAATTGAACAGTGTTTCACGGACACGGTCACTGGTCGGACGCAGGCCGGGATAGGTCTCTACCGGCAATTTCGAGCCCCGCCACGATCCGGAAATTATTCGTACTTGCCCAAGCGGCGCTTTGTTCATCGGTAATCTATTCGTGAATGTTAAGATTGGGACTATTGTCTGCGATTAAATAAAGCAATGTTTGATTTTTTCAAGAAAAAACCCGTCACCCCCGATGCCAGCAAGACTTTGCCGAATGAAACGGCACCTGCCGCACTCCCAATTCCTGCGGCGCCCGGAAAATTAGGCTGGCGTGAACGGCTGAAATCCAGCCTGTTCGCTGTCGGCATCGGCGGCCTGTTCGCAAAAAATCCAAAGCTTGATGAGAATCTGCTCGATGAAATCGAAACCGCATTGATTTCGGCCGATGTCGGCGTCAAGGCAACGACTGAAATCGTTCAGAAACTGCGGCACGGCATGAAAGTGCACGAGTTTTCCGATGCACAGGCTTTACTGAAAACCCTGCGCCAGGATTTATTGAATATTTTGCAACCGATTGCAAAACCACTTTCCCTTGAAGGCGTGGAAAAGCCCTTCGTTATTTTGACCGTGGGCGTCAATGGCGTCGGTAAAACCACCACTATTGGAAAACTGGCACGCCGTTTCCAAAGTGAAGGTCGCAGCATGATGCTCGCCGCTGGCGATACCTTTCGTGCCGCCGCCGTCGAGCAATTAAAAATCTGGGGCGAACGCAATAATGTGGTGGTCATCGCCCAAGGTCAGGACGCCGATCCGGCATCGGTGTCGTTTGATGCACTGCAAGCGGCTAAAGCACGCGGCTTCGATGTATTGATTGCCGATACCGCCGGTCGCTTGCATACACAGGCAGGCCTGATGGCCGAGCTGGGCAAGATTCGCCGCGTGCTTGGCAAAGTCGATAGCAATGCGCCGCATGAAGTATTGATGGTGATCGATGGAACTACCGGGCAAAACGCCATCAATCAATTGCGTGCATTTCATGCGGCAGTCAATGTCACCGGACTGGTCGTGACCAAACTGGATGGCAGTGCCAAGGGTGGTGTCTTGTTTGCATTGGCACGCGAATTCAATATTCCGATTCGTTTCGTCGGTCTGGGTGAACAACTGGAAGACCTGCGGGTATTTGATCCCGAAGCTTTTGTCGATGCGCTATTGCCGGAACATATCGACGGATGAGCTTAAGCAAGCGCGCACGCCGCATCTGGATTTTTCTCATCGGCTTCGGCTTGATCCTGTCCATCGGGGCGTGGTGGATAAATAAACAACTGGAACCGACGAAATTAACCCATACCGTGCTCGGAAAAATTGGCGAAGAATTGAATTTGAAATTTGAATTCGAAGGTTTGCCAAGCTATGCCATGAAGCCGGAACCGCGTTTGATATTACCTAATCTGAAAGCCATCAATCCGGCGGACAACAAGGTTTTTCTGAGCGCTACTCGTGTCGAAATATCCCTGCCCTGGAGCACGATACTGGGCGATACGCCACATATCACACGTATTGAAGCTGATGATCCTATTCTAGACTTCCCGGGCTTGCAGGCTTGGCAAGCCACACGCCCCGTAACGCCTTTTGAAGTACCGACTTTTTCCAGTGGCCTTGAAATCAATAACGGCCAATTGCTGTTTGATAGGTATTCGATTAAAAACATCCAACTCTCGTTGCCGCATCTTGAAAGCCAGCAAGTCATCGAGGCACAGATCTCGGGGTTATTCCAACAGGGCAAAACCATAGTCAGTTTCAACGGTCCGCTGACAATCGCAAAAGCTGGCTTGAATTCCGACTTTAGCCTGGAAAGCAAAGCTGACTTGAATCTCGGCGATAAGCCCTTGTCGTACCAAATTAAAACCGCAGGCAACTATGTAAGCCTGGAAAAAAGTTTTGACCTCAATGCCAAAACCCTGAGCTGGACAAGCGAATCGCCGCTGCCAAATCTGGAATCGAGCCTCTTCGTCAGCATTGGCAATACCTTGAAATTGAAAAGTTCCGGCACCATTGCCGAATGGCCAAAGGATTGGCCGGCATTACCAGCGCCCATGAATCAACAAACCAAAAATATTCCCTATCTCCTGGAATACTCCGGAAAACCGGATTTTTCAGATGTCATTTCGCTTGTTCTCACTATCGAAAAAAGCAAACTCGACAGCTCCCTGAAAATTGCCGACATCCAACAATGGATTGCAAAAAAAGACGGCTCACCATTGCCACCTTTGCAAGGCAGGCTGGAAACCCCCGACATACAGATCGACGGCGTAAGCCTGGAAGGCATCAGTATCGAAATCACGCCGGATGCCACCAAATAATGTTCGCCGATGTCTTGTTGAAGTGGTTCGAAAAACACGGGCGTCATGATCTTCCCTGGCAGCACCCGCGTACACCCTACCGTGTATGGTTATCGGAAATCATGTTGCAGCAAACGCAAGTGGCGACCGTTATTCCTTATTTTGAAAAGTTCCTGCGCAGCTTTCCGGATTTACCCTCACTTGCAAATGCAAAACTGGACGACGTTATCGCATTATGGGCGGGACTGGGCTATTACACACGTGCCAGGAATCTGCATCGTACGGCACAAATATGTCTCGACATTCATGACGGTGAATTGCCGGTAACACTCGATGAGTTAATCGCACTGCCAGGTATTGGGCGTTCCACTGCTGCAGCAATTTTATCGCAGGCGCATGATCTGCCATTCGCCATTCTGGACGGGAACGTCAAACGCACATTAAGCCGTTATTACGGCATCGCCGGCTGGCCTGGTTTGCCTGCCGTTGAGAAAGAACTCTGGAAGTTATCGGAAACCATATTGCCTGCGAAACGCAATGCCGATTACACACAAGCCATCATGGATTTCGGTGCGACTCTATGCACACGAAGCAAACCTCGCTGTATTGAATGCCCATTGAACACGAGTTGCATTGCCTATCTGGAAAATCGTGTTTCGGAACTACCGCAACGAAAACCTGCTAAAAAAATACCGACACGGCATACCATCATGCTGGTCTTGCTCAATAATAAAAACGAGGTAATGCTATCGCGCCGTCCAGCAAAAGGCGTCTGGTCCGGCATGTGGTCTCTGCCGGAAGTCGACGACCTTGACGCCACCGAGGCATTATTGAAGCAAGAGGTAAAAAATGGCGACTTGAGCAGAGTCGAACTCCCCGATTTTCAACATACCTTTAGTCATTATCACTTAATGATAAAACCGTACTTGTGGCGGGAGCTACAGGCAAAGCATAGAATTGCCGAGGTTGATTCCACACGCTGGCATCCACTTTCCGGATTGATCAGCGTTGGGTTGCCCGCGCCGGTAAAAAAATTACTCGAATCTTTGAATAACCAGGATTAAACATGAGCCGTACTGTTTTCTGCATAAAAACCCAGATTGAAACCGAAGGTCTCGGTTTCATTCCATGGCCCGGTGCACTGGGGAAAAAAGTATTCGACAACATAGGCAAAGAAGCCTGGCAAAGCTGGCTCGCACATCAAACCATGTTGATCAACGAAAACCGTTTGTCGCCTCTCGATCCAAAACATCGCGCCTATCTTGAAGGCGAAATGGAAAAGTTCCTGTTTGGCGATGGGGCGGAAAAACCTGCCGGCTATATTGCACCTGACAATTGATGATTTCGCTGGGCGATGCGTGAATCGTCCTCACATGATTATTTGCTGCGTTTTTCTTTTTCGGCTTTTCTCAACGCCACGACATCTACTGGACGGATTTTGACCATTTTGCACCAGCCGCCATCGAGCATTTCGATGTAACCGCTGCGCGAATCCAGATCATTGACGTTATTATCCAGACCTATTGAAATTTCCCGATCCAGATCACGACAGGAATCGGATTTTTCCAGATCGACTAAATAAGCCTTGCTACGGGTATGCCAAATCAGCACGGCTGTATCACCCAATGGTTCCCAGTCATACGCCTTGCTCGGCACACCGAAACGAACATAGGGAACAGGTTCGCCTGCAAATTGCGTTACCTGGGCCAGTCTTGCCGAATAATCACGCTCTTTTGCTGATACAGACCAAGAACCTCCAACAACAAACAATAAACTTGCCAGCGTTAATATCAGACGATTCATCGCAAACTCCTCGATTTACAAGCATTAAACACACCTTACTCCCTCCTGTATTCGGCGCCAAGAGTCTGGACATAGGGCATTCACTACAAATTTAGTCGTCTGAATGGCTTGCCAAAAACACCCCACGCCGGTATCATTTGCGGCTCGTCGTGTGACTGTCCGGCGTACGCAAAACAAGGCCAGATAGCTCAGTTGGTAGAGCAAGGGATTGAAAATCCCTGTGTCGGGGGTTCGATTCCCTCTCTGGCCACCATATAAAACAAAGGCTTGCAGAAATGCAGGCCTTTTTTATTTCCGATCAATTCCCGTCTTTACCATAAACCCAAGCAATGCAGTCGAGCTGGCATCGAA
>JBOHYH010000306.1:0-5359 GCA_050737775.1 Arenimonas sp.
GGAACACTGTGTGCTGCACGCCATGTATTCCAGCCCTCGGCCCAGACAAGATCATCGGGTCCAATGCTGCCCGCGCGTGCTGCGGCAACAACGGCATCCAGAGGCAATGGTCCGAACTGCTGCTCGGCGCGACGATAGTGATACTGCATGGAAACTCTCTATTGAAGGGAATGCCGGCATTTTACGACATTCCATATTTCGAGAGCTATGCGAATTGGGTTGCGCCAATATAAAAAATCAAAAAAAACCCGGGTCGAACCCACATGACCCGGGCAAGGTGGTATGTCGTTTATAAAATTCTGGGCTTTTTGTAGCGTTCTTTGTCAGGATAATTATTGCCTAGCACCGGACTATCGCCACTGCCCGGTGTGGGGAAGAACAACACTTCACCGGTCGTGACCAGGGGAATGCCGACCAAACTATCGATGGCGTTGTGCTGGCTTTTCGGCGCTTTGACATAGGCGACTTGCACTGTAACCCAGGCATCAAGCGGCAAATCGGTTTTGCCGTTATTCCAGTAACGCAAAGTCAATTGCGCCCAATAGTCGGCTGGCAGAGTACCTTTTGTCAGCGCGCCAAATCCTGCCTGATTAATCGGAGTGCGTTCGATGCTCATGGGTATTTGCGGATAATTCGATTGCACATCGAGCGCAAAGTCGGTGCCTTCGAGTCCACCTTTCGGGTCCGTCTGTATGCTGAATGTCATCAACCATTCGGTGCCATTTTGGATGAAGCCGGCTTGCACGACGTTTGAGGGCTTGTCTTCCACATGCGATTTGATAGTGGCCGTACGCACCGTTGTTACTGGTACTGAATCAAGCTCCTGGTAGGCAACCGCATAACCAATGCCCAGCTTGACTGGCGGCTCGAGTTCAATCGTGAATGGGCCAATCGAAATGTCCGCACCAAAGAGTGACAGATAAGCACCTTGGTAGGAGAACAAGGGGCTCGGTGCGTCGTCAGATACTTCAGTCTTTGTATTCATTACTTCACTCCTTTCATTAATCCGATGGAACCCAATGCAATACCGCGACGGTCGATAGGCGCGAGACTTTTATCTTCAAAAAACTGGTCATAGGGTTTGGCTATTTCCCAGAATTCACTGTCCGAACCCACATCGGCATAAGCAACGAACTGGACATCGAAATTTGCCGGCTGCAAATTATTGGTTTCATAGGTGTAATTGAAATAGGTGTCCCAATTCGCCGGCAAATCGGTGCTGGGCAGCATGTAGGCCACTGTCGAGTCCTGGGAAACGGTTGTGGGAGCAAGACTTAAATATTGACCATTCGGCAAAGGCGTACCGGAAGAAAAATAGACCGTAAAGCCTTTGCAGTTTGTCACTTGCAAACCGAAGCGCCAGGCGAAGGGAACCGTGCCGGCAGAGAATGGTTTTGAAGTTGAAACCGCCCCGGTAGTACTGGGGACAATGTCGATATTGTGATGTGCGTAGTTCGGATTTTCCTGCAGAAACTTCACCAGTTCCGAAGTCGATGTGATGCGTGGCGGCGGATTGGGTACCGGATGCGATTTTGTCGATAGCCAGGTGACTATGCAGCGGTGTCCGGTATCGGTCGGCATATAGACAAAGGGATCGGTTGTAACGGCGATAGCACCGCCTGCAGTCGGGCTAGGTTGCAGTGCGCTGGTATTTTTCTTGTTGTTGGTTTGAATTTGTGTCCAGCCATCGCCACCGGGCCAAATCACGACGGCCGGATTGGTGAGCACTAGCGAAGCGACACCCACGGCGTCTGTGCTGGCGGCGGAATTTTTTGCACGCACGTACACATAATTGATTTGGCCTTGTTGAAAAGGCTCGTTGCTGGCAAAGCCGGTATAACTTTCCGGCGTTGTGTACTTCGACGGATTGGTGGGTGTAATACCGGCCGGGATAATATCGGGTGAACTCAGGCCGCCGACGCGGCCCACGGGGGAACGTTCGGAGATATCTGTACGAACGAACAAATCGTTCCAATCACTCATGGCTTGCTCCTTGTTGGATGATGAACTTCAGCGTGAATTGCGATTTCGTTTAACCAGGCTTGGCGCGCCATCGATGACCGCCAAGTTGAAGCAGCACTTTGGTGCCCAGGTTTGTTTTTAATCCGGTTGAAACATAGCCGACGTTGCCCTGCAATTGAACGCGGACTTCCAGTTGCGTAGTGGGTAATGGCGCGATGTTGGCGGAGTCGATACTGAATTCCAGCTCGGTCTTGAAACCGGCGGGTATTCCAAGCTGGGCTATCAAGGAGCCATTGCTTGTGTTGATGGTAAATGGCCCGATTGAAACATCGGTTCCGCCGGACTTCGGCAGCAATGACACCGCCCAGCCAATCGGGCAATCGGTCCATGCCAATTCGAATGCCACCACGGAATCGACATCGCGCTGTTCGTAAGGTCCGATGAAACTATATTTACCCGCCGACAAACCGAACCCTATGCTGCGTTGTACATAAGACGGCGTATCACGGATAAATTGCAGAAACGCGTTGATATCACGCAATGCTGGAAGTACCACCGGATGCTGCGCGGTGTAAATCCATGAGGCCAATGAATCGCCAGTAGCACCGGGTTGGTATACAAAACCATCGGCGGATACGCCGATGGCATCGGCCGCTACTTTCACATCGATATAAGGCTTTTGGCTTTTTGATTTCAGTGCTGTGAGCGTATCGGGCCAGCACAGGAATGAAGGCTTGGCTGCGCCCATGAACATGCGCCCAGGAATTGCAGCGGAACCAGGATTGCGTGTGCGTGCATAAAGATAATTGTCAGCGCCAAGCACCAGGCCCACGCCTGGGTCGGTTGCCCAGGACGTGGCGGTTGTAAGCGCGGCAGTGTCCGGGTTCGGCGTTTTACCCCAAGGAATAATATCCGGCGATGTGGTGCCGCCAACGTGTTCGGGCTGCGTTTGTTTCAGAAATTGGCGCGAGTAAAGATCCAGATAATCCGTCATCTCACGCCCCTGGCTTTGCGGCGTAAAGTGCGATCATGTATTGCAATAAATCCTCGCGAAGTTCACGTAGAATTTTTGCCGCCGACAAGGTGTAATCGGTGCTGTCGAGCAGGAATTCAGGCCACCACGGCAGACTGTCCTTGAGCAGACCGGGAGCTCCAGGCGTTCCGATGACGGCAGAAATGGCAGTACCGATTTCAAGCGGTGTTGGTGACTCGCCGGTGATTTTTGACTGCACCAATTTAATCAACAAGGCGTTGTAGACAAGATTGGCGGGTGGACGGATATCCGGTGATTGTGTTTCAGCCGGAACTGGCTGGAACTTTGGTGGAATTCTGCTGACGTAGGTCACCCGATACAGCACGCGCCACGGACCGGAAGCGGTGGAATTCGCTTCCCGCAATGCGGCGGCATTGGCGTCTTTGCTATTGGCCAGCCAATTGGGATCGACTACTTCGCTGAAAAAAGCCTCGCCGTTATCCGGTTTCGGGGCCAGCATGAAAGCCATGTAACGGTAGCCATCGACCTTGCCTTCAGTCGGCGAGTTAGGAAAAGTCACCTCACTGCCAACAATGGTGGGCGCATATAAATAACTATCTGGCGATGCCTGTGCCGCCAGTTCAAAGCTGGCACCCTCTTCTTTGGATTTGACGACATTGACTTCCGTCGCAGAGCTGTAGAGATAATCGAAGTCGAGATAAAAACCGGCCACCGGGAATGCCATCTGAATATCGCCAACCGCGCCGATAGACCATTGCGTGGATGAAATGGCGCCGTGTTGTTCCGAATACACATTCATCGGCTGCTCTTGCTCGGAAAAACTGCCGCCGCCAGCCGTCCATACATAGGTGTTGGCGATACTGCGTTTACTCAGATGTTCGGACCAGTCGTAGGAGCGGTTATTTCGGATGGTGTTTTTGTAATCGCTGAAACTACTCGAGGATTTGAGCTTGGTGGAATAGGAAGCCGCATCGTATTGCTGGTAATAGGCTTCGAGCGCGGTTTCTTCCTGTTCGATTCGACGCTTGAGCGAATACGCTTGCAGCGGTTTGAAATAGCTACCGCGTTGCAAATCGGCATCGGGATAATTCGGATCATTGCGCAGACCCACCTTGCCGTCGAGGGTGCCGTTTTTGATGTAGGTGGGGTCGATGGGGAAATCGATCAGATTCACGTCCACCGGAATATCCGGATTCGGTGCCATCGAAATTTTCACCATGCTGCCGGTATCCCGCAGAATGCTTGCGTATACATCGACGGTGAGCGACTTCACCAAGGCAACGCCATTATTGTTGGGAATATATCGACGACCCACTACGGGGTTCACCCAATCTTGCGGCGTGGTCCCAGGCTCCCATGCGCCCGCTGGTTTCATGCCGGTAGCAAAATTCGTACTGGTTCCCGACTGTATGCCGATACCGTCACTCTTGTGATCGGTTAATTCGAAGCCTCCCTGCGCACCGAGATGACCTTCAAATACAACGATGGGCGTGGTGACTTCAAACCCGATACCAGCAGAGGTTTCATACTGACCACCACCGTACAGACCACCCTTCATGCTGAAGGCATGCGTATCGGAGACGTCACGCGATGCGTTATAGGCATACACCGTATTGTCGGCTTCGGTAAAAGTAACCTCGGACGCGCCTGCGTAGCTGTTGGTTTCGCCGTAACCACCCAGCCAATAAGGCAGCGTCTGGTTTTCACTCGGTATGGGAGGTGCACCTTCGATAAAGCCAATCAGCGTTGGTTTGGATTGCGCCTGACCCAGGTAAACGGTATCCAGATCACCCACTTTGTAACCGGTTAGCAATCTTATTTCACTATCGTGCACAGAAATATAACTGCGCTTCATCACACTGATTGGGTTGCCGTAGGCATCGCGTTGCAAATCGGCATATTCGATAACAGACGGTCGTTCGCTAATATCACGCTGTGCAAATGTCGATACGCCGCCGAAAATATTCAGTACTTCGGCAGACTCGTTACTCAATGGCGCTGTCGATATTTGCCATTGCGGCAGAGTGCCGCCTGCCGTTACCAAGGTGCCGGTATTGCCGCGCCCTGTTCTGTCTTCCACGACAGGGCCGGAGCCATTTCCAAAATTCCAATAGCCGCGGAGATTCGGCTCGCTGCCGGTAGGTGGTCGAAACATCGAGTCGGCGATTTGCTCCTGCGTGAGTTGTACATTCCAGATTCGGACATCGGCCAGTTGCCCGTACAAACCGGTTGGCAATGCACCCATCACCTGCGAGAAAAGGAATTGCGGTTTGTTGCCATAACCGCCAATGGCATCCGGGCTGTCAAGAAATTGCAGTTTCGCTGCCGGACTACCATTCACGTAGAAGGAATTGGTGGCGATGGTGGCAAATAATTTGCGCAAATTGCCATTGGACAATGTGG
>JBOHYH010000307.1:0-11393 GCA_050737775.1 Arenimonas sp.
CTCACTTACATATTCATTACTTTGACTATTGAGCACTACATTGCTAGGAGACAATGTTTGTGATTGGAGTAATCTTCCTTCAGTAAGACCATACTGTACGCCAAAGCGATATCTGTCCTTAACTCCATCAGGTTTGGTAACAGTTACCCACTTTGACCCTATGGGCGTGTCGGGTGTGACTTGTACTTCGGCACACTGCGGATCACCGCCGTAACCACAGAAGCCAAATGTGTCAACTTCACCGTATGAATAGGAAGTGGTTCGTACCGGAACTCCCGGTCCCGAAATCTTTTTTGTTTGCAATGAAAGCTGATCGGAATAATTAGGGATTAATAATTCATCGACACCCGGCTGCCATTCAAAAGTTGTCCCCTCCTCCCAAATATTTACTTCTGAGGTGGCCGCTATGGTTGCCCTGCTAATTGAAACGCCTCGGCTTATTAGCTCGTCATATAAAGATTGATTAAATGCTGTAAGAGTTTGCACCGACGTAGCGCCTGCCATCGGTCTCTGACCAGGTGGAACAACCCAGCGGCACAACCAAGGTACGTTTGTTCTGTACTGCCTATTTTGAGTAAAACTAAATTCACCGATGGCGTTCGACGGATGCGTCACCACCATTTTGAAGGGTGACATCGGGGCGCCTTCCGCCTCCATGCAAGTAGGGTCCCATGTGTCAGCGCCCAATAAATCGGGATCGCCACGGCGGCCAGAAATTAAAAAACCAAGCTTTTGGTATTGCCATTTTGTACCGTCAGGAAGTGTAACTTTGCTTAAGCCGCCTTCACTTGTAGTTGAGGGAGCAGCATACTGATAGGACCAGATTCGGCTTCCGTCACTTGCTGTTGCTACGCTTGCTCCAGAATAGGTAAGCGTGATAGTTCTGCCATCGTTGGCAGAGATTTGGGAAAGTTTATCACCTGAGTATGTGTAGTTAACCCAGTTGCCGAAGCGATCTTCAACGCGTGTTGCTAGCAAAAAAACACGCTTTCTAATCAAGATATTTTCTGCATAGTATGAAACACGTGGCCCCACAAGCTTTGGCGCGGCGCGCTCGATAACCCAGTCAAAATAATACTTTTCACCGCTTGGCGTTAAGGCAATAAAGCCTTCCCCTGGGTAACCGTTTTTGGTAGAAGCTAAACAGCTTATGCGAACATTACCAAGCGTCGTCCACGGATAACTTTTGCCATCCGCAGGGGCGGAAAAAGTAGAAGTGTGTGATACGAGTAATTTTTCGTGGCTGCTTCCGGGAATATTAATTGTAATGCCATGCCACGCGGTGCCGATAAAAAATGAATTGCTAAAATGGGGTGGTGCTTGACTCGTGCATCTATTGTAGGCGTTGGCGCCGGACGGAGCTACTTTCCATCCATTCGAATCAACAGTTGATTCGATATAGGGGACATCGACATCCCAGTCAGAAAAACCACCGATATAACCGGTATCTTTGCGATCTTCTACTTGTAGGCTGCGACCTAATCTTACGGATAGGGCGCTGTTTCCTGGTAGTTCAATATCGGTAATAGAGAACGAGGTATTACCCGAATATAAATCCGTTTGTTCGCCGAAAATATCACCTGATAGCGGTTGAACACCTTGTGCTTGTGCAGTCATCTTCCGATACATTTCGGAGTAGTGAGTGCCATCGAGAGTACTAGCGTTTACTGTTGTACAGCAGGCGATGGAACAAAGTAAAAATAGTCTCGCAGCTATGGGGAATAAATTCTTTTGCACAAAATTCTCTTGAGTACTTGTTTATACATATGAAATATCATTCAAAGATACTGATTTCTTGCTGTTCAGCTCGATACCAACAAGCAATTAGGTAATAAAAATGCCCGGTAATAGGGCAAGTGCCAAGTATAGATTTTTTTGAGGTCCGCAACAAGTTGTGACTACTGGTCAGGCTGGTTTCAAACTGGCATGCTTTCTTAAAATAAGTGACAAACTATAAAGTTTTACGAAGTTGATGCCCATTAGCTAAGATTCAATGCAAGCCTTTGCTCCGCCCTCACCAAATCCGCTTCCGTATCCACCCCCGGTGGAAATGCCTCAGGCGTAATCCCCACGGCAATCGTATGACCCGCTTCCAACACGCGTAATTGTTCCAGCGCTTCGAGTTGCTCGAGTTGCCCCATCGGGAGTTGCGTGAAGGTTTTCAGGAAGCCTGCGCGATAGGCGTAGATGCCGATATGCCTTAATGCCCCCGCGTGTGGCGCACTAACCCGATCATTCGCGAAGCGATCTCGTTGCCATGGCATCGGTGCACGACTGAAATAGAGTGCATTGCCATTGCTGGCTCGCACAACTTTTACGGCATTTGAATCAAAGTAGGTTTCGGTATCATGTATTTCGGTTGCCAAAGTCGCCATGGGCGAAGTGGATTTTTCCAGCACTTCGGCAACGGCTCGAATGCCTGCGGCTGGGGCGAAAGGTTCGTCGCCTTGAAGATTCACGATGATTTGTTGGTCGCTCCAGCGTAATTGCTCGGCACACTCAGCGAGCCGATCGGTACCCGAAGCATGGTCAACGCGAGTCATGCATATGGTTACCGGATAATGCTTGACAGCTTCGGCAATACGTTCATCGTCGGTAGCCACCACGATTTGTGAAGCACCTGCGGCGATAGCGCGACGTGCCACATGCACCACCATGGGTTCGCCGGCAATCAGACGCAGGGGTTTCCCGGGCAAGCGCGAAGCTGCGTAACGTGCAGGAATGGCGACGATGAAATCGGTCATGTGGATAGAGCCTTTAATCTGGAATCAATGGCATCAAATAAACTTTCGTTGAGTGCCGCATTGACCGGGACGCACCAGGCGTCTTTCAAACCGAGCTGCCGACATTTTACGGCATCTTTTTCGGTCATCAGTATTGTGACATCAACCGGAAAATCGTCCAGCGAATAATCGTGATGATCCGGGAATGGCAAGGGGTTGATATTCAAACCTCGTGCCATTAATGCATTGAAGAACCGCTCGGGATGGCCGATGCCGGCAATGGTATTTACCTTGCCTTCCGAAAAATCGCTCAGGTTTTTATGTTCACTTGCATCAAGTTTTTCGGCATCGCCGTAAATAAGCTGCATTCCGTAATGGTTTGATGCCAGGTCATCTTCGATTGCGCCATTGGATACCCTGAAATCGCAGGGTCGCGGCTTTTCCCGCAATGGGCCGGCAGGAAGAATCCTGTTATTGCCATATTTTCTTTCATCATCGATTAATTCGATTTCGACATCACGTTGCAAACGAATATGCTGCAAGCCATCGTCGGCAATGATCAGATTACAGCCTTGCTGAACAAGGAATTCGGCAGCACGGGCACGATCGGCATCGACCCGTATGGCAGATTGCGTTCGTTGATAAATCAACAAGGGTTCATCGCCACATTCTTTTGTTGAACTGTCTGCCAGTACTGAAACGGGATCGGTATTTTCCCGGCCGTAGCCGCGACTGACGATTCCCGGTTTCCAGCCCCGTTTTTGCATGGCTTGTATGAGTGCAATGGTGAAAGGTGTTTTGCCGGTGCCGCCAACGGTGAAATTGCCGACAACGATAACCGGCACATTTATTCTTACCGATTTTAAAATGCCTTTGCGGTAGAGGAAGCGGCGAAGATCGACAAGTTTTTCGTAAAGGAATGCCAGGGATCCAAGCATGAGGCCGGGGTTTACTCCGCCGTACCAGCGTCTATTAAAAGCTGCTTCAAGCTTTGCTCTCACGCCCGCTCCGTATTCCTGAATTGCATGCTGTGAAGATGTGCGTAGACACCGTCCTTTGCAAGCAATTGCAAGTGTGTTCCCTGTTCTACCAAACTGCCGTCATCAAATACCAGTACCTGGTCGGCGTGTTCGATGGTAGACAATCGATGGGCAATCACTAATGTGGTTCTATCGGGAATCAAATGGTTCAATGCGTCTTGCACCAGACGTTCGGATTCGTTATCGAGTGCTGCTGTGGCTTCATCAAGAATCAAGATCGGGGCATCTTTCAAGATTGCACGGGCAATTGCCAGACGTTGGCGCTGGCCGCCTGACAACAAACTGCCATTGTCACCAATGCGTGTTTGCAGACCCAGCGGCAATTTGTCGATGAATTCCGATGCATTGGCAGCATCGGCAGCACGGCGTATTTCCTGTTCGTCGGTGACGTTGCTGCCGTAGGCAATATTGGCCGCGATGGTGTCATCGAACAACATGACTTTTTGTCCGACCAAGGCAATCTGGCGACGCAAATCGGTGAGCCTATAATCGGAGATGGCGACGCCATCGAGAATGATTTTTCCGCTGTTGGCTTCGTAAAAACGCGGCAGCAACCGAATCAATGTCGACTTTCCGCTGCCGGAGCGTCCTACTATTGCTGTCACCGTACCTGGTTGTGCAATAAAGCTCACTCCGTTAAGAGCCTGTGCTGCCTGACTGCTGTAACGCATACTGACGTCACGGAATTCAATTTCCCCCTTCGCGCGTTCCAAAGCAACAGTGCCATTGTCCTGTTCTTCAGGTTCGTCCAGCACGGCAAACAAACGTTCAGACGCGGCGATGCCACGCTGTATGGCGCTTTGTACATTGGTAATGCGTTTAAGCGAAGGAATCATGGCCATCATGGCCAGAACAATGGAGACAAATGCACCGGCAGTCAGATTGCCGGCACTGGCTTGCCTGCCTGCGACAATCAGAATAATGGCCAACGCCACTGCAGCCAGCAATTGAACAATGGACGAGGCCGACCCGCGGGTTACTTCGACTTTCAGACTTAATTTCAGGTTTTTGTCAGCCAGGGATTTATAGCGTTCATTGGCTTTTTCCTGCGCGCCGTAGATTTTGACTTCCTGTTGGGCGGCCAATGTTTCTTCGGCGCTGTGTGCCAGGCTGGCAACGCCTTCCTGAATGCTTCGGTTAATACGGCGATAGCGTCGGCTGACATAACCGGAAATGCCTGCAATAAGCGGTGCTACCACCAGCATGGTCAAGGTCACGATAGGACTGTAATAAAGCATGACCGAGAGTTGACCGACAATAAGCAGCGAATCGGTGACAACGACTTTGATGGCTTCACTGGTGGATTGATTGACAGACTCGGTGTCATAGTTGAGTCGCGATACCATCATCGGAACGGGTTCGCTGTCAAAACGGGTGCTGGGTATCAGTAAATATTTTGTCAGTACCTGGGTACGCAAATCACGGACAACACTGCGACCGGAACGTGCCATCCCGTAATCGCTGACGAAGGTGGCAATCCCGCGCACCAAAAACAGACCGACAATGGCCAATGGCAAAGTCAGTTGCACATCGGGGTTTTGTGCAATGATGGTTTCATCGACTATCGGCTTCATCAGCCAGGTGAAATAGGCTGCACAAACCGCTTCAACGGCCATTCCCAAAAAGCCGATCAACAGGAAGAATCTGTATTGCTTTGCATAGCCCAGCAAACGTTTATAGATCTGCCACGGCGTCGCTACTTTTTTATCTGTAGCGGTCATTTGGATTTGTTCTTCTCGGGTGTTGTTGCAATGGATAATTTGACGAAGCCCAGTTGGCCGAGAGCATCCATTGCTGTAATAACAGCCTGATGGGGCGTTCTGGCATCGGCGCGCAGTACGACCGGCATGCTACGGTCCTGCCCCGCCACCGCTACGATGGCCTCCTTGAGTGAGTCGACATCGGATTTCAGTACTTCGTTTTCACCGATAAAATAACGCCCTTCGGAATCCACCAACACATTCAAAGGTTCGCCGGGATCTTGTTTCGCCATTGCCTGTGCTGTCGGTAATTGCAATTTCAGCGCGCTGCGCTGGTTGAAAGTGGTGGTGGCGACGAAGAAAATAATGAGGACAAAAATGACATCAATGAGTGACGTGAGATTGATTTCAGGCTCGCTGTCATTCGCGCGCGTAGAAAGCTTCACGCCTTGTCTCCATCGATCGATGACTCCGGAATCCGGTTGTCGAGTACATCCATCAGCGCTATTGCCTGCTTTTCCATATCGATAACATATTCGTTGATCAGGCCGCGGAAATAGCGGTAGAACATCAAGGCCGGAATGGCCAGACACAAACCGCCGGCGGTACTGACCAAGGCCTGACCGATACCGCCGGCCAGTTGATTGGCGTCACCGATACCGGTTTTCAGTATGGTCAGGAACATTTCGATAATGCCGAATACTGTTCCCAATAATCCGAGCAACGGCGCGACGCCGGCAATCGTGCCTAGCGTGTTTAGAAAGCGTTCCATTTGATGCACGGCATGGCGACCGACATCTTCTACCCGCTCTTTCATCATTTCTCGGGGTTTATGTCGCATATCGAGTGCTGCGGCCAATACTTCACCCAGCGGTGAATTACGTCGCAAAACATCGATATGTTTAGTGTCCAGCTCGCGGCCACGAGCCCATTCGCGAACTTCGACACCCAAACCAGGAGGGAAGACTTCTTTTCGACGCAGAGTCCAAAACCGCTCCACCACAATTGCCATCGCAATGATGGCCAGAATGATGATAGGAATCATGACTGGGCCACCGGATTTAATCAGTTCGTACATCCATTCACCTACTAATGATTACCGTCCAATAGAATAGCCTGAGTCGACGCTTTTCGGGGCGTGCCAATATCTCATGTAGTCTTGGCGGCGGCTTTCTTGCCATTTCAGCCCGCTTTTATCCAGCTGGATGCGCATCCAGCCATGCTGCGGGCTGCTTGCAACTGCAATTTTGCGCTCTGCGTAGCGTTCAAGTACTGTCTGTCGCGGATGGCCAAAACGGTTGTCGACTCCGCTCGCAATCAGCGCCAGTGATGGCTTGACGATGTTCAGAAACTCCGCACTTGATGAGGTCTCGCTACCGTGATGCGGAACCTGCAAAACATCGGCTCTTATGCGCGCTGGTTGCTCTTTTACAAGGCGATATTCTATCTGCTTGCCAATATCGCCGGTTAACAGCGCCACTTTGCCGCCCGCTTCGATTCGAAGTACGCAAGAGCTTTCATTCGCCATATAAGGAAAGAATGCGGGCGGATGCAAAAATTCAAAATCTACGCCATCCCAGGTCCATTTTTGTGCGCGCAGGCAGGCTTTCGATTCGGTTTCCAAAGAGCCTTCCACTGTTAAGACAGGTGAATCCGGATAAGCCTTTGTGACTGCAGACAATCCGCCGGCGTGGTCATTATCGCCATGGCTAATGACGATCTGATCCAGCTTTCGGATACCCACGGCATGCAAGGCAGGCACCACGACAGATTCGCCTGCATCAAAGCCACCTACCTTTGCCGGACCGGCGTCATACAGTAGAGCGTGGTTTTTCGTCGTGACCAGAATCGACAGCCCCTGCCCTACATCGATAACGGCGATATCAACTTCGTTCTGTCTGGGGGACCCTGGATCGGGAAACAGAAGTGGCAAAAACAACATGACGGCAAGCCATTTACCCGGGGCCGCACGAGGCAACAGCAATACGAAAGCACCGATCATGGAAAGCAGCAAAGCCAGCATGCCAGGTTCGGCAAGCCATAACACGGCTTGCGGCCACTCGCTTATTTTATCGAGGCACAACCAGAGCGCCTGCATGGCAGCAGCACTCAGTTTCCAGAAAAAAGCTGCAGTACCGACGTGAATAAAAGAAAACATCAGACCCAGCAACGCAAGTGGTACCACGACCAGGCTGATCCACGGAATGCCGACTATATTGGTCAACGGCCCAAGTAACGATGTCTGGCCAAAAAACCATAGTGACAACGGCAACAAGCCCAGCAATGCAATCCATTGTGATTGAAAGAATACTTTCACCTGTTCCTTCCCGCTCAGACTTTGTTGCCCCGGGTTTGTCGGCAGGCACCAAACCAGCCAGGCAACACCGACAAAACTCAGCCAGAACCCCGGAGACAAAACCGCCAAGGGATCGAACAACAAGATCGCAATCAATGCCAACGCCAGCGATTGTGAAATACGAATTGGCCTTCGCGAAAGTTTGGCGATGGCAACAACGGCAATCATCAGAAATGTTCGCCAAGTTGGCAAGGCAAAACCGGCCACGGCGGTATAGCCAAACGCCAATAGCATTGCCGACAAAGCCATGCTTTGCTGCCGGGGCCAGACTCGGCCTAGTTGCGGAAACAAAAAATAAAACAGATAGCAGCACAAGGCGGCAAAACCCGCGACCAAACCCACATGGAACCCGGAAATGGCGATGAGATGCGTCAAGCCGGTCGCACGCAATACCTGCCAGTCATCGTCACTCAATTGGCGTGTGTCGCCAAGGGCAAGCGCTTGAACAAACCGTGCCTGATCCGTCTTGACCTGTTCTTTTATCTGCGACGATAGAACATCACGCCAATGATCTATGCCCTCGCCTGCGCGAAGCTTTTTTTGCAACGAATTGCTTTTTACATAGCCTGTAGCAGCAATGTTTTGTTCAAGCGCCCTACGTTCAAAGTCGAAACCACCGGGATTCAACAAGCCGCGTGGTGGTCGTAACTGGACTTGCAGTTTCCAGGAGCTGCCCGCAACAAGACCCGGCGCATCACCGTACCAGCCAAGCCGTACTTTTTTGCCGATGAGCTTTTCATGTTTACTATCGGTAATGCGGAATTCGAAACGGACACTGTCTTCGTCGCGGAGAGGCAAACCTTCGACCTGCCCGGTGATGACAGTCTCGACATTGGTTTTCAAGCGTTGCGATAAGGCCCAGTCACCGTGGATATTCGCCAGTGCGACTCCGAATAAAAATACGGCAAGGCAGCGTAGAATATTTTCATTCTTCCACCAACACCATGTGGCGATACCAATACTGGCTGTTGATAGCCAGAAAGGCAATAAATCGGTCCAGATGTGTACCCAGCAAACCCCGAGCAATAAAAACGCCGCCACCGACAAACCCAGCGGCGGTATTTTCTGCAGGGGCGCTGCTTGCTGCGCCCTAAGGAACCCTGATAGTAGTGCGCAGCAAGCAGCGCCCCTACGCCATAGGGAACGATTCATGTCGGTGTTTATTCGCTATGTACCAAGTTGCTAAGTTGGCCTTGTGTGAGTTCCAATGTGCGTCCCAGTTTTTTTGCCAGACGACGGTCATGCGTTACCAACACCAATGCCGTGCCTTGTTCACGGTTGAGTTCGAGCAAAAGATCGAAAACACCCGCCGCTGTTTTCTCGTCAAGATTTCCGGTTGGCTCGTCGCCCAGAACGCAGGCAGGTTGGGTGACCAGTGCGCGAGCAACTGCCGAGCGTTGGCGCTCGCCGCCGGACAATTCGCCGGGCTTGTGATGCAGGCGGTGCGACAAACCCACGCGTTCCAATAAAACCTGTGCTTCTTTCTTCGCAATCGATACTTTTGCTCCGCGAATCAGCAAAGGCATCATCACGTTTTCCAGCGCGGTGAATTCCGGCAACAAGTGATGGAATTGATACACGAAGCCCAAGGCTTTGTTTCGTAAATCGCCCCGCGCTTTTTCGGACAATTTTAAAATCGACTGGCCTGCGACAATCACCTCACCAGAAGTTGCAGTGTCCAGTCCACCCAGCAAATGCAGCAAGGTGCTTTTACCGGCGCCGGAAGCACCGACAATCGCAACGGTTTCACCGGCTTTGACAGACAGCTGCAAGTTCGCAAACACGGGTGTTGTTAAATCGCCTTCGGAATACGTTTTACCGAGAGCCTTGGCTTCCAAAACAATCTTTGACATGGGATTACTCATAGCGAAGTGCCGAAGCCGGATCGGTGCGCGAAGCGCGCCAGGCCGGATAAATGGTGGCAATCAGGCACATCATAAATGCGACGACGGCAATCGTCACAATGTCACTGGCCACCACATGGGTTGGAACACCGCTGATGTAATAGACATCCGATGGCATCAGTTCACTGCCTGTGATGCTTTCGATAAATTTCACGATATGTGAAAGATTCAGCGATAGCAGAACGCCGCAGATCACGCCAATCGTGATGCCAAGCAATCCGATCACCATGCCCTGGATCATGAATACCTGCATGACATTTGCCGGCGACAAGCCGAGTGTTCTAAGAATGGCGATATCCGATTGCTTATCCTGCACCAGCATGACCAGAGACGAGACCAGATTGAAAGCTGCAATCGCGATGACCAGGGATAGCAGAATAAACATCACGGTTTTTTCCATCTTCAATGCGCGGAAAAAATTCGCATGATCGCCGGACCAATCACGTACTCGATAATCGCCTTTCATTTGGTCGGTCAGATCACGCGCCACTTCCCAGGCATTCCATAAATCGTTCAGTCGCAAACGCACACCCGTGACGTTGTCGCCCATGCGACCCATGCGTTGCATGTCCTGCATGTGCACGAGTGCGAGACCGAAATCGTATTCCTGCGCACCCGCTTCGAAAATTCCGACCACATTGAAGCGTCGCATTTTAGGCAGAATTCCTACAGGCGTTGCATTGCGCTCGGCAATCAGCATGGTGACTTTATCGCCTACCGTAACGCCTAAATATTGCGCAAGTTCGGTTCCCAGGATGATATTGAATTCCCCAGGCTTTAAATCCGAGAGCTTGCCTTCTTTCATTTTCTTGTCGAGATCGGAAACTTTCGGTTCCTGTTCCGGCAATACGCCGCGAATCATTGCACCCTGATCTTCCGATGCTTGTAGCCAGGCTTCGCGCTCGACATACGGTGCGGCGCCCAACACGCGCTTGTCAGCTTCGGCAATCTTCACGGCTTTTTGCCAATCCTGCATAGGACCGTCAAAACCGGAAATGGTGGCATGCGCTATGGTGCCCAATATCCGATTGCGTAATTCTTCTTGAAAGCCCGTCATCACCGAAATAGTGGTAATCAGCGCCATCACGCCAATGATGATGCCAAGAATGGAGGCCATCGATATAAAGGAAATAAAACCGTTGCGACGCTTCGCTCGCAAGTACCGCAGTCCAATGGCTAAAGCTAAAGGTTGAAACATTTCAATCCAATGTTAAGGGCGTGGCAGCGACCAAACGTAGCATCCGGCGCTCGCTGCGGGTAATGGTATCGGGCAGGAATACAAAATAGCGATTCTGCCGAGACGCATCCAGAGCGCTTATTATCCACAATGGCCCCTGCTGATGACATCTTGGCTGCGTTAAAGACTCGACAAGATGGCCAAAGTTCACACTAATCCAGTCTTCGCCCGCCCGCCAGAACAAGCTGCAACGGGGCCTTTGACGCAATTTATTAATTTGTAATGCGTTTGCGTAGACTATCAATATAGAAAATGTAATCGAAAGATACCAAGGCAGCGCGCTGATTCCGGCCGATAGAATCGCCAGAAACATCAATACCAAAAGCGAGGCTTGCAGATACTTGGAGGGCCGACAATCAAGGCGGCAATGCAGTAATGGTTTGGATAAGATCATTCAGTGCCGCGTCCCCGGGCTGTTCGCGCCCCATAAACC
>JBOHYH010000308.1:0-2016 GCA_050737775.1 Arenimonas sp.
CCAGTGTCAGCGGTTCGCGTAAATCATCGGTGCGTTTGGGTAACTCGATATCGGCGGCGGGATTGGACGGCACGATAGCCAAGCGCACCAGCCAACGGAAGAACATGTCAATGGTAAAAAAAGTAATGCGTTGCCCATTGATCACCATCGGTTGATCATTGGGTTTGCGGTATAAAAAAATATGCCGTTGGAACTGCAACATATGCGCGTGGGTTACTTGATTTGGTCGCTCAATGCCACGCTCAACGCACCACGCGTTGAAGTGGGCCAATTTACTGCGCCGCGTGCGGATATCGGCCACGCTGCGATGCTGCACTGTCAGTGCTTCGATATAGCGGCGTATCCATGCCGATAAAGCATCAGGCGATGATGGGGCCAACAATAATCGGAGGCGCTCGGTGCGCTTGCCCACCATGATTAGGGTTTCGCCGATAAAACAACATCGTGGCCGTTGTGGCCGCGTGCTTTGACCGACCGGCTACGTGGTTTTTGAGAAGAAGCGGTCAGCAGGGAAGCGAAAGGCCCGTCAGTGCTGGCGCTGAGGGTGTTTTCTGGCACTAGCGAAGGGCTAGCGAACCCCGAGTGAAGTGCTAGCGAAGTGCTAGTGAAGTTGGGGTCTGTGCCTAGTGAAGTGGTCTTTTTGCCTAGTGAAGTGGTCTTTTTGCCTAGTGAAGTACGGGCTTTGCCTAGTGAAGTTTTCCCATCCATCACCCGTTCCATCGGAACAAGGCCAATACCGGATAGCTGCGTTTCTAAACTGTCGCTATCGCCGTCAAAACAAAAACCGTAGGTGTATTGCTGGCCTTGTTTGCCGCCATGCATGGCGAGGTAATCCATGCTCACCAATCGCTCCAGGTGCAAGCGTAACGGCGTATCACTTAAACCTAATGCCGTGCGCACAGCACGCCGCGTAAAACGCACCGCTGCACGTTCCATCCCGTGCGTGTGCGCGTGCTCGCGCACCCACGTATCGAGCGCCGCGAGTACGCGCCGCGTTTGCGGCGGTAACTCATCGAGTGATCGCCCGAGTACGGCATGCGCTAAGCGATTGGCCAGTGCAATATCGCTTTGCGTGACTTCGATGTATTCAACGCCGACACCATTGACTTCGAGGGTTTGGATTTTGCGTTGCTGTTGATGCAATAACGCAATCGCATCAATGAGTGCGAGATATTTGACGTGATCGCGGCGCAGCCGAACGCGGTCACTGGCAAAAGTCAGTTGCTCGGCAAACGGATTCACGACCGCCAGTGGCCGCAGCAGCGTTTGTGCGGCCCGATGTGCCGCAATCACCTGGGCGCTATGCACATTGGCTTGCAAGCCTTGCAGGGTGCGCGAAGCGCGTTGCCGCGCTTGAATGGCGGCGGTTTGCTCGACGGTTTCATTGATCGTGAGGACCAAGCAGCGATTTAATAATTCTTCATCGATATCGATGGCCGTGGTGGTCAAGCACAACATCACCGGACCTTCGACGCGATATTCCGATGTGATCAATTTCCCGGTCGTCGGGTCTTTGCCGGTCGAGGCAATCGTGAGTTCGCCTTGGCTTTGCAACAACTTCAAGGCATACGCGGCTTGCCTTACGCCCTCTTCTTCGGCAATGGCCAAGATTTTATGTTTGAGATTGCCCTCACCGATATAAAACAAACTCTGGCCGGTCATCGCCGAGTAATGCACGCGCTCGTTTTCCGGCATCAACGATAACAACGCGTCCATCAAGGTCGATTTACCCGCCGCGCTGGTGGATTGAATCAATATCGCCAAAGGCTTATCAAGCAAGCGTGACACGCAGGCCAGATAACCCACTAGGGCATTGATGCCTTCACCTACCACGCCAATCGCTTCCACATCGGACACAATTCGATTGGCTAAATCTTTATCCCGCAACAAAGCCAAGCCTGCCGCTTCATCGGCTTCGGATAATGTCGGTAAAGCAATGTCATTTTCAGGTTTCAAGGCACCGCGCATTGCCTGTTCTTGTATCGGTTCCAGCGCCAACACCAGCGCACTGATATC
>JBOHYH010000309.1:0-3103 GCA_050737775.1 Arenimonas sp.
GTGCGTTTATCAAAGCCGCAGCCGTTGAACTCGGTGCGAATGAATCAGCGATCAGTGGCGATATCAGTGTGCTGGTGTTGGCGCTGGAACCGATACAAGAACAGGCCATGCGTGGCGCATTGAAACCCGAAAATGACATCGCCTTGCCAGTGCTGAGTGAAGCGGAGGAAGCAGCGGGTTTAGCATTATTGCGCGATGCTAATTTAGCGGACCGAATCATTGCCGATGTCGAAGCGATTGGCGTGGTGGGTGAAGGCACCAATGCGCTGGTGGGTTATCTGGCTTGTGTATCGCGGCTACTGGATAAGCCTTTAGCCATTCTTATCCAATCGACCAGTGCGGCCGGTAAATCCACTTTGATGGATGCACTGTTATCGCTGATGCCAGAAAACGAGCGGGTTCATTACTCGGCGATGACTGGCCAGAGTTTGTTTTATATCGGCGCGGGAAATCTTAAACATAAAATCTTGGCCATCGCCGAAGAAGAAGGGGTACGGCAAGCCGCGTATGCCTTGAAGCTGTTGCAATCGCAAGGTGAACTCACCATTGCGAGCACGGGCAAAGACCCGACGACGGGGAAATTAATCACGTCGGAATATCGCGTCGAAGGTCCGGTAATGCTATGCCTCACGACAACGGCCATCGACATCGACGAAGAATTATTAAATCGTTGCTTAGTGCTCACCATCAATGAAACCGTTGAACAAACTGCTGCGATACAACAGCGGCAACGCGCCTCACGCACGCTCGCAGGCTTGCAAGCTAACGTCTATAGCACGCAAGTCATCGCCGCACATCGGGCCGCACAAACGCTGTTGCGGCCCTTGGCGGTCGTGAATCCGTTTGCCGAACAACTGACCTTTGCCAGTGATCGGGTACGACTGCGCCGCGATCATGTGAAATATTTAGGACTGATTGATGCGATTGCCTTGCTGCATCAACAGCAACGCGAAGTGAAATCTTTAGCCGTCAATGATGCGGTGGTCGAATACATCGAAGTGACGCACAGCGATATTCAATTGGCGAATCGTTTGGCGCATGCGGTGCTCGGTCGTTCACTGGATGAATTGCCACCGCAAACGCGGCGCGTGCTCGCCGCGCTGGATGCGTGGGTGCGTGAACACGCGAGCGCGCACGGCATGGAACGTGCGGCCGTGCAGTTCACGCGGCGGGCGGTGCGCAATGCCTTGGGTGTGAGCGATACACAGCTACGCGTGCATCTGGAACGACTGGTTAGCTTGGAATATGTCTTGGTGCATGGCGGCAAGATGGGCCAGCAATTTACTTACAGCGTCGTGTTTGATGGCGAGCCAGAAAGCGATGTGCCGCAATTGATGGGACTGAGTGAAGCATCGACGACGGAAATATCGCCAACCTCGCGGGGTAAAACGGTCACCTCGCGGGGGCAAACCCCTAACCTCGCGGGGCAAAAGGCCTACCTCGCGGGGCGGTTGCGGGGCGATAGCGGCCCGGTTGCGGCCACCTCGCGGGGTAGTGATAGTGGCCTAATAGCTAGTGCTGACGCGGTTCCCGCTTCCCTGCTGACCGCTTCTTCTCAAAAGCCACGTAGCAGGACAAGTAAAACGCCACCTCACAACGGTAGCGCATCACCCTTGGTCACCCGCTGACATGGCCGGCCCGCCGAGTCCGCGTGTGCGGGCGATGCTGGCACCGGCATCGCCTGATAGCTTGGCGATGTGGTTACAGCGCTATCTAGTGACATTGGAGGCCTTGCATCGCAGTCATGCGGATCGTAAAACCCGACGCACTCGCTTAGCCCATTTTTATTATTGGTGCCAAGAGCGCGGCATTGAGCGAGCGCAACAAGTGACCTATGCGCATATCGAAGGCTTCCAGCGTTATCTATTCTTGTATCGCAAACCCAACGGCCAGCCGATGGTGATTAATGGCCAGATCATTGCCTTGGTCACGCTACAAATGTTCTTCCGGTGGTTGGTGCGGCAAAAAGTATTGCCGTCCAATCCTGCGGCGGATTTAGAACTGCCCAAGCGCAGCGAAGATTTACGCGAGCCGCTGACATTGGATGAAGTGGAAACGGTCTTGGCCTTGCCCGATATTAGCGAGCCCTATGGCTTGCGAGATCGTGCAGTGTTGGAAGTGCTGTATGCGACCGGCATACGTCGCGCCGAGTTAATCAATTTATTTATCACCGACATCGACACTACACGCGGGACCATGCATGTGCGACTGGGCAAAGGCCGCAAAGATCGCTTTATTCCCGTCGGTGAGAGAGCGCTGGCCTGGATTGCTAAATACCAACGCGAAGCAAGGCCATGGCTACTGGAAGATGTTAACGAACCGCGTTTGTTTTTAAATCAATATGGCATTGCTTTATCAAACGATGCCTTGAGTTATCGGGTTCGCGATTATTTTAATCGCGCCGGCATTACCAAGCGCGGGGCGTGTCATCTGTTCCGGCATACGATGGCGACGGCGATGCTCGATAACGGTGCCGATGTTCGACACGTCCAGGAAATGCTGGGACATAGCGCGATTACCAGCACGCAGCGTTACACGCATGTGTCCATCGGCAGACTGGTGATGGTGCATGCCGCGACGCATCCGGCGGCACGGTTGTTGCGGCCATTGGAAGACGCGGACAGTTGAAAGAGCGGTTACTAAAAAAACAAAAACAAAATAAATATTAAGAGTCTTCTCTTGATAAAAATATCTGTGCATGGACGCATCACAAACCCGCGATGCATGACGTTCGCAGCAACCGGAAACGATACGAACCTGGCTACGAATAAAATGCTCAGCAATCGGAAGCAGATGGCATCCGGCGCCTGTCACGGTGCGTGCATGTGCCGTTGCTTCTCAGTCGTTCCTTCTTCGTCGCACGTCACCGCACGCACCGCGCCAGTGGACGCTTTATCGCAATCGTTATCCGGCTTCGTGGACGCTATCGGGCAATCCCTGCGGCCCTCTCGACATAACGCAGATTATGCACACTGCGGTGGCGATAGAGCCGCCACCCCACTGTTCGTTCGCGGGTGGTTATCCGGCGACCATCACTATCCGAACGCTCACCGCATAATCAGTCGTTATGTCATCGGGCCGCCTTCGGACGGTGCACGCTGCG
>JBOHYH010000310.1:0-3912 GCA_050737775.1 Arenimonas sp.
TTGTAGGGGCGCTGCTTGCTGCGCCCGAACAGCGCGACACACCCAGGGCGCAGCAAGCAGCGCCCCTACGGGCAAGAAAATTACTTGCGCGGCATTCCCGTTACCTTGCTCACGATTTCTGGCGATAGTTTGCTGATGGTGTGACGCAGTTCGCGACCCAATACGACTTTCGCATCTTTTTCCCAGGTGTTCAGACGTTCATCAAAATCGAGTTTCGCATCCGGGCATAGCCAGATCAATTTCAGTTCACGCATTTTCTGGATGAAACTGCGGAACAGTGACTTGTCGAAAAATTCCGGTGCTGCAGGAGCATAAAGCAGTGACAGGCGCTGTGCAGTTAACTGGCACAGGGTTTCGAGTTCGGAGGTGGAAATGGTGCGTGGTCCATTTTTTACTAGCGTGGTAATTGCAATGAAATAACGTTCAAAGGCTTGTTGCAAACTGTGTGCAATGGCACGCAGTCGATACACTTCGTCGGTTTGCCCCGGGCCACGTGAGACATAGCCATTCTCTTCATCGGCAATGGCGGTCAACAGGCCTTCGCTGATGAACAAGTCGATGGTGGCATTGATGCGTTCGGCAAATTCGTCTTCGCTCCAGGGCAGGAATAATTCTTCTTGCATGAAGGGATAAATCGTCTTGCCCAAGCGCATTAATGCAGTGCGGCTCATGCGACGATTATTCTGGAAGCACAGCGCAATCCAGGCCGGTGCGGCAAACAGATGCAGAATATTATTGCGGAAATAACTTTGCAGAACAGCAGTTTCATCATCCATGCTCAGCACGTCGCCGAGGGGGTGTTTTGTACGAATCAGCACATTGATTTTTTCGCCGTAGGCCATGATGGCCTCCGGACTCATGTCGGTCACGGTAATGCGATCGGAATAAGGCAGTGCGGCGAGAATTTTTTTCGACAAGGCCAGCTGTGCCAGCAAATCGCTTTCGGCCATCGCGTGTTTGGGTGTCGACAATAATGCCAGAGCCAATAAATTCACCGGGTTCACATCAGCGGCGCGATTGATGTTGACCTGGATTTGTTGCGCCACTTCTTCAACGACATCGCCCAGCCAGGTCGGTTTTTCATCAGCGGCTGGAAGATTGCTGCGCCAGTCCGGTGAATGTTTATCCAGCAATTTATCCAGAAAAACCGGCTCGCCGAAACTCACGGCGACCTTGCCGTAATGTTGTTTCATGATTTCGAAACCGGCGCGGATGAGGGCCCAGACAGTTTCTTTCTCTTTCGGTTGTCCGGTGAGTTCATCGAGATAACTTTTACCTTCGATCAGTTTTTCATAACCGATGTACACCGGCTGAAATACCACCGGTTTGCGCGGTCTGCGCAAATAGCCACGCAAGGTCATCGCGATCATGCCGCCTTTGGGTGCCATCAAGCGGCCGGTACGCGAACGCCCGCCTTCGATGAAATATTCCAGCGAGAAACCTTCACCGACCAATTGCGAAAGGTATTCGGTAAACACGGTGGAATACAGGGCGTTGGCCTTGAAGCTGCGCCGCATGAAAAAAGCGCCACCGCGACGAAGCACGGACCCAATCACTGGCAAATTCAGATTGACGCCGGCCGCAATATGCGGCGGCACCACGCCATGCACGTACAGCAAATAGCTCAGCAACAAATAATCCATGTGACTGCGATGGCAGGGCACATAAACGATTTCATGGCCGGGAGCGACTTGCTTGAGTGAATCCAGATGATGCACATGGACACCATCGTAAATGCGATTCCAGAAGCCGGTCAGCACGAATGACAAGGAGCGTACAACGGGATGCGAATAATCGGCAGCAATTTCCCAGGCAAAGCCGTGCGCTTTTTTCCAGGCTTCCAGATATTCGGTTTTGTCGCGACGTGCCTGTTCGGCAATGGCCTTGCGGACGGGTTCTGCATCCAGCACGCGATCGACCAGCAAACGTCGTGTCGATAAATCCGGGCCGATAACCGCCGAACGAATACGGCGGAAGTGGGCACGCAATACCCGCGATGTCTTGCGAACACTGCGTTCATGTGGCAGTTCTTCGCTCAGAATTTCCCACACGCGCACCGATGGCGAAAACTGCACGACGGTGCCGCGACCATTCAACAATATCGCAAGCAAACGACGGAAGCGGCCGACCAGTGCCCAGTTTTCCGAGAACAAGACCGAGAACCAGCCGGATTGCCGATCCGGTGCGCGTCCGACAAATATCGATACCGGTACCAGCTGCACATCCTGGTCGGGATACAGGCGATGCGCCATCAACAAACGCGACAAACCATCGGAATGGTTCTTGTTTTTCGGCTGCGAAAAAACACTGCCACCACGACGCGACAAGGCGATGTAGGAACGCTTGCGTCCGAGTGGATCGCCGGGCAGTGGTGCAAGCGGAGAGGGCAGTCCGGCTTCACGACAGGCCCGATCCAGAATCAGCATATTCGACAGGCCATAATTTTCAATCACATAGCAAATGGGTCTGTCGGGTGTGAAGGGCACCACATTCGGTTCGCGTTTGATTTCAATCCACGGCGCCAACAATTTTTCCATCAGGCGCGCCCAGAGCGGCGCAATGGTATTGGCAAAGGTTTTTTTCGATTCGTTCGGCGCAGGTGTTGGCGTCGGTTCGTCGGGCTGCGGCAATGGCAGCGAAGGTTGTTCAGTCGTCATAATTTAGGGGGCAGAAACGGCTGCGGCGGGCAGCACTTGTTTTAATTCTTGTCGGGCATCGTGGACACTGTCGGCAGGATACCAACGGCCATCAATGCGGGTCATTTCAATGTTAAAGCTGATGTCTTTATTGAGCAGTACATAATTTACTTCCACGGTGGCTTCATTGCCCGAGGCGTCGGCATCCACCAGTTTTGCTTCGAGATTGTCGAGCGATTCGTCGATATCGGCGCCGTAAATGCGAGCTATGTCTTTCAGGCCTTTCAAGGCGATGCTGCCTTTCTCCAGGCTGCCGATCATTGAAAGCTGATGTATTTGTTCGGCTTCGGGCAAGTTTACTTCGCGCGCCGTTTTGCAGATGACCGCTATCGCTTTGCGGGCTTTTTGCTTGTCGCTGAATATGGCGGGTTTAAGCCATTGCAATATGGCTTGGCTAACGGCCTTGGCGTGATCGCGCTCGGCCAAGGTGAGATCTTCATTGGCCTGGATGGCGCTGGTCACGAAAATTTGTGCAGCCCCCTTCATAACGGGCCACTGGCTGTTGATTTCGGACTGGAATTTTTTCAACTTGCTTTCGTAGCGTACAAATAATTTAGCTTCGGCACCCGGCTCCATCATTTGTTTCATGTAGCGGGCATGGTCTTTGCGCTGGACTTCGGTCAGGGCCGGGGCTTTGGCAAGTTCGGCATTCCAGCGCTGTTCCATTTGGGTGTGCAGCTTGGGCGGAAGGCTGAGCTTGGAGTAACGCACCAGGTCGTTATCCTTGATCGCCTCAGTCAGGCTTTCGACTGCTGCAACCGGATCACCCGGAGCCACGGGCTCGCGGCCGCAGCCTGACAACAGGCCCAGCAACACGAACGAAAGCCCAAGATGGCGAACTGGTGCGAACAACATGCGGCGCGGCATTCCTTTTATCTAAGCCGAATTTACCAGATTGCGAGGCGCTCGCCCTAGTTCATCGGGCCTATGTCATTAGAAACAAGGACTTGCTCACACAAATAGGACCTATTCGACAAAAAAAGAGGAGACCTGCAAGGGTCTCCTTAAAAATCCGGTAAACCGGAGGACAGATCGTGGTTGTAGATACATGCTCCGAAGAGCGGCTTTCCGGGCGACCTGTGCAGGTTAAGGTAGAAATTAAGTTAATGCAATACTTTATAAAATATCATTCAAAGTATTGATTTAAAACAAAATTAAAATTAATTCCGTAGGGGCGCCGCTTGCTGCGCCCAAAATCTGCCGCAGACCTTGGGCG
>JBOHYH010000311.1:0-13773 GCA_050737775.1 Arenimonas sp.
GTCGTGATTGGAAATATAGGCAGTGTGTTCTTGTTCCAACTTTGCTCTTGGAATCGCAAGCGCATTTTTGGGCAAGCCTAGTGCATGTTCATCGGACTCGCGCACATCAATCAACATCACACCATCAGCTTGCATGGAAACCGCTTGTACTGGTGTGATGTCGGTGATGGTTTTTTTCATCGAATCAAGACAGCCAGCGACCATAAGGCAATACCCGCATCATGGCACCGGCGGCAATATTGCCTTCGCCTTCCGGCAACATGATCAGCGCATTCGATTCAGCGGCGGCACGCAATCGATGCGATCCCGTTGCCGCATTCGGCGTGACTGAAATCATGCCTTGATTATCTATATGCAAATCGCCACGCATGAATTCCAGCCTTGCATGTTGTTTAGTGATGCTTTGCGATAGTTGGGCACGCAACAGGCTGCGTGGTTCTGCCCTGCCCTGAAGTCCGTCCAGTAAACGCCGTCCAAGACTCAGAAATGTGGCCAATACGGAAACCGGATTGCCGGGCAAGCCCAAAAATAAAGTTTTGCCGACTTGTCCGAACAGCAGCGGCATGCCGGGTTTCATGCGGACTTTCCAGAAATGGATTTGCCCGTGCTGTTCGAGAAATGCCGGCAAATAATCTTTCTCGCCGGCTGAAACACCACCACAGGTGATCACGACATCGAACGAGAATGCTGCATCTTTCAATGCGGTTTCAATGCGAGCCGGATCGTCTGGCAATACCGGCCATGCCACAGGTTCCAAGCCTTCGGCGAGCAGCAAGTTTTGCAGTAGCACGCGGTTGCTATCGTAAATCTGCCCTGGTTGCAGTGCTTGTCCGGGTGCTTGCAGCTCATCGCCGCTGGTGAATATTGCAACTGTAGGCCGTTTGGTGCACGCAACATCATGAAGTCCGACGGCTGCCAGCAAACTGATTCTGGCAGCTTTCAGGATTTGACCGGCTTTGGCGATAGTGTCGTCAATGGCCACGTCTTCACCAGCACGACGAATATTGGCGCCGAATTTAATCGGTGCATGAAACTTCACGCTACCCTGCTCTTCGGTACTGTCTTCCTTGATGGCAATAGTATCGGTACCTTCAGGCAACATGGCGCCTGTTGTAATCCGCACACATTGGCCTTTACCGATGATAAAACCGGTTGGAGCACCGGCAAACTGTTCACCAATAATTTCAAAGCCGGATTTTGCATACTCATTTAGGTCTTCTGCACGCAGTGCATAACCGTCCATGGCCGCATTATCGAAATTAGGCAATGACACGGCAGCGACAATATCTTCTGCCAGTACACGATTCAGCGAGCGTGCCAGCGGTACACGTTCGATATCCAGCCGATTAGTCGATGCCACATCGTCAACGAGGGTCTGCGCGTCGGAAAAACTTATTCTTTGGGGGTAATTTTGATTCACGTAGTTTCGAAATCTCGGGGGGTATTTAGATTACCGATTTGAATGTCGGTGCGGGTAGCTATTTTAAAATTTAATTGGGAAATCACTGAATGAACTGCGGTTATTCCCTGGTCGAGTGCAGACTTGACCGGAGTTCTGCAACTCCTCACATGCCAAAGTGCAAATAATGGTTGTAAGCCATCAGCATCATGCAGTACCTGGCCAGGCAGTTCAGGTGTTTCTAGCCATTGTTCAATCAAATCTCCCGGAACGTATTTTACATCGACCGGGATGCTAAGCAGGTATTCGCTTTGGGTAGCATCGAGCAAGGCTTCAATACCCGCCAGAGGGCCCGAAAATGATGGGCGGGAATCATGCACGGGCATGAGGTTCATCCCGATAAAGCGCGGGTCTGTCACTCGTGTGCTAATCAATTGCTGTGAAAACCGCATATCAAGAAAGCACAAAATGCGCTGACTCAAATACTCGTTTTGATAACGGATAAAAGCCTTGTCGGCGCCATTCAATCGCGAAGCACGACCACCTGCGAGTATGCCCAGGCTGATCTTGTCATAGCTCTTCACTTGCGTTTGGCGTGTCTCATCATACGCTGGCGTGATTTAACCTGCTTGTCAGTCAGTACGTTTTTCTTGCCTTCAAATGGATTGACGCCTTCCTTGTAAACAAACTGCACTGGCGTACCACTGAGCTTGAAGCGTTTGCGGAAGAAGTTTTCTAGATAACGTTTATAGCTTTCAGGAAGTTTCTTCAGACGCGTACCATGCACGATAAAGGTAGGTGGATTGGTACCACCGGGATGCACGAAACGAAGTTTGGCGACATGACCGTTTTGCACCGGTGGCGGGTTGGTTTCCAATGCAATTTCGAGTGCTTTATTGGTTTCTGATGTTCCGAAAACGCGAGTCGCGGAAGCATGCGCACGATTAATCGCATTGAACAATTCCAGCATACCGGTGCCATGCTTGGCCGAAATGGTAACGCGCTCGGCCCAGGTGCAGAACGATAGTTTGCGCTCCAGCATGCCCATGGTTTGATCGCGTTGGTAAGTGCTTTGACCGTCCCATTTGTTCACTGCAATGACCAATGCCCTGCCCGCTTCCAGCACATGGCCGAGCACAGTAGCATCTTGTTCGGTAACGCCTTCGCCGGCATCGAGCATCACGACCGACACTTGTGCGTTATCGATGGATTGCAGCGTTTTGAATGTACTGAAAATTTCTACTGCTTCTTCGACTTTCGAACGACGGCGCAAACCGGCAGTATCAATCAATTTATATTTCCTGCCATCACGAACCAGATCCACCGAAATGGAATCGCGGGTCGTGCCGGGAACATCGGAAGCGATAACGCGTTCTTCACCTAGCAAACGATTGACCAGGGTAGATTTACCAACGTTCGGGCGGCCGATAAAAGCCAAACGAATTTCGTCCGGATCAGTTTCTGCCGATGTATCGACATCCGCCTCGGACGGCTTCGGCAATTTTTCTTTGATGACTTCGAGTAATTGCGGAATGCCGCGTTGGTGCGCGGTCGCAGTAGCGATTTTTGTTTCAATGCCGAAACGCGAGAATTCATTGATGGCGGCAACTTCATCGACACCATCGGTTTTGTTGACTACCAGTACAATTTGTTTGCCGCTGCGGCGTAACCAAGGCAGGATATTCTGGTCCATTGCGCTCGGGCCTTCACGGCCATCGACCACAAATAAAACCAGATCGGCCTCATCAACCGCAGCACGCGATTGTTTAGCCGTGGCGCCAGCCAGGCCTTCTTCATCACCCGACAAACCGCCAGTATCGCAAACGATAAACGGCAGGCTATCAATCAGTCTACAAAAGCCATAATTACGATCACGCGTTACGCCTGGCTCATCATGAACCAAAGCGTCGCGTGTACGCGTCAAACCATTGAATAACGTGGACTTGCCGACGTTAGGCCGTCCGACCAAGGCCACCATCGGCAATATCATTATTGATCCAATTTGTAAGCTGCTAATTCGCCTTCTGCAGTCAAGGCATACAAGACGCCCTCACTGGAAATGACTGGTGTGCCACGCAGATAAGCATTTTGCACGCGAACACGCGCGACTAACTCACCCGTATCGAGTTTCATCCAATGTAAATAACCTTCGAGGTCACCTACGACTGCGTAGTTGCCCTGAATAACAGGTGTGGTCAGCATGCGACGCTGCAGGCCTTCCTGTTTCCAGATGCCCGAGCCATCTGCACGATTTAGGCCATGCACGACGCCTTGTTTGTCGGCAACGACAAGCTGGGTATCATTCATCGCCAAGCCGCCATAGCTGCCAATATCACGCGTCCAGACCGGGCGCCCGTTGCTCAGCGACAACGCCATGCTCTGACCGTGAAAACTGGTCGCATACACCGCATCTGCGCCTACCTGGATTTCGCCGTCAACGTCGGCCGCACGGTCAAGTTCGGTACGGCCATCAGGATCGGCAATGGCCTGTTCCCAGCCCTGCAAACCGTCTGCAATACGAAGCATTACCACTGTGCCATCTTCATAGCCTGCGTAGACAACGCCATTCCCCAGGACCGGGCTACCATTGCCACGAACACTCAAGGATGGCAATGCGCGATCAAAGACCCATTTTCGTGTGCCGTCCGCAATATCAAACCCGAATACGCGACCATCACCACCACGAACAATCACGCGATCATCGGTGACCAATGGTGTGCTAATGATTTCCGAAGTGACTTTACTCGTCCACTTCTTGCTGCCGGTCTCGATATCAAGCGCAAGGACTTCACCATTACGCCCGCCAACCACTACGAGGCTACTACCAACACCAACACTGCTGGTGAGTCCGGTCTCAAGTGATCGCTTACGCCAGAATAATAGGCGGCTGCCGCTGGATTTCATTTCCAGTGCTTTGGATTCCCAAAGTGTTTTTCCGGTCATCGCATCAAGTGCGCTAACGTTTCCATTGTCATCGACCACGAATATCTTGTTACCTGACAATGCAGGCTTTTGACGCAGCCACAATTTGTCTTCGCCGTGGCCGACATCGGTTGACCACAAGCGTCTGACGGCGATGGTATTCGCCATTTTTTTCAGTTCGGCAGGTTCGGAAGCCGCCTTTTTGGAGTCACCGTCAAACCATCCCTTCACGGTAGTACAGCCATTCAGCGTGAATGCAATCAAGCAAATCAAAGCAATGCGTTGCAACATGGATCAAGCTCCTGGCTTAGCAGGTACAGAACCACCTGCTTCAATAAGTTTTAGTTCGATTAAATTACGAATCGGCGCTGCTTCGTCCAAAGCAGTGAGCGCTTTGACATAGGACTGACTTGCAAGTTCCCTTTTGCCGAGTGCCAAATTCGCATCACCACGAATTTCTTCCACAGAGGCCGTATAAACACTTTCGGTAATATCTGCCAATTGCTTCAAGGCAAGGTCGGCTTTGCCGTTTATCAGTTGTATGCGGGCAATGCGCAACTTGTAGAGTTCTTTTATCGGAGCCTCGGTCGCATTGGCAATATTGGCTTCGAGCAATTTGACGGCATCATCACTTTTGCCGTTTGCCTGCAATAACTCTGCCTGACGTAGAACGGCAAAATTCAAATAAGGAGTATCGGCATACTTTGACTCGATCAATGCCAATACCACTTTTGTCTTGGTGGGGTCATTTTTTTCTGCGGCCGACGTAAATGCCTGGTACTGCAAGGCAGCTTCGGTTTGGTGTTTGTCGCCATTTCCCTGCCACCATTGATAGGCGAATATACAACCAAGGCCAAGCGCAATGCCCGTAATCAATGAACCGCTATTATCCTTGAACCAGTTTCTTACGCGTTCGCCTAATTCGTATTCGTCAATTTGATGATTGGACATAATTCTCTAATCTGCCTGCGCAGTAAAATTGGTGATGATGATTGAAAATGGTTTTGGATTATTGCGTTGCTGTTTTGGTGACTAGAGCACCATCACTCGCAATTTTAAAACGGACCACATTATCTTGTTTAAATGGACCTAAATCGACAATTTGCCCATTTCGAAGTATCTGAACCTGGTCGGCATTGCCTATTGTAACGCTAGCTAATTGATCGGCGCCGTATTGTTTTACCATTCCTGCGCCGATGATTCCGCTTTCGATTCGTTTTCCGTCTATTCCGGTGATTTCGACCCAGCTATCGGCATTCACACGGATTTCCCAGCCATTGGAAACTGTCGCCGCACTAATCGGAGCAATACTTGCCATCACTGGAGTTTGCTGACTGGCGTCTGCAACTGCTGGTGTGCTTGTTGCTACAGGCTCCGCAACGGGAGCTTTACTCACTGGAAGTGATTCTGACTGAATATCCAAAGGCAAAGCTTCCGTACGTTTACCTGGGGCCTGGAAATGCATGGCAAGCATGACTAATGAAGCCACGATAACCCCGGTAATCGCAAAGTAACCGACAGTACTGAGTGTCTTGTCGATATCACGACGTACTGGCTTGTCACTCAATATCTTCATCGCAGGCATTTCCGATGTTTTGATATTGAACTCGTTCGCCAGCGAGCCTGGCAAACCCAGGAATTTTATATAGCTACCGAGATAGCTACGTACATAAATTGCTGCACCAAGCTTGCCCCAATTCTCGAGTTCAAGTGCTTCGATGATCTCGGCGGGCAATTTCAGCCGCGCTGCAGCGTCGGTCACTTTCAGGCCAAGTTTTTCACGAGCATGTCTTAGTTGTAATCCGAGTGGCTCGGCAAAGAGTGTTTCTTGATAGGCGTTATCGTTCATGGCTTCTTCTGCCCCTCTCCCGTGGGCGGCTGAATTTGGGCTTGCAACAAGAGGTCCAACTGTTTTTGATACTGAGCTGCAGCGCGGTCATCGCCGGCCGATTTTTCTATTTTTTGAGCAAGTTGTAACAACGGGGCACTTAACAGGCCCAGTGCTTCACGTCTTTGCATGAAGGCACGGGCTTCCAAAAAAGAGGATTGCTTGAATTTGACTTGTGCCATTACTTCCAAAGCACTGATGCTCTCTGGATTGAGGATTAATGCGGTACGGGCACGATATTCTGCGAGGATAAAATTGTTATTTTCGAGACTGCATTGACTTGCGTTTTCAAAAGCTTCGATTTGTGAGGGAAAATCACTATCTGCTGTAGCCTTGATGAAATAAGCATCAGCCTGATCATATTGTTGGTTCCCGCATAAATGCACTGCAAAAGCATTCAGGATAAAGCCATTGTTGGGTGAGAGCGCCAAGGCGCGTGCATATTCATTGCCAGCTTTCTTTGATTGTTTTTGCTGATCAAGAATATATGCCTTCACCATATGTGGCGCGCCCGATTTTGGATCGGATTTAATCGCAATTTCGGCTTGTTTCATCGCTGCTGCATAGTCGGCTTGGTTAATGAATCTTTGTGCCGAAGCAATGGCATTTTTCCCCTTGTAAGACAAAGGGGGTTGCTTCGATGCCACTGAAGTTACCGTCTTCGATTCCACTGCAATGCAAATGGCTGCATTCGCAAAAAACAAGACGCACAATAATGCAAATAGCATCGGTTTAAGCTGCATCGCTAATGCCCTGCGCTTCAAGTTTTGCCTTGAATTCGGATTGGCGACGAGTCTTGTCCATCACCTGGCCTTTGAGCTGGCCGCAAGCGGCATCGATGTCATCGCCGCGTGTACGGCGCACCATCGTAAGAACATCGTTATCGAGCAGAATTTTCTGGAAAGCGCGAATGTCTTCTTCGGTTGAGCGCTCGAAACGCGTACCGGGGAAAGGATTGAATGGGATCAGATTGATTTTTGCGATGTCGTTGCGTTGCGCTTTCGCATGCAATGCATGTACCCACTTGTAAAGCTGGCGGGCCAATGCAGGCGTGTCATTTACGCCCTTCATCATGGTGTATTCGAATGTAATCGAAGTGCGTGGCTTACGTTCTGCATAACGAATGCAGGCATCCATCAATTCGGCAAGTGGATATTTTTTGTTCAGGGGCACGAGTTCGGTACGCAATTCATCATTGGCAGCATGCAACGAAACTGCAAGCGATACGTCGCTTTCAATGGAAAGCTTGTCGATCATTGGTACTAAGCCTGCCGTCGATAGCGTGACGCGTTTGTTAGCCAAGCCGAAACCTAGATCATCACGCATGATGCTCATTGCACGAACGACATTGTCGAAGTTGAGCAATGGTTCGCCCATGCCCATCATCACGACATTGGTGAGTTTGCGTTGCTGATGAACTTGATTGCCGAGTGCCTTCGCTGCAACCCATACCTGGCCGATAATTTCAGCGGTAGAGAGATTGCGGTTAAAGCCTTGCGTTGCAGTTGAACAGAACTGACAGTTCAAACCGCAGCCGACTTGGCTTGATACGCAAAGCGTGCCACGGCCTTTGTCAGGTATGAAAACTGTTTCGACGGCATTGCCGGTATCCATGCCGAGCAGCCATTTCTGGGTGCCGTCGAGGGAAGGTTTGTCGAACATGACTTTGGGTGCACGAACCTCAGCGCGTTCGACCAACTTGGCGCGCAACACTTTGCCCAAGTCGGTCATTTGCTCGAAGTCATCAACGTGACGATGGTAAATCCATTTCATCACCTGCTCGGCACGAAAACGCTTTTCGCCCAGGCCGGTGAAAAATTCCACCATGCCTGTGCGATCGAGATCGAGCAAATTGATTTTGGATTGGACTTCGGTCACGTTGATTTCTCTTTAAAACTTAGCGTGCGCTTACTTCGGTAGCAGCAAAGAAATAGGCAGTTTCAATGGCTGCATTTTCCAGGCTGTCGGAACCGTGTACGGCATTGGCATCGATGCTTTCTGCGAAATCTGCACGGATAGTTCCCGCAGCAGCTTCCTTCGGATTGGTGGCGCCCATCAAGTCGCGATTTTTCTGAACGGCATTGTCACCTTCCAGAACTTGAATCATTACGGGACCGGAAATCATGAATTCAACGAGAGCATTGAAGAAAGGACGTTGGCTATGTACTGCGTAGAAACCTTCGGCTTCTTTGCGGGACAGGTGTTTCATTTTTGCAGCGACTACTTTCAAGCCGGCATTTTCAAAACGGGCATAAATTTGGCCAATTACGTTCTTCGCAACGGCATCAGGTTTGATAATTGAGATGGTGCGTTCCAGCGCCATGGTGTAACTCCAGTGTCTAAGGGTTGAAAGTCGCTAAATTTACCATAAAAAGCTATTTCAAAGAAGGGTTTAGCTCAAATATTGAAAGCGCTGTCACGTTCCTTATCGGCTTCCAGTAACGGGTCTTGACCCTAATATGCGACTTGACCCAACACGCGTTCGATTTTATGATTGAAACATCTGTTTGAATCAAACGCTGGATACAGAAGACTATGCCTACTGCACACTTCAACACCAAAGACAGGATTCTTGGCGCCGCAGAAGAATTATTTGCCCAATTCGGATTCGCCGGCACTTCCTTGCGCCAAGTTACCAGCCGCGCCGACGTGAATATTGCGGCAGTGAATTATCACTTCGGTTCCAAGGAAAACCTCGTTAATGAGGTCTTTCGGAGACGCATGGACGAGATGAGCGAGCGCCGTTTGAGCCAGCTACGACAAGCGCTTGAAGAAAAGCCCGGCGACCTGGAAGCTATTCTGGCTGCCTTTATCCAGCCTGCTCTCGCGCTGACGTATGACCGTCATGGCTCCGCTTTCGTTCGTGTCCTGGCACGCGCCTACGCCGAAAAAAACGATGGCCTGCGTAAATTTTTATCTGATAACTATGGTCAGGTTCTACGTGAGTTCGCCAAAGCGTTGGCGAGCTGCCTGCCTGGCCTCGCCAAAGAAGACCTGTACTTGAGGCTGGATTTCACTGCTGGCGCCCTGACTTATGCCATGGCCGATTTTGGCTTAATCAAGCGCCCTGCCGGTGTTTCTGACCGCGCTCACGCCGATAAAGCAGCCCAAGGTCTTATTCGTTTCGCCGCTGCCGGTTTGCGCGCAGCCTAATTTTTGATTCATAACCCGGAGTTATACATGTCACAGCTTCGCATCCGTAAAGTCGCCGTTCTCGGCGCTGGCGTGATGGGCGCGCAGATTGCCGCTCATTTAGTTAATGCCAATGTAGACACCATCCTCTTCGATTTGCCTGCCAAAGACGGCGAAAAGAACGGTATCGTGAATAAAGCTATCGCTAATCTGGGTAAGCTTTCACCGGCCCCATTAGCTTCAAAAGACAAGGCAACGGCCATTGTCGCTGCGAATTACGATGAGCATCTGGAATGGCTGAAAGGCTGTGATTTGATCATTGAAGCGATCGCGGAACGCTTGGACTGGAAAAAAGATCTTTACGCCAAGATTCTGCCTTATGTAAACAAGAATGCCATTCTTGCTTCCAACACATCTGGTTTATCAATCAATAGCTTGGCAGATATTCTTGATGAATCACTTCATCACAGATTCTGCGGCGTGCATTTCTTCAATCCGCCCCGTTATATGCATTTGGCCGAACTCATTCCTTGTAAAGGTACGGACAAGGCCGTGCTTGAAGGCCTTGAATCTTTCCTGGTCACCACACTGGGTAAAGGCGTCGTTTACGCCAAAGACACCCCAAATTTCATTGGCAACCGGATCGGTGTGTTCTCGATTCTTTCCACTTTGCATCACACCGCCACTTTTGGTTTGGGCTTTGATGAAGTTGATGCCCTGACTGGTCCGTTGCTGGGCCGTCCGAAGTCGGCGACTTACAGAACCTCCGATGTTGTCGGTTTAGACACCATGTCTCATGTGATCAAAACCATGGCCGATACACTGCCGAACGACCCTTGGAAAGAATATTTCAAAGCCCCTGACTGGTTGCAGGCTTTGATTGCCAAGGGTGCGCTGGGCCAGAAAACCGGTGCCGGTATTTTCCAGAAACGCGGCAAAGACATTGTTGTGCTGGATCTGAAAGCACAGGATTACCGTCCTGCGACTGGCGAAGCTGCGCCTGAAGTCATCGAAATTCTGAAAATCAAAAATCCTGCCGAAAAATTCGCCAAGCTGCGTGCCAGCGAACACAAGCAAGCGCAATTCCTGTGGGCAATGTTTCGCGATCTGTTCCACTACAGTGCCTACAATCTGGCCGATATCGCCGATACCGCCCGCGATGTGGATCTCGCCATTCGCTGGGGTTATGGCTGGGCTCAAGGTCCATTCGAGTCCTGGCAATCGGCCGGCTGGAAACAAGTCGTGAGCTGGATTCAGGAAGATATCGCTGCCGGTAAATCGATGAGCTCTGCTCCATTGCCAGCCTGGGTAAGCGAACGCGATGGTGTCAATGAAGCTTCTGGTAGTTACAGCCCGGCACAAAACAAGATCGTTGGTCGTTCGACTAATCCGGTTTATGCACGCCAACGTTTTCCTGATCCGGTTCTTGGCGAAACTTTCTCGCCTGGCGAAACCGTATTCGAAACCGATGCCGTTCGCATGTGGCATGACGGCGATGGCGTGGCCGTTCTGAGCTTCAAAACCAAAATGAACACCGTCAGTGATGGCGTGTTGGCCGGAATCCAGCAGGCGATTGATGTCGCCGAAAAAGATTTCACCGGTATGGTGATCTGGCAAAACAAAGACACTTTCTCAGCCGGTGCCGATTTGTCTGGCGCGATGCAAAGTCTGAAAGACGGCAAGTTGAAAGAATTTGAATCCATGGTTGCCAATTTCCAGGCCACCAGCCAACGCATCAAATATTCGCTGGTTCCCGTAGTTGCGGCAGTTCGTGGCCTGGCACTCGGCGGCGGCTGCGAATTCCAGATGCATTCGGCTCGTACCGTATTCTCGCTCGAAAGCTATATTGGCCTTGTTGAAGCAGGTGTTGGCTTGCTACCAGCCGGTGGTGGCCTGAAAGAAATCGCCACACGCGTTGGCCTGGCTGCTGGTCAGGGCGGTGATGTATTCGCCGGTCTGCGTCCTTATTTCGAAGCCATTGCGATGGGCAAGGTGTCGGCCTCTGCACTCGAAGCGAAAGAACTGAAACTTGCTCGTGAGAATGACGTCGTCATTTTCAACGCATTCGAATTGCTCCACGTCGCCAAGCAACAAGTCAAAGTACTGGCTGAATCGGGCTATCGGCCTGCTCTGCCGGCCCGACAAATTCCTGTTGCAGGCGATGTTGGCATCGCGACTTTCAAAATGATGCTGGTCAACATGCTCGAAGGTCGTTTCATCTCCGAGCACGATATGGAAGTGTCCACTCGTATCGCAACGGTACTGTGCGGTGGCAATGTCGACCGTGGTTCATTGGTCGATGAAGAATGGTTGCTGAAACTGGAACGCGAGCATTTCATCGCGTTGGCATTAATGCCGAAAACCCAGGAACGCATTCTTTATATGCTGCAAAACGGCAAACCACTTCGCAACTAAGCGCACGAGACCAGGAGAACTAAAATGTCCAAACAAATTCAAGAAGCCTATATCGTTGCTGCTACCCGCACCCCGGTCGGTAAAGCGCCGCGTGGCATGTTCCGCAATACTCGCCCCGATGAAATGCTGGCGCATGTATTGAAAGCCGTTTGTGCGCAGGCGCCTGGCATTGATACCAGCCGCATTGACGACGCCATCATTGGTTGCGCCATGCCGGAAGGCGAGCAAGGCATGAACGTCGCACGCATCGGTCTGTTATTGGCTGGCTTGCCGAATGTGATTGCAGCACAAACTATCAATCGTTTCTGCTCCTCCGGCGTGCAAGCCGTTGCACTCGCAGCGGATCGTATTCGTCTGGGCGAAGCCGATTTAATGTTGGCAGGTGGTACCGAAAGCATGAGTATGGTACCGATGATGGGCAACAAGGTCGCCATGAGTCCGAAGGTATTCGAGAACGACAACATTGCAATTGCCTATGGCATGGGCATCACCGCAGAAAAAGTCGCATCGGAATGGAATATCTCGCGTGAAGATCAGGACGCATTTGCGTTTGCATCACATCAAAAAGCGATTGCCGCAATCGCGGCTGGTGAATTCACTTCGGAAATTTCGCCGTATCAAATTATTTCTCGTCAGCCAGTGCTGGTGGGCAACACGGTGCAAATGCGCGAAGTTACTGCATTGAATGATGAAGGTCCACGTGCAGATTCATCCATCGAAGGACTGGCAAAACTGAAACCAGTATTCCGTGCTGGTGGCAGCGTGACGGCAGGTAATTCATCGCAAATGTCGGATGGTGCCGGTGCTGTGCTGTTGGCATCCGAACAGGCAATTAAAGATTATGGTCTTACCCCGCTCGCTCGTCTCGTCAGCTTCTCGGTTGCCGGTGTTCGCCCTGAAGTCATGGGTATCGGGCCTATCGCCGCGATTCCAAAAGCCTTGAAGCAAGCCGGTTTGACGAAAGATCAACTCGACTGGATTGAATTGAACGAAGCCTTCGCAGCTCAGTCATTGGCCGTTATTCGTGATTGCGGTTTGGATGCTTCCAAAATCAACCCGCTTGGAGGCGCTATTGCCTTAGGTCATCCACTTGGCGCGACCGGTGCTATCCGTACCGCCACGATTGTTCACGGCATGAAGCGCCGTAAGCAAAAATACGGCATGGTTACCATGTGTATCGGCACCGGCATGGGTGCAGCGGGTATTTTCGAATCGCTGTAATTGTCTTTTATTGGTAAAAGAAAAACGGGCAGACTCTGCCCGTTTTTTTATGCCTGATTACCGGGTTCGAGTTTTGCTGTAATTTACCGTCAGTGAATTCAGTTGATACTGGGAGCACAACATCGCTACCAAACTGCCATTGCCATTTCAAGCTTTGCTGGCCGCACTGCCGGATGTGGTCACGTCAGCGGTTTTTATGACTATCTGGATATCCCCATTCATGCTCGGGGTCGATGCAGTCAAAGGCGCCATGCTGACCATGCTGGTCGAGTTTTTTCTGGTGCATGCGACCGGCTTCTACGCCGGGTTCGGCGCTGGTCTAGACTGGACGAGAAGTCATCGCTGGCTAGCATTGGGCGGGCTCACTTCGTTTTACGTTTTGATGATTGGAGCATTTGCCTGGACATTCGAAGCCTGGTGGATGTTATTGGCATTCGGCTGGCTTTTTGTCGGAAAATTATCCTGGATACTAAAGAAACCCAGCGATGATCAAATCATGCAGGCGATGGCCGCATGGGCCGGATTGGTAGTGGCGTATCTGTTTGCCTGCTTCGCTACGATTTTTGCAGACCTGCCGTTTCTGGGCATAAAACCGGAGCTGGTCGCAACATTCGGACTAGACCCGAAAAGCGAAGGTATATGGGAAAGTGAACCACACCGTGTCGTCGCATTCGGTGTTTTGTATTTTGGAATATTGGCGTTGGCAAAATTATCCGGGCCGTTTATTACCGAGCATTGGCGCAAAAAACGATCTGGCCGATAGAAACAACATTCGATTTTCTGGCGACTACCAATC